>JANWWW010000016.1 GCA_025055295.1 Deltaproteobacteria bacterium | reverse complement strand
ATTATAAGAGGTTATCATTCGGAAGAAACTTGTTAAAAATTCACATACGTGTTTAGGGATATCTTGGTGAATTTTTTGAGAATCTGCCATCATAAAATCCGAGAGACCATCCGGGAAAAAATTTTTAAGTAAAATTTTCAAACCCGCCAGTTTTTAGCCCAAACTAGTACGTTTTTAAAAGTCTGATGTTCGCCATAAAGTCTGATCTATTTACAAATTTGGCTTAATAAATTTCTCAAAGCCAAGCCTCGCCAAATAGATCAATCATCTATCGAGCGTAAGGTTTCGATACAGTCACCTAGCAGTGAGTAGAGAAGCAAAAAACATCAAAGCAATAGAATTTTGAATTAAAATACGAAAACTGCTTTTAGGAGGGAAAGAAATTGCCCGTAGATTTTGATCTTTACTTGCCAAATATACTTTTTAGCTTTGTCTTGATAGTTTCCGAGACTAAATTCTCAGGGTGAGGTTTATTTTGTCCTTGGAAACAGAGCTCTTTTTTACATTCAACACATCGTTCAATCCCGTTAATCACTTCAACATCTGGAAGCCAAAATGGGTGGAGATTTAGAACAATTTGCTCAATCAATAGCTCTCCAATGTTATACACGTCTGAGTCAGCATAATACAGCCCGATATCCTCTTCATCAGAAACGCTAGTCCTTTTTTTTATTATGGCGGAAACAGGAATCTTCATTTTTTTTTCAACGTAAATCAAACATCTACCACAAAGCTGTTTAATCGAAAAATCTATACCGCCTTTGATTTCAAAATAGTCGTAATTCTTTCTTGCTAAGATGAAAAAAAGGCCGGGCCCATTTGTTAAGAAATATTCCGAGTTAAACCTTTCTCTGAGAATTTCCTCTGATATTTGGCCCTCGAACCGACTAAACTCTTCTTTAAGTGTTGAGAGGTTAATTAATAACATTAAAGTTTTACAAAACTTTGTTATTTTAATAAAATAAGGTTTGAAAAAAAATGTTAAACAAAGTTTTTTTGGTAGGCTATCTTGGGAAAGATCCAGAGTTGAGAGTAACTCCATCTGGAGTACAGGTATGTCAGTTTACTTTGGCAACCTCGGAAAAAAGAAGAGATCCCACTACATCTCAGCTTGTAGATCATACGGAGTGGCACAATATTGTAGTTTTTGGAAAAACTGCGGAGTCGTGCTCGAGATATTTAAAAAAAGGTTCTCAGGTGTTTGTTGAAGGAAAAATACAAACAAGAAAGTGGCAGGATCAAAACGGCCTGCAACGATCAACTACGGAGATTTTGGCAACCGGCGTAAGATTTCTTTCAAAAGCAGGGGCAAAGGAAGCGGAAGAAATTTCGAAGGACGAGGAAGTATTGCGGGCGCTTCAAAATGCTGATGAAATTGAACAAGATCAATTTGACGAGGAACTGCCTTTTTAAGCCTGTTTTATCTATTTAGCATCAAATCGGATGTTTGTGGCCTAATACTTTAAATCGCCACCGCTTATTCTTGTCAAATGCCTTTGTTTGTAACGATAATCAGTTACGTAAATTAATTAAAGGCAAAATAGTCAAAGCGCCGTCGATGTCTATAGAAAAAGTTAAAGGGACAGTTTTTTATCTCTCTGACAAATGACGGTATCCGGATTTTAAGAAAGCTCTCAATGTTTCATTAATTTGATTAACTATCGCTTCATTATTGCCAAATATCGTCATAAGGGTGTTCGTATGTGTCAGGGAAAGATCCTGAATCTTTGTGATGCCATTTTCAATTAGTGTTTGTATGGTTTCTTTTGGAAGATCAAGTTTTGTTAAATCTGTAATCATCTTTTGTTGTGCAACTTCCCCAACCTCTTTAAATAGTACGTTGGCATTACTAATCAGCAAGCTAGCTCTTTCAGGTTCTATTCCTATTTCAACTAATTCTTCCTGAGAAGCTGTGGCAACATCCTCCAAAGTTCTAAAGCCTGCTTGAAACAGAATTTCTGCCTCGGTAAAAGCTATACCCGGAATCTGCTCCAAAGTTTTTCTTGCCACACGGGCGCTTTCCTCCGCAACACTTGAAGCTACTAAATTTATTGTCCAACCAGTGAGTTGAGAAGCTAAAGAAACGTTGGTACCGCGATTGCCTATCGCTACTGCTAAATATGAGTCAGGAACTACCACTTCCATCACTTTGTTATCCTCGTCTACCAAAATTCTTACAGGCTTTGCGGGTCTTAAAGCTTTGGCAACAAGTGTTGGCTGATCGTCTGTATATCCTATGACATCAATTCGTTCCCCGTTAAGCTCTTGACTGACAGAGTTAACTCTTGAACGTTTCAATCCTATCATACAACCTTCCGGATCAATTGATGGGTCATTTGAAGCGACCAAAATTTTCGTTTTCTCTCCGGGTTTGCGTGCAACTTTGACTACGCGAACTAAACCTTCTTTTAATTCTGGCACCTCAATTTCGAACAACTTAACAACAAAATCGGGGTGACTCCTTGATAGTATTAAAAATCCTTCTTTCCCGCTTCGGTCGATGTTTAAGAGAAGAGCCCTTACTTTATCTCCCACCTGAAAGCGTTCTCTCGGTATTTGCTCTTTTTTTGGGATTATGCCTTCCGCCCTTCCGACCAGGACATACAAAGTACCATTTTCCTCGATTCGCTGAACTGTGCCCACAACTATCTGACCTTTTTCACCCCTGAAATCCTCAAGGATACTGTCCCGAACCGCATCAGCCACTTTTTGTGTGATAACCTGTTTTGCTGTTTGAGCAGCTATTCTGCCGAGGAGCTTTTTATCGAGTTTTTCTCCTATTTCATCACCTACTTCAGCGTTAGCGTCATATTTTGCCCTCGCTTCCTCCAGACTGATCTGGATTTCAGGATCATAAACCTTGTCCACGACCGTTCTGAACTTGACTATATCAAAATCACCCGTTTCGGGATTAAAATGAACTTCAAGGTTCAGGTGAGGGCCAAAATGCTTTTTCGCAGCCGACAGCATAGCCGACTCAAAAGCCTGTATGATCTGGCCACGCGACACACCCCTTTCTTTGGATAACTGATTTATCAAAGAATTTAAGTCAATATTTGATGCCATTCTTCCAAGTATTCTAACAAAAAAGTGTCTAAATTTCAGGAGAACCTATAAAGGGAACTAAAAATTGTTTACATTCCTGAAACGCCTAGTTGGAAAACTAAAAAAAGCGCCCAAGGATTTACTTGGGCGCAAGAATCTTACTCTCCCTCTTCGAAGACGCAATCGTCAGAGATTATGTCTCCTCCAAAGAAGGCTGATACAAAAATTTGCAATACGAAAACCCCGAGGGCTACAACAAGAGCACTAAGAGCAGCCCTATACTGGCCAAACGCTGCAGCTAAGATTGCGCCAATACCTGACACAATCATGATCAGCGCGCCAAAACCGCCAGTTAGAATACTGTGGATAAAGCCAACCAAGTTGGCGAATGTGCTCTCACAGTCTCTAAAATCTTGAGCGTGCAGATTAACGACAGCGAAAGAAACCAGTAGGGCAAACCTTGCTACTCTATGTAGCTTCAAGGCATTCATTAAAACTAGATTTTTAATACGTGTTAACATACTTCCCTCCATTTTTATTACCTAAGTCTTTACACAAGCCATGAGAGGCTTGCCCAGTTCTTACACTAAAAATATCAACAAATTTTGCATTTTGATACACTTTTGACTCAGTGAAAGAGACTGCCCTAAGGCAAAATTGTTTAGCTAAGCATTAAATTAAGCGTATCATTTTACATAACCAAAATAAAGTCAAGGTCCACAATACTTTGATAGCAAATCCATAAACCAAGAAATCCCGTTTTGCAAGTGAGGCTGTTAAGCTCGAAAAGAAGAATTCTGTCGCTAATTGATCAGCTTAAAATACAAAGTAGGGCAAAAATCTTCTTTCGGGTAACTCAAGGAAAAATTGAAAAAAGACCTTCACGTCGCATCGAAAAGCATTACGCTTTAATTGCCAAAAATTTAAATCTAACCCTGTCCAAGAATTTTCACTTTTGCGGACGTTATAATTTATTTGCTGTATTATTGACATATGCCCTCATCCGATGAGGCCAACTTTGATCATTATTAATGCGAAGCATATACCTTAATTTTTGAGCTTTGAATATTCTTCCATTAAAATGTTATTTAGTCCCGGTCGTTGGATTACGTTATTACAATGCTACTCTACCTCTTTTAATTCCACTATTTTAACGCACCAAATCTTTTTGAAATAATTACTAATTTCTTGCGATAATTAAACCAAAGCTGAATAATACTTTAACACTTTACTTATTTTTCCCAAACTTTCGCACTATTTTTAATTACACGCTAATTACCCAAGTTTTTCTCTCCATTTGTTGATAACGGACTGAAATTCCTGGAAGGGTTGTGCTCCCGGTAACTCAACCCCATTAACGTAGAACGTTGGAGTTCCTTGGATGCCTAATTTATCGGCCAAAGCTTCATCCTCCTTTATGGCGTTTTCCGCTTCCTGCGAATTCATTAACTGCTTAAATTTGTCAAAGTTTAAACCTAGGTGCTTGGCTAATTCTTCGTAAATTTTACTGTCTCCAAGTCGAGATTGGTTGTCAAAGAGAAAGGCCTTAGCTTCTTTAAACTTCCCCAGTTTGTGAGCTGCCCAAGCGGCTTTGTGAGCTTGACGAGCATTTTTGTGGAAATCCAGTGGCCTGTGTTTGAATACAACTCTAACTTCATCCCCATATTTTTCCAAAACCTCTTCAATTGTCTGAGCGCCTCTTCTGCAAAAAGGACACTCAAAGTCTGAAAACTCAAAGATCGTTATTTTTGCCTTCGGATTGCCTATAATCGGAGAATTACCAACTGCTATTTGGACTGGGTTTTTGAATTGCTCTTCTCTTTTTCTGTTAGCCTCATCCCTGGCCTTTTGTTGAGCCTTCATTTGTTCTTTCCTCGCATAGGAAGTAACCGCTTCAAAAACAGCTTTCTGACCTTCTTCTGTCCTTAAGAACTCAACAATACGCGCGTTTATATCTTCTGCAAAATTAAATCCCATTACTATCAATCCCACTTTTCCAACGAAAACCATCTTTTTGGCCATATTTTTTTACTCCTCGCCCAGTATGTTAGAATAGTCGTTTATAAAAAAGCAAGCAAAAAATGTCACAGTCTCTTCTCGACTCATTTAAAAAGGATAAGGAATCGCTCAAGCCTGATGAATTAATAAATAAGTGGCTAGGGTCAAAAGGAATACTGAAAGATTGGTTCCAGAAGTTAAAAAACTTGTCTGAGGATCAAAGAGTGGAAGTGGGGAAAGCTCTAAATCTTATAAAACAGGAGTTAGAGGAGTTAAAAAAAGGCAGATCCTTGGATCAAATTAAAAAGCGACTTACATTGAAACCCCGGGATCTGACTTACTCATACAACTGGAACGGTGTAGGCTCACTTCATCCGGTGACAGAGCTTCATAAGGAACTAGTCGAATTTTTTTCGAAGCTTGGTTTTGAGTTAGTAGAAGGTCCTGAAGTTGAAACCTCATTCAATAACTTTGAAGCATTAAATATACCTGAATATCATCCGGCTCGGGATATGCAGGACACATTTTACATAAACCCTATAGAGGTCCAAAGCAACTCCGGCACGGTTGAAATTCGGGATGTTTTGAGGACACATACCACTTCTATTCAAGCAAGGGTACTATCGAGAGGTGAATTTCCGATAAAAGTTATCTGTTTTGGTCGTGTTTACAGAAATGAGACAGAGGATCCAAGCCATCAGGCAATGTTTCATCAGTTTGAGCTTTTGTGGGTTGACAAGGGGCTCGGCTTGCCAGAGCTTCTGTCTTTGATCGAAGAGGCAATGAAGTTTCTTTTTGGTAAAGATTCTATAACCCGTTACGTTCCAAAATATTATCCCTACACGCAACCAAGCTTTGGTGTGCAAACAGGATGTATTATATGTAGGGGCAGCGGATGCCCTTTATGCAATGGTAGCGGCTTTATCACAGTCGGGGGCGCCGGAGTTGTGCACCCTAAAGTTTTGCAAACGTTTGGTTTCGACGCAAATTTATTGGCAGGCTTAGCCTTTGGTCTTGGATCTTCGAGGCTTGCCATCCAGAGAGCTGGCTTAAGTAAACTAAGACTATTATATGACGGAGACCTCCGTTATTTGTAACTGCTATGCGGTTAAGTCTTAATGTTGTCAAGCAAGTTTTAGAAATTTCGTCTCTCAAAGAGCTTCGGGCGACCTTTGATAGATTAGGACTAGAGGTAAAAAACGTAGAAACTTGTGTATACTTTGATGGCCGTAGCGACGAAATAGCTACCATAGAAACTTTGGCCAACAGGGGAGATCATTTGAGCCAGCTTAATATCGCCAAAGAATTATCGGTAGCTTTAAAAAAGAATGTCAGTGAGCTTCCAGTTGTAAAGGACGAGTTTCCGATAGATGAAAATTTAATTCAATGCTTAAGTCCAAACACAATTTCCTTAGGAATTTGTCATATAAGGGTTTCACCTTTTTCATTGAGTGAACTCAAACTTCCTTCCTGGGATTTAATTAACCCTGATAATCATCCTTTGGTTGCTTTAGGTAATTATGTGATGAAAGAACTGGGACAGCCTTTACATTGTTATTCTGCCGCCAAAGTTAAAACACCTTTTAGATCTGTTGAGAAAAGAATAGAGAGCTTTTATGCATTGAACGGTTATCACTATAGCTTTCCGGAAGGAACTGTTGTTATAGAAGATAGCGTTCAACCAGTTGCGGTAGGAGGGATTATAGGTTCATACGATTCAAAGCTTGATTTTAATGAGTTTGAAATTTACCTTGAGTCCGCTTGCTTCAACCCAGTTCATGTCAGGAAATCTCGACTTTTTGCGAAGATCGACTCTGAAGCGGGTTATTATTTTGAACGGGGTGTTCCGAGAACTATTCAGGAATTGGCGATCAGGCGGTTTCTTAAAATCCTTGAGTTAAGCGGTATTTCATATGAGGTCCTGGGATATCACCTCGTTGCTCAGCCCAACAAAACGAAAAGTCTTATTTTAACCAAAGATCTTTTAACAAGAGACATTAGAGTAAACAAGGTCTTGGCTCTAGCCACTGACATACTGTCCAGTTTAGGCTACCGGGTGTCATCAGATAGTAATCAAGAAAAGTTTATCAGTGTGGAAGTGCCTGAGAAATATGAGTTTGTAATCGATCAGCCTGAGGATTTGGTACAGGAAGTTTTACGTTTTTTTGACTTCAATTCCGTCCCTAAGCCTGCTTTACAAGTTAGTTTTTTCATGCCCCGCGATAATCTGAGATATGAGCTTGAACAAAAGCTTTGCGGTTATTTAACTTGTAATGGTTTTAAAGAAGTTATTACAAAGCCGTTTTTCAGTCCGAAAGAAGCACAATTTCTTAAGCAACTAAATTTAGCGGGAGACTTGGTTGAGGTAACCAACAATCAGGAGGCTCAGTATGCCTATTTGAAAAACAATAATGTATTGCCCGTATGCAGGACAATTGCCTTAAATCTAAATCGATTTGTAAACAATCCCAAGATATTTGAGGTAGGCAAGCTTTTCCGAAAAAACATGGCACTGGAAGAAACATTTTTGTTTGGTGGTTTTTCAGTTCCAGTCAATGATTCTAGAGAGGTGCGTGCCCATGAAGATTTATCGAAGGATTTTCTTGCTAACTGTGTCTTCGGATGCTTAAAAATTATGGGTTTATTAGAGAAGGTAGTGTTCAAACGCGGAGAAAATCCGTTATTACAATTTGGATTTGAAGTGTTTTTGAATACTTGGCGGATAGCAAGCTTCGGGGCAGTTAATCCCGATGTCTTGATTCATTACGACATTATGCACCCTGTCATGTTTTTCGAATTCAGCTTGGAACCAATCTCAGAACTATTGAATCGTGAAGGCGGAAAATACGTTAATCAGAGTCAGATTAGCGACCAGCCAAAAGCATTCAGGGACTTAACGATTAGCCTAGAAAACTTAATAGAACTTGGTAATTTAACTAGAATCCTAAAGGATAAATTTGACGAGATAGAATTAATCCAAGTGATTGACAGATTCGAAAACAAAAACGTAACTTTAAGGTTTTATTTCCAGCATATGACAAAAGCATTTTCAAAAAGCGAGCTTGATGAATTGATGACGAAATTAAGCTCAGAAATCGAAAATATACGAGTTATGTCTTAAATATAACATATTTAAGCTTTTTTTTGAATTACCTCTTTACATTTTCAAAATTCATGGTAGAATTACGTAGTCTTTTTTTTCCCAACGTAATATGAACAATAGCAACAACAGAGAAGATGGGGGGTTATTATCGGCAAGTGAGAGAAAACTGCTATTGGCAGTTTTGCAAAAAGCGGTTTATGATTATGTTTTTGGTGAGGGTGAAATAAAAGAGAGTGCCAAGCAGTGGCTTTTTAATGATGATTACGACGCAAATCTTCGATTTGCGTTTGTTTGCGACTGTTTGGGCTTAAACTCAAGCGCTTTAAGGCAGAGGTTGAAAAAGCTGACCCTTACTAATGAAGTTAACCTGGGGGAATCCCTAGCATAAACTAGCGGAAGCTTTTAATTAAAGGTTGTTAGTATAAGGTTTGCCCGGGTGGAACAAGTCACCCGGGCAAAAGTGTTAGAATCAAGGGTATCCGTGACTTGAACAAGTTCAATTTTATGGGTCAGTATTCCGGAAAACGGGAATTCCTATACCCGGCTCGTCGATTAAACAAGCATTTGAGGAAAGGGTTTTTGCAAAAATTGCTTTAGTTACAAAACTCACCCCTCTATTTTATCTTTTATTGCTCTATTTTTTCTTTCCACTTCTTTTTTTCGTAATAAGTCACAAATTTTTTTACCATTGGGAGACAGTTTCCGCAGATTGTCGAATAGAAGCGCTTGTAATCATTCACTTCGACCCTCATGCTGTATGTGAAGGGCTGGAGGCGCCATATGACCTGGTTTTCTTCTGAAGTCTTAAATCTCGTTATCTTAAGCCACATCACAAATACACTGGGAGGTTTCCCTTAGCTGGTTACACTGCCACTAGTTTTTAAGTGTTCACCTACCTAATAACCTCGTTGGTGTCTATGAATAATTTCATTAACTTCCTTGTGCATGTACGCCTGAGGTTGTTCGTTGCCCTCGTAAATATCTTACACATACTTGTATTGCTTATTTTCTTAATACATTCACGAATAGTACTGTGATCTGGCCAATAGGCTAAAAACAAACATACCTTCATTTATCCCGCCAATTATTAGTTAACAAATCCTCGGTCTCCCTAAAACTTTTTATTAGCCATAAACATTACCATTAAAACATTCGCTAACCGCTCCAACGAATACCCAGCTATGCCATTCTTGGGCCATATACTGAATAGCAATTGATTATTACACTGCAGTTTTCTAATTACACGCCCTGTTTTTTTATAACTTGTTCAATATTTTTTAATTTTCACTCATTTCCAAACATATTCTTTTTTATGGCTCTTTTCGTATTAGTCTACAAACTACTCGCCGTTCTCACCATCGCCGTCACCACGGTCTTCCAATCGGGTAACTAAAACCTTAATCGGAACAATCTCCACTACCTCATTGGTATCAAGCCTTCTCAGTTTGGCTACTACTGTTGTTTCGCCTTGGAATTCTCGAGGGGCTTTTGCATAAAAAAATGGTAGAAACATGCGAAAACTCGCGACCGTGTAATTGTAAGATCCGATACCGCTTCTTTCGCTAGGACACTCTGACCCTTCACATCGAACGCCGAATTCAAAGTCCGAAGGACCAGAGATCTCTATCTGATACCGGTTCGGAGGATCACAGTTGTTTGGAAGAGTGTAGAACAGCATAAAAGGCAGTGAAAACTCACATTCAGAGTTTTTTTTGCACCAACCTCGTGCGGTACCATACCCTAATCCTGTTTTCGTCCAGTAGTATGTGGTAAGTATTGGATCAATCATGCTGGCGGGACAATCTTGTGGTTGTAGGAATTCAACCCCTATCAAATTGGTGTTGGTGGTGTAGTCAAAACTCAGGTTTGTAATTTTTATTCCCGCTTCTTCATCAGTAAATGTTTTTCTTACTGGCAGCGCGCTACTGACAAAGTCGCCTAAATGAGTGCTAAAGGTCTCTGGAGACATATCTAACAACTGAAGGTTTACGGAGTTTAGGTCAATTGTATTAGTTTCCGGTTCAAATCGATCGTAGTAGTCTCCGGAACTTCTGTAAGAGATAAAAACGGCACCTCGCTGAGCGCTTATTGCACTCAAATTTGCCCATTTGCTAGATCTGAATGAGTCTACGATATATGTACGTGTTCTATGCGATGTTTGAGGATTAAATATGTGTAAAGACAAGGGAGTGTTTGAATTTACAGGTCGTACCCTGAAAGTTCCTGGAGCAGTGATTACTCTATATTCAAAATCATTAAGAAAGCCTGCCCGGTAAAGCATAGTTGAATTTAGCAGCCACCCAAATGATGGAGACCTGTAGAGGCTTCTTTCAGTTCCGAAGGTTCCAGTTACCCAGCCCGCCCCCATCAGGCTTAAAGGATTGCCATAATCCACTTCAAAACAGCCAAGATGAAGTCCGCTGAAATTTTGTTTGCATTCCAGAGCGTTATGGTGGCCTATGCCAAAGTTATGAATTAGTTCATGCAACACAAGCCCCATCCACGCACGTGGCTTAAACGGGATGAAATTGTTAACTTCACGGAAAGTGTCACTCAGTCTTATAGATGAGGTAAAAAGTTTAACTTGACCATCGTTAGTTCTAATTGATGAAAGTTGAGTGTCTGCTCTGCCGTAGATTTTAAATTCGGGGCAAAGTGGTGCGTGATGAAAAATTGCGTGAACATGCGTGTATTCTGAAAAGTTAATGTCTTCATCTGCTACCTGAATGGCTCTGTGAATACTGTCGAAGCCGTCACATTCTTCAATGTTTACCGTATACCAACCAAAAATCCTATGACTATATCGAAGCTTACCTCGGGAGATAAAATTGAAATATTCTGGCAATATTCCTTCAAAGAAATTCTCCAGCTCGTCTTTTTGAAGTAGTTGCCTTTCATCTGATCCTGCCAATTTCACAAGGATTACAGCCAGCCTCATTTCTTCTACAGGTCTTTGATCTACACGTGGCTGTGAGTGGGTGAACAAACTCCAAAGGATCAAACACAACCTAATAAAAAATGACATATAGTACATATTCGTCAAATAACAGCCTTTGCTTCAGTTTTTGTAAAATTTTTCAAAACAATATAAATTTAAGCATGAAGCCGTGAGAGTAGTTTCTCCTAAAACGCGATAATCTTATCATAGACTTAGTCATTTAGCGGCCATACGCAGTCCATTAAAAGCATAAACTACCTTTAATTAAGCTTATTTAACGCGTGTGATAAAAATCGATTTATTTGGCACATGGTTTTAAAATTGAATTTTCTAGCACGACTAACGATCTTTTTCAGCGAGACTATTTGTTCGTAAATTTTTAATTGGAATTCTTCACTTAACCCCAGTGCTGTATTTTTCAAGTTGCAAAAATACTATCTTATTGCAGGTAGCACATGACATTATACCTGAAAAGTTAGATACCGGATTTATCCGAATATTTTGTTTACTCCATAAAATTTATCTCTGATCAACACATGGAATAAACCGTTACGTTTGCTTTTATTAGTTCGAGGTTGTCGTTGTCGATTTCATAATAATCGTGCTCTATGCCCTGAACATCACCATTTTGATCGAAGCTGTAAGCCCGAAGTAATCCATTAAACTGCTTCAAGTTGTAGAGATATTCCTTGATCCGTTCTGGGTGACAGCTAACTTTCTCAATTGCATCAGCTAGTATTTGCACGGCATCGTATACTTGTATCGCATCAAATGGAAATGTTATCTCTTCTCGGTATCGATCCTTATATCTGGCAAAAAAATTTCTAACATCGTCGCCCGGGTCATCTAACAACCCTTTGAGATCAATTGAAATAAACCGAGACAAATATCCTTTGGCGCTGTCACGAAAACTTTTTTCACTGCCTAAGTATGGTGTTACAACCAGGTTATCAAGACCTGACATTCTTAATTGTTTTAAAAATAAACTTCCTGTTTGTGCAGACTGAGCGGATAAAACGATCACATTGGGCGCAAAATTAACCAATTTTGGCAATAAAGATTTAAAATCTTTTTCGTTCGGCATAAAATCTTCCGTTAAAATTTCGTATTTTCCTTTATACTCTGATAGCATCTTCAAAAGTTGTTCTCTAACGCTTACGGCAAAATCTGTCTTCTCGCTGACAA
Source organism: Deltaproteobacteria bacterium (assembly GCA_025055295.1). Taxonomy (GTDB): domain Bacteria; phylum Bdellovibrionota_C; class UBA2361; order JANWWW01; family JANWWW01; genus JANWWW01. The sequence goes on along the minus strand of JANWWW010000016.1, from coordinate 17,028 downwards.
TCGCCACTTTCTTGGCGCATAGCTTTGTAATTAAATCAAAAATCGCCTTTACCGCATCCGTGTTCGACGGAGCATTGCGAAAAACGTAATCCCCCGCATGTGTTATTTCATGACTCCCTGACATTGGCGAAAATACAATCACTTTGTTTTTATCTGCCAAAGGCGCTATTGCTAAAGTCTCGCTCGAGCATATCCCACCTATAACAACTTTTACTTTATTTATTTGAGACAGTTTTTTAAAGGCATTCACTGCGTCTCTTCCCGAACATCGACCATCCTCATACAGAACTTCAAGCTGAATTTTGTTTTTTTTATTTATATCCTCAACAGCCATTGATACAACTCTTTGAGCCATTACTCCGTAACTTGACGCAGGTCCTGATAGAGGGCCTATAAAACCGAGCTTTATTTTCGACTGAGAACTTAGAAAACATATGATTAATAGAAGAAAGAGCCATTTGACCAAGCAAAACTTCCCCGCCAAGTAAAGTTTTATCATCTCACTTATCTTACCCTAGATACTATCGAGGAATCATTCTTTTGATAGCGACTGCTTGACGATAGAAGAGAGATATAAGCAATCATTACACATTCCGATTTTTGAGTTCCGCCCTCGCCAGTGGTACTAAGTAAATGTAAACAATCGAGAGGACACAATGTAAAGTGACATTGACTTGATTTTGCAACCTTGCAATTTTTTTTAACGAAACGTTACTGGGAACCCTGAACAGAAATTGAAAAAGTGGGTTTGTGAAGCGAAACTCATGATAAGCGTAAAATACTTTTAGAGCCTTCCAAAAAGATGCACGAGATGTGTTTTTATGAGTTTAATTATATTGAGTTATAAAAAACGGTGTTTCATGGGGTTTTTATAAGATAGTTTAGGTGAAATACAGAAACTAGTAGCGTATTATCATGTCGAATGTTTCGTCTCCGTGAACGACTGGCTCAGACTTCAATATCTTCGTGCATCCATGGGATTTTTTTGAAAAAATAGCCTAATAAACACATCTGAGTTACGGTTCGAAAAAATTTTTCCGTATATCTTTGCTCAAGTATTACATGTCTTTTTTAAGTGAAAAGTATTTATGTTCAAGTTAAAAGATACATTTTTTCTTATGACAAGCATAACATTTAAGGAGGTATAAGAAGATGACTGAAGGTATAACTCAAAGAACTTTCACAGAGGAAAAACAGTTAATAAAAAAAGAGGTTGCGACGATTCTGCTTGGTCAGAACAAAGCAGAGTCAGGTAAGAGCGCTGACAGAGGAGCAGCGAGGTCTTCAAACCGATACAAACCATTTGACGTTTTGGCCAGGTCAGGCAAGGAATCAGCTGAAAACTTTATGCAAGACTTGAAAGAAATTAAACGAGACATCAAAGAAAATCCTCACAAGTATTTTCGCCAGACGAAACCGTCAGAAATTAAAGCCGCCGCAGAGGAGTGGAAAATTGCGACGAAGAAATATGATGAAGCTTACCAAAAGTTGCTTAATGATCCGCAAGCTAGAAAACTTTTGGAAGATGAAAAGTTTAACGAAGTTCTAACAGAACTAAAAAAGTTGAGAGATCCGCGTTATATTTTCTACTTTAAGGACGTTGAAATACTTCGAGACCTTTTTGAAATTTTTGCTGATCCTAAGTATGGAGATTTCCTTCACAACAAAAATGTTCTAAATTTTATCCAAGCTTCTGTAAGCTTAGTCAAAGCTTCCGACAAAAAATTTGCGTTTCAACTAACTGAAATGGCAAAAAGAGCAACAGAAGAATTTTTACGGCCCATAGTTTCAGACAAAGACATCAAGGCCAAGCCAGTTAAGAAGGTATCCAAGGCAACAGCTGGTGAGAAGCAAGCTAAAACAGCAAAATAGTCTAAAGAATTGCGAGGTATTAGACCTAAAGACTTCTTTCTCCGACTTCGAACCTCGTAAACCGGCTTACTTCTATCTTTTCTCCAAATTTGGCTGTTTTCTCGGTTAAAAATTCAAAAACTTTTTTACTGTTGTCTTTTATGTACATCTGTTCTAAAAGGCAAACCTCGCTAAAGAATGAATTGAGCTTTCCTTCAAGAATCTTGCCAAATCTGTCATCCGGAACATCGGGATATTGAGCTCTGACAATCTCTCGTTCTTTCTCTAAAACTGCTTCTGGAACATGTTCTCTTGAAATATATAGGGGCTTCATTGCGGCAACCTGCATGGCTAGCTCTCTTGCCACGGCTTTGAACTCTTCATTTTTTGCAACAAAATCAGTTTCACAATTTAATTCTACTACGGCGCATATTCTGTCTCCGGGGTGTACATAAACGCCCAAAGTTCCTTCAGATGCCGATCTTGCGGATCTCTTTTCAAGATCTTTAAACCCTTTTTTTCTTAGAACCTCAATAGCTTTCGTTAGGTCTCCATTTGACTCTTCCAAGGCTTTCTTACAATCCTGAATGCCAGCTCCAGAGATTTCACGAAGTTGCTTAATAAGATCAATGCTTACCATACAACCGCCTATATTACCAAACACAGCGTTGAATTTAAATCGGTAACAGTTTCATTGGACATATCTTATGATTATCGTTGAAATTCTAAACGATGATTGTTCAAAAAAATGTAAGCCTAATTTGGAGACAAACAACGGAGACACTCTTTGGACATCTTAAAATTAGCTTTACAGAACTTAAAAAGAGGTTAACTTTTCCCGCTCTGTGCTTCTGTTTCAGTAATTTTTGGTTTTGGAGAATAAAGGTTTGAAGGTATTCTATAGTGTCAGCACAGTGTTTATGACGAGGATGCAGGTGAAGGATTTGCAAGCAAAGAGGATTTAAGAGTATCCAGATGTCTCAAGAGTTTAGGATAAAGACTTTCAGTCCATAACATGCTCTTTGAAGTTTCCGTTTGAGCTTAGGCCATTATTCACTGCGAATGCTACTGAGGTTGTGTCAAACAACAAATTTTAGGAAGGTGCCATGTGCCGTGATGAAAATGTCACAAGAGAGGGCTCTTTTAACATAACATATATTAACTCGATCCAGCGGCTTGGTAACGGAGTCCTAACAATTTTCAGCTATTATACCCAACCCAACCATCCTTCATAGCGCTTGAAATATCATACACATACCTTATCGGTTCATCATATTTCCGAGGGAACCGAACAGGACGGTTTAACTTTTTCAAATGTCCCTTCCCACGTTTTCGAATGGCATCTCTTATCTCCGAAAGTTGCGATATCCTCCCATCGTCCCTCTTTCCCTCATCCCCAGCATTAACATACACCCTCTGAACCAGTCTGCCATCAATTGTCACCTTCCTACTTAACCTAAGCAAACCTCCCAACAATCCCTCTACAAATGAGTCATAATCTATCCTTCTCTTAATAAGATAATTAGGCTCAATCCCAGCTACCACAAATGACATCCTCCCTTCAACCTTAGCTATAACAACATACACGTACCCTACTATGTACCCTCGCTCGTCTACTATCCTAACCGGTTGAAAATCAGGTCTAGAAAGCTCGTTTCCAAAATAGTCCGTAATACAACAATCCCCCAAAAAACCATACCAACAATCAATAGGGTCTTTTCTTGGAACTAGACGAAATCTTGCCTTCATAGTACGACTTGCCTCTGTTTTACACTTTCTGAACTGCCTTTGTATGTGATCCGACAAAGAATTTAATGTCTTAACCACCGTGTCAAAGCAAGTCATAAGGTTTTCAGGAATTAAGTGTCTATACTGTTCAAGTTGTTCTAAACAGTGACTTACCACTTGGTCAGCTAAAGACAGGTATGAGTAAATTTCTTGTTGCGCTTCAGGGCTTCGGTCATGGTAAATGCCACTAGTCAACTGAGGCAGTGTGTCATTGAAATAACGTAACAAAGCTGCTGTGATAATTTGTATTTGTTGCTCTGTTAAATTTTGCTCTAGTTTCTGGTCGGACATTTGGTCAGTAGTCAGTTGTATTCCAGCCTTAGACGAAACATAGGTGATTAATCTGGCGAAGACCTCAGGGAAGGTTGCATTTTCAGGTATAGCTTGTATCCAGTTCTGGTATCTTTTGTTGGTTTTTTCAAAACTGCTGGGGTTGATGTGTTTTTCTATTTTGCTTAAATCATCTGAGCCTAAATTGATTATTCTGACCTTCGAGTCTTGTCCTAAAACAAAACACTCAAACGTTTCCTCTTCGGAAAAAACTGGTTTAAGACCATAAAAGGGATATACTTCGACCAAAGAGCAAAGCTTTTCTAAGTCAGAATCTGAGCTAAATCTTGCTCCGCAGTTTACAGCAGCAAAATAAACCCATGGAATATCGATATATTCAGGGGCTAATGAGAAAGTTCCAGGTTCAAAATACGCTCTTATAACCTTGTTTAATTCATTGACGATGTTTTCAACGTTAAATCTTGAAATTAGTTTTAACCAGTTACTTTTTAGCACGGTATTTAAGTAATCCATCATCCAGAAGAGGGCCTCATCTACTTGGTCACAGCTGAGTTTTTTCTCAAAAGCCGTATCTAGAAACTTTTTGAAACATCCGTAGATTGTTTTAAAGTTCGATTCAAAATCGTCATCTCTGGATGCTATCGATGCCAGGTAACACGCCATTCCAACGATACGGTGCCAAAGTCTCCTATACTCCCAGTAAGGACAATCATTGCGAACTAAATACTGGAAATACAATTTGGCTATAAAAGCCCGCCTTACACCACGTGGCAGATCCTGTGAAATTCCATCAGTGGCTAATTTCAGCCCTTTAAGCAAATTTGTGAGCTTTCTCTGAATAAATTCAGAGGCACCGGCACTGCCACTAACACAATTACTGCCCTCTGATCCTTCATTCAAGGTTGTATCGTCCGTAAAGAGCATCTTTTGAAAGCATTCTAAAAGCCTAGAGGTCTCAAGTTGCTCCCAACACGCTTGAACAATATGACCTTCACTTTGACTACTTTCTCTACCAAAACTTGAACCTTGACCAAAAATACCCCCAAACTTTCGCAAAGGTTTAAACAGTTTAGAGTAAAATTTAGATCTTAAAGCCTTATCAAGAATATCCCCAATCAATGCATCTAAATGATCATACAAAAGAGAGGGCAAAATGTGCCCATCTGTTAAAATCAATGTTGCGACATCTGGAAGTTTTATTATTAAATGCCTCGCGAACTTGCAAACTATTTCGCTCGAAGTCTTGTTAAAGGGTAACGTCCCCCCCCTTTCCCCGCATAACTTACAAAACATGTGGTCGGATAAGATACTTAGAGAGCAAGCGACCTCAGCTTTTGAAAACCCTTGCAAACGTAAAACAGAAAGCACTGAGACAACAGTCTGGAAACATGAGAATAATTCTTTTCTTGTGTTTGGTGTTTTTTCCCTCTTGGCTAAACGAATTAGATCTAACACAATAGACACAATTTTTAGTAGTGCAGGGTCTTTACAAAGTTCCTCGATGCTTGACTGCCCCCCTACGTATTGTGACAACTCTGCGGATATTTGTAGCAGTAAAAATCGAAGGCTAGAACCAATTAGTTGTGGTGACAAGCCCTCTTCTCTAAGACAGTTGCATGACCAAGGAGCAGGATGGGCAAACAAGTTGAAAATTCGGTAACTCAGTAAGCTAAACCTTTTTTCCTTACACCCCTGAACGATATCATTGACAAGCTCGTTGGATATTCGCTCTTCCCTTTTTTGGGGCGACAACTCGCAGGCAGAGCGGACAAAACACAGTGAAAATGACACAAGAAAATGCGCTAAGTCTTCGTCCGATAAACGATGCTTTAAGGCACTGTTTAAAGCATCGTGAATTATGCGCTCAAAGATTTCAGGATCCGAGACAAAAAGAGGGTTTGAAAGTATGGAAACAACAAAGTGAGGGAATACCGCAACAGTTTCATCACTAGCTGTAAAAATTTGCTCGTATTTTTTGACCATTTTTACTAATGTATCAAGTAGAATTTGTCGCTGGCCCTGCTCCTTGGGCAAATCAATCCTGCGTATGGTAAACCACTTATCTTCTGACAAAGTCAAGGCTTCCAGTAGACGTTGATCCACATCCCCCGAAGAAAAATCAGCTAGGAGACGAAAACTTCGAGCCATAAAAATGATCCAGTCTGACCTCTGAGCCCCAACACAGCGAGGAAAATGCCACTGGTAAATGTGTTCGCGCGAATTGCTGATCAGCGGGATTAGAGCTGTGTTCGATGTTAATGCATTGAATATTTTTTCAACAACTTCCCTGTCATATTGTTCAGCTCCCAACGCACCGAGCGTTGTTGCTATCAATGCAGCCTGTTTTATCTGTGATTTATCGGGTAAAACTTTTATTAATCTTTCAAGTTTCGACAAATAAAACTCTTGTTGATGCTTACTTAATATAAGCCAAAGTTCCAACTCGTGTAATAATGAACGATTAGCACTAGATGAATGTTTTAGAAGGCGTAAAAATCGGTAAGTATTTTCTAATACCTCAGGTGAAAACAAGTGCATTATATAGTCCAACGAAAGTTCGTTGTCTAGAAAAGAGGCAGACAAATTCATGCTAACGTCCCTGAGCGTGTCAACCAATTTCCTAAACCGAACCAACACAAACTCTTCGTCCTCACCGCTCAAATGATTCCAGCTGAATACGACTTGCTTTAACGCATCCTCAAACGGATATTGCCTAGTAACTTCTTGAGTTGTCTGTGGATGCATTATTTAAAATGTTAAGACCAAGTAGCTGTTTAGTCAAATTTATAAAAGGTCTTTTCATAAGTTATATCGTTGTTGGCGCATAATCGTTTTTGTCCCTTCTTAAAAGAACTGTGCTCTCAGCTGGCTAGTATCTTTGGTTATCATTAATCCGTAGAGTGTCGTCGGCAGGTTTTTTTATGAAAGTTGTAACTGTTGGCGTAAGCCTATGAGATCATTCCTTTTTTAACCTTATGGTGCCTTAACGTTAAAATTTTATAATTGCTTTTCTATTTACCTTTCAAAAGCACTAATAGCCAAGTTAGCGTTGGAAATTCTAGATAGAGTTAATGAAGGCCGTTAAGTAACTCTTTTAATGCCACACCAAGAACTAGGTTCGCCAAAAATAGGTGAAAGTTAGAAAAGAATTAGATTTTTGCCCAAGGTAGTTCATATTTGGCAAGGTTTTATTAAAGATTTCCACAAAAAATCTTTCCAAGTTACAGGTCACAACCTTAGGCCTAGTTCCTACCTTATAAATCCCCCCTGCTCGCTGTCAAAAACAAATTCCTTACCTGTGCCTCTTCTGTGTTTGGTTCGTATCACATACGAGCTCTCTCTTGCGTCAACCTTGACTTCAATGTCTTGAGGAACTTGCATAGGAGCAATATAGCTGTTACAGGATGAGTTAGTGCAGGAAAAATACGATAAATTCTCCACAAAATAATCTTCAAGTTTTAATGCAATAGAACGGGCAAAGTTTTGAGCTGAAATGTCCATACTGCGCTTTCTAAACTTCGCCATGTCAGGTAAAACAAGCATTAGAAGAACGGATATTATCGTCATCGAAACCAATAACTCCAAAAGAGTAAACCCCTTTCTCATCCATGGTTTTTATCGAGAAACGATTATGAAAGTTACTTTAAAAGAAGTAGTTTGTCCAAAATCTTGTAACGTTTATTGCCAATTCCATCGATATTGCTGAAATCTTCCCTGGCCTCAATGTCATGATCGAGGATTTTTTCGGTAAGCGCTTCTCCAAATCCGTCCAAATTCCCGATCTGGGCAAGTGATGGCTCTGTCAAGTAAAGGTAATCACCAAAATTCAAAGTCTCATCTTGTCGTATCAGTACGATTGCTGGTTCGTTAAACTTTGAGAGAACAAATTCCCACAAAGAAAAAAAGCACCCGAACGATAAAGCAACAAGTTGCCACAAAAAATCTTGTCTCACAATTACGCTTATCGAAAAGTTAGTTTTAGAGTTAAGATTTATTTCTTTTAATCAAATCAAACTGTGTGACAGGGGTTGTAATTAAGCTTTTTACAGGTGCATTTGTTCTAACGAACATTTTGGTGAAGCATAATATTGTAAAAAAATTTTCTTGGAATTTTGCCCCGAACACCGTTGACCTAAAATAATTTATTCTGTTAATGAGTGGTTTTACCTCTATGATCTGCGTTTTTCTTTGGAACGCTGTGGCTACACTAATTCTTCTGCGTATAGCTTGAGTTTTAAGCACTTATGGATGCGATAATTCTGGGGGTAGGCAAGTGGTAGATAAAAAACTAATATATTGGTTATTAATTTAGTCATTCAAGCCAATTCTGGCCAATAGAACTGCCTACATCGTTTTAAATTTATTTTGTTAATTTTTTATTGACTAAAAACTCGATACTGTGTAAACTAAAACTTGATATGAGAGGGAAGAAGGATAAATGGAATTATTTAATTCAGGCTGTCTCGCATGCACTGGAAGTGCTAGAAGCCCTTGTGAACAACAAGGGTCCTTTGGGTGTAACTGAGCTGTCTAAACAGCTAAAGTTGCACAAGAATAACATTTTCAGGTTACTGGCAACATTAGAGGTTAGAGGGTATGTTGCTCAGGACGACCTAAATGAGAGGTATTATCTTGGACCTAAAACAATGTCTTTGGCTCACGCTTATGAGAAGTACAGTTCCGCTTTCTTAAAGAGCGAAGCTCCTGTAAAAGCGGTTAGAAACAGAATTGATGAGAACGTATATTTTGTCATACTTGTCAAGGATCAGGCTTATTACATCAACGGTAGGGAAAGCTCCCAAGCTGTTAGAGCAGGGTTTAAAAAAGGCGTGTCTGTTCCAATACTACAGTCGGCAGGGGGTAGGCTCTTGGCGGCTCTTACAATGACAAATCAGGAAATCTCATCTTTAGGAGATAGCTCTTTCAAAAACTCGGTCGAGGAAATCAGGAACAGTCACTTGTTCCTTACCAACTCTCTTGAAAAAGAAATAATATCTGTGGCAGTGCCAGTAAAAGAAACCCAAAACACTATAGTTGGAGCAATTCAAGTTGATGCTCCTGTTTACAGAATTAGTCCAGCAGAACTGATTAATTTAACTTCAAAAGGTTTAATGGATTATTATGATCAAAGCGGTCTCAAAGACACGATGCCGGTTGCGATAGAAATCGAAAGAATGACAGCTACTGCCAAAGAAATAAGGCTTTAATAAAAGCGAGTTGTAGTATCCTTAGAAAGGGCTTTAAGCACGCGCTGGCGAAGAAAATTTTATATCTCAGGGGAAAAAACGTTTGTGGGTTGAGTATGGAATGAAATTGGATTAGTGTGTGGCCGTTATGAAAATGCTGGTGGGGTAACATGGCAAGTGGTTAGCCACAAGCTCTTTCTTAGCGTTTAGCAGATTTCAGTCAGCGCGTGTTTGCTTTTGTTGGGGAACATGGTCTGGGTAAGGCAATTTGATTGGTTAGGCAGAAATTTCTTATTGGCAACCTATTCTGCTAAAGATGGTAAGAGAGCAAATTACCTGTGAGCTTTTGACCACGTAAGAGAAAATCCAACGACTGAATGTTTAAAGATGGTCTCTTCGTTTCAAGTCGAAGACCTCTTATAAAGTAATGACTAGATATGTTTTGGTTTAGATTTACAAGCCACAACCGGGTTTAAACCAAGAATTTTTCAACAGGTCCATCAACACTGCCCTAACCAAGCTTGCCATATAGGAGCGACAAAGGTAGGGAAGTGATTGCATAGTGATCAAATTACGAATATTAAGCAATACTTGAACAGATGATTTTAAATTTAAGTTATTTGGGGCTTTTCGAAAAATTGAATTTTAAAACAAGGCGAGAAAAATTTAGCGTTTTTCTGATAGCATATTTTGGACTTTTTTCAAATTTCTAAGCAAAGTTAAGTTTCTCGACAGCTCCATACAATTTTTAAATTCCTCTTGAGGAACTTAGAAGAGTCTGAACTAAGAAATTAAGTAGGAGTTTGGTTTTAAAACGAACTCTTCCCATGGCTGAATTACACATCAACTAGGGACGAAACTTTCAACTAGAATGCCCTTATTTCTTGCGTTCTGCGGAGGCACATTTGGGTCTTTTTGTTAGTGTCCTTGGGTAGCATGCTATCCCGTATAGAAACTCTGATTGATTTCAATGTCGCACCCAAAATCCCTTCGAAATGCAGGATTGGCTACTCCGAGATCTCAAATCATTGACTGGATATTGCCCCATCAATTGAACCTCATCCTTGTCGTTGATTATGTTTTGGTGTTCTCTGACACCTAACGAAAACCCTTTTCCCCCTTCTGATTACTCTACAATAACCGCAAATTCTTTTTACCGATGCCCGAACTTTCACACCCAGATTATATCATCTTCTGGTTTTAAAAAAAAATTAATCATGCCGATATATTAAAGTTAGTTATATGAAATCAGCCTCGCCACCTAACTCTGTGACTGAAAAAGTAAAATCGTATTTATCGAGGCTTGGTTTGGAAGCGCAAGTTTTGGATTTGCACAAAATTGAAATTTCGGAAAAAAACCTCGAGCTTTTCGAAAGAGACAGAATATTTAACGAGCTTCTGGGACTTGCCACAAACTTTTTTGAGCTTGAAAGCTTGCTATCCGACAGTAAACAAAAATTTCATCTGCTCGGGCGATTTGTCGGTAATTTGTTGTGCATGATAATAGAATGTGATGATTTTGGCGATCCCGATATTATAAGCAAAAATATTTCATTGTCTTTAATAGAGCTTGTTGAGTGCGAAAACTTCACGGTATTGGAATTAATCGATAATGATTTAAAGCTAAGATTTCAGGTTGGCGCTATAAAAATTCCATCTAAATTATTAAGCTCGTCCGAACTGAAAAGTTATATCTACAACAACGTTGATATTGCCCTAAATTGTTGCGATATAAGATCAAGTTCTTTTTACACGCACTTATGCAAACTTGGTGTCGATTTTTTACGGCTTTTATCGAGATACAATAAGCGGTTGGGGATTTTAGCACTTGTCTGCACAAAAAAGCCGATTGTAGAGGAGCAAACCTACTTTATAAAAACGGCTTTTGATTTTATGTATTTTGTTTACCAGCTTCACTACTTTGAGCGTCAAATAAAAGATTATGCGATTCATCTAGAGAGCCTGGTTGAAGAAAGGACACTTCATCTTGAGAAAGAGAGGAAGAAAGCCGAAGAGGCAAATCTTGCAAAAAGCAGATTTATATCAAATATGAGTCATGAGCTAAGAACCCCTCTAACTGCCATAGTAGGTTACGCTAATATTCTAAGAGACGGTCTTTTGGGTTCCCTCTCGCCTGAACAGCTTGACGCTATCACTAGCATCAATCAGGCTTCAGAGCATCTGAAACAATTAATAGACGATGTGTTGAATCTTGCAAGAATTGAGTCGGGGAAAGAAATACCAAAGCCTGAGCCTATCAGTCTTGAAGAAATATCCTCTGTTGTAAAACTTCTAAAGTCAAATTTCGACAAAAAAAATCAGGTTGTGGAAATTCAGCATGATCAACAGGATTTCGAGGGGAACTTAATAATGGCTGATAAAAGACACTTTAGGCAGATTATGCTTAATCTTTTGTCGAATGCAAATAAATATACCCCTGAAAACGGGGAGATAAAAATCAGGGTGAGTAGAATGGCTGATAAAATAAAAATTGAGGTCAAAGATACAGGTATCGGGATTCCAGAAGAAGTTCAGTCAAGGCTTTTCGAAAGATTTGAACGTGGTACTGACCAATACTCACGGTCTCAAGAAGGCACTGGTATAGGCCTATCAATCACAAAGTCCCTTGTTGAACTAAACGGTGGGATCATTGGTGTAGAAAGTTCCCCCGGAAAAGGATCAAATTTCTGGGTTCTTCTACCCGCTAGCTCAGTAAATCAATGCGATGTGATAACTGAGACTTTGATTGATACCAATCTCAAGTTAGACAATGTGAAAATCCTTTTGGTTGAAGATGAAAAAATTTCTGCGGAGCTTTTGAAATTAATTTTTACGAAACATGGAGGGACAGTTGTTGAAGCAGGCTCAGTTCAAGAGGCTATAGATATACTTAAAGCCCAAACCCCTGACCTTATTGTAACAGACGTAGGACTAACAGGCACAAATAGCGGTCTTGATCTACTCGAACATGTTAGGGCAAAACTTAAACTTAGAGTTCCAGTTGTCGTAATAAGCGCTAGCCTGGACCCAAAGCTTGTTCAGTCAGCCCTTGAGGCCGGAGCAAATGACTTTATTCAAAAGCCTTTTAACCCGAACCAGTTAGTTTTAGCAGTTTCGAAACTAGTACGTGAGTATTTTCTGGAGACAGCATGAATTTAACGATTGAGCAGATAACTCAAAGGTTTAAAAAAGCCCTAAGTAAAGACGGCGATTTTCCGGCTTCTGCGCGAGTTATTGCTGAACTTCAAAAACTAGCTAATGACCCGTCATCAACGGCTCAACAAATGACGGATATCATACTCAAGGAGCCCTCGTTGGGAACTAGAATCTTGGGCATAGTCAACAGCGCTTACTTTAGAAGAGTAAAACCTGTTTTGACCGTTTCGGAGGCTGTAATTGTTCTCGGGTCGAGACAAATAGCCGATATTTGCGCCTCTCTATTGATACTAAATAAATTTTCATCAAACGCAAATGATAACCTAAAGCTCGCGCTTCAAAAGTGTGTTTTCACTGGCTTAGTTACATCCGGGTTTCAAGAGAATAGTTGCCATGAATTGGGCTTCCTACTCGGAGTTTTCAGAAATTTGGGCGAGGTGATGCTGTTTTATTATTTCCCTGAAGTGGGCATGAAACTTAAACAAATATCGAACAGTAAAAACATATCGTTTGAGGACTCCTTTAGGCTTATTTTTCAGAAGGATCTAATTGAAGTGGTGGTTGATGTTTTCGATGTATTAAACCTTCCAAAATATTATAGGGACACTCTCAAGGCCACTCAGTTGATCATCAACCCTCGCACAACGATGACAGTGAGTCCTCAAATTGTTGAAAAAGCTAAATATCTTGAGTTAAGCGAAGAGATAGCCAGAAATGTTGTAGAGGGCAAAGAACTTGATTTGATGACTCTACCTGATAAATATCAGGGGGTTCAGTATAACCAAATCGTAAAAAGTGTCGAATTAGCATTTTCAAGCCTCGATAAATTTGAAGAAGTGGCTAACTTGGATTTTTCAAATGTCAGATTGCATAAGACAAAATATATACCAGAATCCGGATCTCATTTTTCCAAAAATGAGCAACTGCTTGAGCCTTTAAAGCAAGCAATTTCAAGAAACGCAACGACGGCAACTCTTCTTATTTTGGCAACAGACATCCTAAAATCTACTTTCAATCGTGTCATTCTTTACCTAAAAGCTAAGGATCAACCGGTTTTAAAAATTAGAATTTTTGAGGGTAATCAAAAAGGTTTTGACGAGTCAAATACTGAGGTTCCTCTTACTGAGGAACATATCCTTACGGATTGTTTGAAAATCGCCAAGCCCACCTTTCCTCCTCATGGACTATTCCCGGATAGTTATCCCGTAGCTTGTATCCCGGTTGGCAACATAAAAGTGCCTGTAGCTGTGCTGTATTTTGATAGAAGAGAAAGTGTCGAGTCATGCCTCGAGATAACAGACAGGGAAAAAGACCTGATCCAGAAACTACATCTACTTATAAACCAAAGTTTAAAGAGTGCTTCATGAAGGTTCTGCTTATTGACGATGATCCGGTAGTTCAGTTTCATTTAAAGCTTTTCTGCGAAAAATTAAATTGGATTTTGCATTGCGCTTCCGATTATGACTCAGGCCTTGAACTTGCTCGAAAGCATCAGCCTGAAGTAGCACTGGTAGATTTAAATTTGGGTAAAAGGAGGATAACAAATGCCGATTTAGATAAATTAAAAGACAGGACCAGAAAAGTCTTGGTTATCTCCGCGGATTTTCTTGAGGATAGCCAATTCACTTTTTTGCAAAAGCCATTTACAATAGATGAGTTTCGACAAGCTGTCCAAATAGATTGAATTAAAGTTTTTTTTCCTCATAAACTTAATTGAAAAATTTGAGAAGGTTATTTTTTATTCTTCTTATAGCTCTGTTTGTCTTAATAGGAATTTTCCTAGGGTCTAGGTACGCATTTTGCGGGCTTCCATATATTTACGACATGGACGAGCAAAGTCATTTGTCACGACTCGTTGAAATGATACGAGAGGGGCGTTGGGATCCTGAGTATTACCGCAAGCCGGCTTTGCATTTTTACCTAAGAATACCTGTAACAATTATGACGTACTTTGTCGAAGTATATCGCGGAGCATTAAGGAGCTTTGATCAAATCCAGACGACAGATCCTTACCACTTAGGCGGTATTTCAAGCGCTTCAAATCCGCCTGTTCTAATTGTTGTCAATAGATTCTTTTCCGGTGCCGCAGTTATATTTGGAGCGGTCTTTCTGGCGTATGTCTTGTTTAGGAACATAGGAGTATTTTATGCGTGTTGTTTTTTATTTCTTGTTTTTGTGAGCCCCAGCTTTTCGACCTTTTGTTGCAGACTGTCCGTTGATCCATTTTGCTATCTTTTTGCCTGCTTGGTGGCAGGTTTCTGCTACAAATACACCCGCAGTTTAAATTTTAGGCATCTTATCGTGGCATCGATATTTGCTGGCCTCGCGTTTTCAACAAAATATAACTTTTGGATCCTAGGGTTGATACCTGTTATGTTGTATATGGTTAGCAACAAAATTGGACATGTATCAATTTACCAAACGGCAAAACTGGTAGCTATCCCGGTTTTTATTTTTTTGGTCGTAAACCCATTTCTTTTAATAAACTACCGAATGGCTATAGACGATTTCACAACCCAGTTAGTTCATTATCGTTCTCCGTCGGGTCAGTCTTTTAGCGAGAGGCTATTTGAAAATTTTCAATGGCTATTTCTCCAAAATAATAGCTATCTTTCGATTGTAGGCTGCATTCTGGGAGTTATTTTCGGGAGAACGCGTGGTTTCGCTTTTACCGTTACGTTGGTATGTGTCCTACACATTTTGCAGATGAGCATGTTTAAACAAACTTTTTTTAGGAATCTTTTTCCCCTTGTGCCAATTGTGACTTTTACATCGCTTGTTGGTTTTTCACATACGCCTCTTGCCAAAATATGGCCTATCGTTGTGATTCTTTTTAGTTGTCATTTATTTGGAACCACTGCGCTTGAGGCTTTTAAAAATTCGAATTGTTTTGAATCGCGCATATATGTCGACAATTGGTTAAAAACACATACGAGAAGGACCTTCCTAAGTGGCTACTTAGGCTTTAGAAATAAAACGAAAAATCTACCTCATGTTGAAGTTTTTAAAGAGGGCAAAATTGACGTGTATGATCTTGCCATAAACGGCGCGTATTTCGTGGTTACTCACAAACCCTTGATCGATCCGGGTGGTGTTTTCGATTTAATAAAAACCATAAACGGCGAGCAAATTCATTACGTTCGACGCAATCCCACAATAAACATTTATCAAGTAAACAGGCAAAATTTTTTGCGCAATTTTGGAGAAAGCGAAAAGTTGCCCACAATTTTTGCCCGACAGTGCTTTGACCATGCGTGCAGACTTAAAAATAGCTTTACTCGGATTATAGTAGATCAACCGTTTAAATCAGCGTTTGTTGAAAACATTTGGCCTTGGAAAAACTCGGTGGAATTATATTGTTTAAGCTCTGTAAAAAAATTCAGTGTTCACAAAAAGGCAGAAATCAGTCAGTTTGATTGTACTAATCCCGTTGTTTATGTTAGAGACATATACATACCAGAGCGTTTTCGGATACCGGATCGGGAACCGTTTGGAGCACGTATTAGATTTAAGGGCTGATTTTCACCACTTTTTCATCTGGTCTTCTCAAATGCAAATACTGCCTTACAAGTTTTTCTTTTTCAAAATCGCTGAATAAATAGGATTTAGTCGCTCTTTCGAGCCTGTCAATTGACTCGTTCAATCTGGCAAGCTCATTCTGTAATTCGAAATAATTCATCTGACGGTTCACTAGCCTTCTTTTATGCCAATCATACCTTGCTAAAAGCAGGGAAGTGGTTATAACTGATAAAAAAAGCAATGTCGTCATTTTAAAACTTAACGGGTTTAACATTTAACCACGACATATGTAGAATACATTCAAATCGATGGAAATAAAAGATATTCACGCTTTTGAGGTGCTTGACTCAAGAGGTCGTCCAACCATTTGTTGCAAGATGATTTGCGAAGGTATTGAGGTTTTAGCGTCTGTGCCTTCCGGGGCTTCGAGGGGCGATAAGGAAGCCATAGAATTACGGGATGAAGATAATCGTTTTTTTGGGCAAGGGGTTAGAAAAGCGATAAACAATATCATCACAAGGATTAAACCGGCTGTAGTATATAAGACTTTTTGCTCTCAGGAAGAATTTGATCATTTTCTTTTAGACTTGGATGGCACTAAAAACAAGTCCAATTTAGGCGCAAATGCTGTATTATCTGTTAGTTTGTGTTTCTTCAAGGCTCTAGCGAAGAAAAATGGTTTGGAGCCTTGGCAACTTTGCGCCAGTTTACTAGAGGAAGAGGCTAGTTTGCCTATACCCCTAATTAATGTCATAAATGGTGGAGCTCATGCTGACAATCCGCTGGATTTTCAGGAATTTATGATTGTTCCTTTCGGATTTGACACCTTTTCCGAGGCTTTGAGGGCAGGAGTAGAGATATTCTATATTCTGAAAAAAACTTTAGCAGCCCGAGGTCATACAGTTTCGGTTGGAGATGAAGGGGGTTTTGCCCCTAAGCTTCAAGCGCCCGGTGAGGTATTAGAGTTGCTGTGTGAGTGCGTGAGTAAAAGTGGCTACATTCTTGGCGAAAACATCGGCTTGGCTTTGGATGTTGCTGCATCAGAGTTGTTTAAGAGTGGAAGATATGTATTTCGAAAATCGTCCGGAGAGAGCTTTACATCAGACGATTTAATATCGATTTACGAAGACCTTGTCTCAAGATATCCGATTATTTCAATAGAAGATCCCTTTTCTCAGGAGGATTTTGAGGGATGGCAAAAATTCTGTCAAAAGTTTACACAAACAATCAGGGTTGT
>JANWWW010000015.1 GCA_025055295.1 Deltaproteobacteria bacterium | reverse complement strand
CAAGCTACCTTGAGTTTGAGGGTTTCTTAATTAGCGATAAAGATGCGAAATTCTGGATCTCGGATATTACCCTTCGGGGGGAAGAGGAGGCAGAAGAATACATCAATGGTTGTAAACAAAAGAACAAGTTAAAACTTAGGTTCAGTGAAAGTTTCGAGTTCATCGCGTCGATTAGGTCTTCTTCCAAGGGTGAAATTAAACTTGTTCTGGAAGATAAAGAAACGGTAAGTTCAGTATTTGATTCAAAAAACATTGAAAGGATTTTAAATAAGCTTTTTTTAAACACGGATCTGAACCGGTTGATTGTGGTAGATCAACTCGGAAACGAAATAGCTTATTTGGACAAATCTAATTTTCGAATCAATAAGATCAAAGTGAGTAAAGGTTCTCGTTATCGGATTGAACTATCATCAAATTTTCGATCGCCAAACTGTAACATTCGAAGAAGTAGTTGTAACGTTTTAAAATTACAAGACCTTAGGAAGAATGAAGTTTACTGGGTTGTTGCATCTCTGAGTGATCTACCGAAATCTGTAGGGAATGAAGATTATTGCTCGGGTCTTGTGACAACTGTAGAATGGAAATACTTTAAACTTCCTAGTCATGCAGTGATCAAACAAGATTCCCTGCCTATGTTTAAAATTTTTGTAAATGATCAAGATGAATTAGTCGTTTACCCTACAGATGAGCTATTTGAGATCATTAAAAAATTTCCTCGGTATTAGTTTCTTCCTTCTTTTGAAACTAAGCAGCGAGCATGTCGAGTTCGTTTGCCAAGCAAACGGAAAAGTTTTTAGCGAAATTCTTGGACAAAATTTAGTTTTGGGAATTAGCGGTCGAAAAATAACTGAGGGAGAAATTCGACTGATAAAAAAATTTAAACCTGCGGGATTCGTTTTATACTCCAGGAATATTGCAGAAAAGCACCAACTTCAAGAATTAACTCAGCATCTTCAAAGTTTAAGTTTTGAGTATTCGAATTTACCTGCCTTTATAATGGTTGATGAGGAGCCCGGCGGAGCAACTCGTTTTGGATTACTAACACATGTCATAGATGGAGGTAAAGTTAATTGGTCAAGAATAGTAACCGGTTTACGACTTTTAAAAGATGTAGGTATAAATGTTTTACTAGCACCGATTGCTGACTGGAGTTACAAATGTCGGGATGCTTGGATAGGAAAGAGGTTGCCTTTTGTGGATTTAAATAGTCTATGCAGCTTCAACAAAAATTTTATAACCGTTGCCGCAGAAATGGGTTTGTTAACTACAGCTAAGCATTTTCCAGGATTAGGGTGTGCCAAACAGGATGTACATTTTGCAAAAATCAAGATCGAAATTCCTGAGTGTGAATATTTCGAAATGCTCAAGGCATTCGAATGTATAGTTGATCTAGCACCCATGATTATGACCTCACATGCCTTGTATCCGAAGGTTGATAGAAATATAGCAACAATATCCCAGAAAATAATTCAAGACCAACTTAGGAACTTTTTGAAATTTAAGGGTATTGTAATTACTGACGATCTAATGGATATGTTAGAAACGAGTTCGATAATAGCAAAAGCTGAAATCGCAAAACAAGCGATTATTGCAGGAGCAAATTTACTCACCTTCTCCCATAGACTGGAGCTTTTTGAAAAGATTTTTGAATATCTTCTAGGAGAGGAGAAAAATGTAAACTTTAAAACAGCAGTCGAAAAAAATTATACACTTATCTGTAAGTTTAAACGGGAAAAGTTAATGTGACACAGTTTGCGATGTTTGAAAAGCAACGTGCGAGAGTCTCTTGTTTTGAACACATAAGGGTTTGTTTAAATTTTTACAATTAAGCGTCTTGTGGGCAGGCGGGAGTACTGCGCATTATGGCCTTTAAATTTTAAATCAACTTTTTTTCTTATTTTTCAAACCAATAAAACTGATATTGTCGCTTAATAGTTTCAAAGCTTGTTATCACCGTTGCCTTAGGGTCTCTTGGTGTCATCGTAGCTCTTCTTTTAATTTTTTATTTCATTTATTTATCTACTTGTAGGAATTTAAAAATCTCACCAATTTTTAATTCAAGTCCAGGAATTCGACAAATCGAACGGCAGGCTGCTCGGTTTGCAGATTTGGTTGAAAGTCCAGTCTTTCAATAACCCCTGCAGTGTTTTATGGTACCAAAGTTTTTAGACTCGCAAAAAGAAAAAGAAAAATAGTTTGCGAAACCAGCAACACACCGTTTAATGTAGAGGATGGCTCAGGTAAAATTCTTGCAATTCCAAATGGTATCAAATTTGTTTCAAACCCAGACTTCAGTCTTGTTGACAATTTTATAAAACTTAAACACTTGCACCGCATTTGGTAAAAAATATAGTTTTTGCAAAGACCATTTAGGTTCGGATATTTAAGATTTGAAGAGCAAATAATTTCTCAAGGAGATACAGTCTGCGTAATTGGATACGTAAAGCTTAAAGATTCAAAATATTTGTCAGCTAGATCAAACTTTATTATCTGCACACACCCTTTTCTTTTTTATTATCAAAGAACTGTGAAGCCCAGATGTTGAAATATTCTCAAGGCCGAATTCTAATGGCATTATTTTATTGCTTTTATTTCTGATTTACGTTGTCATCAATCTTGTGCGACCAGTTTTATCTTTTCACAATTGAGTTGTTCGAATTGTATTTCCTGTAGGCAAGAAAATATTATTCAAAGAGCACATCAGGATCTAACAGACGCTCTTAGCCTCAAATAGGTCGTTTGGTCGATTTAAAAACCTAATGATTTTTTTGGTAAACATATAGAAAGAGATCATTACATAACTCATACCTGTGGTAGTAAACAAACGAAGTTTGAAAAAGCTCAAACTTTTTTTAAGTATGTAATGTGAAATTCAGTTTTAAAATTATGGATCACTGGACTTGTGTCGTGACTTCTAATGTTCTTCTTTTAGTCTCACTTGTCGGCTGCCTTAAAAATTAGAATAAATAAGCATTCAAGAAGAAGTTGTGTTAAATCAATTAGTTATGATGGTGGTCAAAAAAACCTTTTTCCGACCTAGAGTTGAAAAGTATTTGATACCTTGTCAAAATACAAGCATGATAAGATGGTTGAATAAGACAGCTCGTGGACTAATTTGTGCCTGGCTCGTTGCCTCATTCTGTCAAACGAATCAGGGCATTTGGCTTAATGAAGCGTACCCGACGATACTTAACATGTACTATCACCACTCTTAATTTGGTGATCCGAATAGTCAGGTTTCGGTAAACAGACTGCATCAATTGTACAACCTGCGATTAGAGACTGCCTTAAATGGTAGTTGGTTGGGTTCAAGGCGCGGTTACCATTACCTTGGGCAGTTAAGAAATGTTAATTTCCCTGCTGTTTTGACTTACCTTGAGTTTCTGTGCGTCATAACCAGAGTGTACCGAAGTAACGGTCAAGAAGCAGTTGATAGGTTAAATCTTCCCTGTACGTCACAGAATATCCCAGCAGGCCCGAGTGCCTTTTCAAGTCATGGT
This sequence comes from Deltaproteobacteria bacterium, assembly GCA_025055295.1. GTDB lineage: Bacteria > Bdellovibrionota_C > UBA2361 > JANWWW01 > JANWWW01 > JANWWW01. Next base: position 25,888 of record JANWWW010000015.1, on the reverse strand, counting down.
TGGTTGCCAACTATACTTGTATATGTGATACCTCGAGGAAGTTCGGGGGCATACTCAGCTCGTATTGGGCCAAATCCGGACTGGTATTATGTGCCTACTAATGCAGAGGTTTCTAACGTTATTGTAGAAAATAGTGGTGGTAGTGCTTACACTAGCAGTGGTGTTCGGCTAGATAACATACTTATGCACAAATTTACCTTGCCACAGAGGGCACGATTAACTTTAAATCCAGACAGGATGTATCTGTTAGCTCTTACTTTTACTCCTCGAAACCCTATTTTTCCAGTAAGGGCAGATGAGTGGAACCCAACTGTAGTGAGGAGTCTCAGGCACCCCTACAATTGCGCAAACCAGAATGAGATTTTGGATCTTCCTTATGAATACTACACCATGAATTCTAACACAGGATCTTTGACGTGTCGATTTAACCTATTAACTGACAATGTGCCATACTACATTACGTACGGTAGACACGCATGTAATTGTGGTAATCGGAATGAGCGAGGCGAGTGGATAGCCGCGTGGGGCGAGGGCAGAGTAATTGGTTTTAGGGCAGAAGTTATGAGGGATTGTGGAGCGGATGTAGATTGTTCTGGATGTGTGGATGATAGTGATTTGTTGAGGGTTTTGTTTAGTTTTGGTAGTAATGATCCGAATAATGACCCTAACCGTGATGGTGTAGTTGATGATGGGGATTTGTTATTGGTTCTATTTAGTTTCGGACAAGGCTGTTAAAAGTAACTTAATTTAGCACAGAATTGTTGTAATTACTCTGTTTATTGGAAAGCTCAGCTTTAGTTGTTTAAAAGATCATTTCTTTGTACTGATTACTACGAAGTTTAAACTTTTAGGGCTTGAAGGGAAACTCAGTATTAGAACATAGAGGTAAAAAATTTAATATTTTTTTTCATAATTATTTTTGGCCTCTCATAAATCTTACGGGGAAATTGAGTTTTTCAATAAGCCCACCTTCCAGCTGCGATATTTTAGACCCAAAGGCAGCTTTTCAAAAACACCCAGTTGATCGATTAACGAAGACATGACATTAACATAACATTGTTATTTTGATGGCTTCAATGTTGTGGCTTTTTGGTATAATTAGCCTTAAATTGTAAAAACTTTGATCCGAAAAATTGTTCAAGCAGATTTTACTTGAGAAAATTGCGGTCTTGCTAAGTCAATTTATCAATTTTGAAGGAAAGATGCCAAATTTTTCCGGTTCCAGTAGGCCCATAATTTCATTCTGGCATGAGGATATATTCATACTAGCTTGTTGGGCCTTCAAACAGAACAGGATGTTTGATGACCACGCAATTTTAATAAGCCAGCACAGAGACGCAGAGCTCGCATTAGGAGTGCTAAATAGTCTAGGCCTTACTGTAGTAAGAGGATCTTCGACCCGCGGTTATATTAGTGCGATGAGGGAAATTAGCAAACTCGCCCACAAAACATTAATTGTCATACCCGATGGCCCCCGCGGGCCTCCACGAGTTATGAAAAGCAATCTCATTAATATCGCAAAAAAACTAGGAAGACCTTTACATCATTTTGAATTCCGTGCCTCTTTTTGCATTCGCCTCAAAACTTGGGATAAGTTGAAAATCCCGCTACCTTTTACGAAGATTCTATTAACCGAAAACAAATTAGATGTTATCAAAACTGTATGATCTAACTTGCTTATGCGCTCAGTACTTCGTAGACCCGAGAAGAATAAGGTTCTCATTCCCTGAAAGAAAACTATGGATCCATGCCGCCTCTGTAGGTGAATTATTCGCTGTTTTGCCGATTTTAAAAAGATTTGATAGTTTTTGGATAACAGTAACTTCAAAAAACGGGCTACATTTACTAAGTAGATTCGCAATGGATGGGGGCTTAATGCCGTTAGATCTAAAAAATTTTGTCATTTCAGCTCTTGAGCAGGTAAATCCCAAATTTGTTTTATTCGCCGAAAGCGAATATTGGCCCAATTTTTGCCAACAAATTGCCGAAAAAAAAATTCCATTCGGCATAGTTAACTACAGTTTAAATACTCACAGTTTTCTTTCTCGATTTTTTTTATCCAAAAAAGTGTGGTTTCTTAAAAAATCGGTCTTCGTATACACTCAGAACGACAATACAAGAGACACTCTTATATCATTTGGCGTGAAGCAAGCCAAAGTCGGCGGGAACATAAAAATCTTAAATGAGCCCTCAATTGACATTAATTTTGAAAATCAGCTGCGTAATTTACGTTTAAGTTTCCCCAAAATCATCTCTTTGGCATCTTTAAGGAAAAAAGACTGCTTAAGTTTATTTCCCGTTCTCGCTCAACTGCTTCAACAGTTTCACGATATCTGTTTGATAATTTTTCCAAGATATCTGGAACACGTGCCTTTTTTCGTCGGAGAAGCAAAAAAATATTTCGGCTTGGCTGAAACTTACCCTCGACTGGGTCGAGTGACCATAATAACAAAGTTTGGTTTAGTTCCAACAGGAGTCTCCCAGAGCTTATTTTATATAATAGGTGGTACATTCGACATGGAAACAGGGGGACATAGTCCGTTTGAAGGAGCATGGTTTGGCATTCCAGGAATTGCTGGTCCCGGAGACTGGAAAATTAGTCATCAAAGAGATCTGTACATTCGGATCGATAGTAACGAGTCATCATTGGAGGTGCTTCGCAAAATAATTCTAAATCCGAGAGTTTTAAAAGATTTTTCCCTCCGCCTTAAAGAAGAAGTTGAAAAGACTAAAACTGTCGCAGATGAATGTGTCGAGATTATTAAAAGTTATTTAGTTTAAGCTTGCTAAACTCATTAATAAAAGCCGGGCTCAGATTTTGTAAAACCATTAAACTACGCTTAACCAAGGCTTACCAATCAAAGCATTCGGTGATTATAGGCGTTGGGAGCCCATTTGCTGGAGGCAGTGGAAAAACCGAGGTAGCTTATCATGTGTATAAAATTCTTGAACAAGTAAACCCTTTGCTTCTTTTAAGAGGGTATAAGGGGCAAAAATCAGGGCCAACATTGGTTGAAGAAAATGTCGATGACGCATTTTCTGTTGGGGATGAAGCGTATATGCTGGCTCTTAGGGGCGTCAGGGTTGCGGTGTGTAAGAACAAAACTCAAGGTGTTAAATTTTTTGAAAAAAATTATCCAGTGATCGTCATTGACGATGCTTTCCAACACTTAGGATTGGTGTGCGACATTTACGTAATGACATTACCAGTCGAAAATCAACTCGAATTGGCGGATGCACAGTTGGAAAGATTTTTTCCTTGCGGTCCATTAAGAGATTTTTTCAGCGACTGCGTTCGTAAAAGCGATTTAATTGTGCTCGTTGACAGAAATGGCTTAGGAAACACTGTTCACACTCTCGACGTGAAAAAGCCAGTTTTCTATTCTTATTATGAAAATAAGATTATTCTGCCGGAAAAAGCCGTTCTGGTAACGGGAATTGCAAGACCCGAAGCAATACTTTCTTTCCTAAAACAAGCAGGGGTAAACGTCGATAAACACTATCGATTTCGTGATCACTATTTCTTCTCACAAAGCGAAATCAAACATCTTGAAGAATGTACCCATGCGCCTTTAATAACAACCGAGAAGGACTGGGTCAAAATAAAGCCGTTCGCAAGCCCAAATAAATGGATAATTCTGTCACCTCGATTAGTTTTTGACAAAAACCAAAATTTTGATGAACATCTTACACTCAGGGTTTATGCTCTACTAGAAACAAAAAATTACTCCTCGAATCATCAAATAAAAGATTAATTTTTTGTTTAAAAAGTTCAAATTCCCGGACAAACTTTGAGCATTTTCGACACTTAATCAAGTGATTTAAAAGCTTGGCGCTTAAAAGAGACATCTGTCCATCTTCCAACATATGATAACAACTCCTAAACTTTACACAAAGTTTTCGTCGGTTTTTTTTCCCCTTTACAATTTTGATACAAGTTCTTTTCATTTTTGTTGCAATTATGATGCAAAAGACTAAATTCCAATTTCAAAAATTTTACAAAAAAAATTCCTTAGATTTTTCAGTGCTAGAAACGCCCGAAAACGGGTGGAAGACAGGATCTTAGTCGCTTCAAGCGAAGCGCAAAATTTGATAGTTTTTTTGAAACCTAGCTAGTATATATTGATTTCGTTGGCACAAGTTTAAACAACTAGACCCAGCTTTAGCATCATGGAAAATACTTCGACCCGAACTTAAAAGACTCACCAATGGTGTAATGCCTTAAAAACGTTATTCAACGCCCTACCTTATGTTTGATTAAAAAAGGAACGTTAAAAAAAACCTAAGATATACCGAAAAGCCTTTTGGATGCCTCCAAACAAGCACCAAGTTTTGTTTGAGATTTACAACTACCTAGCTGGCCACCGTTTCCTGAATAACCTCAGAGACATCAATCACTTTACCACCGCCACTGGAACCTGCGTCTTTTAGACTAATAATAAACTTTTTGCCCTTTGATTGTAACATCTTTTTTGCCAATTCTGTTCCTATTTTCTGTTCGACAAACCTGGCAATAGGCCTTGCTCCCATTTTCGGATCAAAACCCTTCTCAGCGACATATTGAACTACTTCGTCCGACCAAAAAAGCTGAATACCCTTTTCTCGAACAGTCGCAGCAAGTTCATTGAGGAATTTTTGCGCAATTTTTTTAATTTCAGTCTCCCGCAAAGCGTTAAAAACAATAATGCCGTCTAACCTATTACGAAATTCTGGTTTGAAATAACTCTCTATAGCTTTTAGTCGGGATGAAGTCTCAAGCTCTGTTCCAAACCCAAGTGATCTGCTACTTTCCGAGCCAAGATTGGTTGTTAAAACAATTATTGACTCGCTGAAATCCGCTTTTCTGCCGTGACTATCCGTTAAAACTCCAGCATCAAGAATTTGTAGTAAAATCATATAAATATCTTCATGAGCCTTTTCGATTTCGTCAAAAAGTATCACGTTGAAAGCATGCTGGCGAACAAGATTAATTAGCTGGCCCCCTTCTTCATGTCCTACATATCCAGGGGGAGCTCCCACTAGTTTGCTTATTGAATGTTTTTCCATGAATTCGGACATATCGAACCTGACGAACCTTGCACCAAGGTACTTTGATAAAAGTTTTGCCAACTCAGTTTTTCCAACCCCCGTTGGACCGGCGAATAAGAATGCCCCAATTGGCTTTTTGGGATTAATTTTAACTCCCGCAAGCCGTCGCACTACGCTTTCAGTAACAAGATCCACAGCTTGATCTTGCCCAAAAAGTTCTTGCTTAATTACAACACTTAGCTTTAACAGGTTACTTTTCGATGAGGCGCTTTTTGAGGAATCTTCAAAAGGAACTCTGGTTAAATCTGATATTGCCTTAGCCAGATGCTTTTGCCCAACTAATTTAACTGGCTCGCTGGTTTGATATTTCGCGATACTACAAGCGTGATCCAGAATTTCAACCGCTTTGTCGGGGAGCTTTTTATCCGGCATATATTTCTTTGACAATTCAACAGACTTTTTTATTGTTGTTAGCGGAATTTTTACACCATGATAATTTTCGAACTCTTTTGAAATTCCTTTTAGTATCTCAATTACCAATTCTTGCGAAGGTTCGTCTATTTCGATTATTGAAAACCTTCTCAAAAAGCCCTTGTCTCGTTCTAAATGTCTTTTGAAATCATCAAAAGTTGTCGTTCCTATGACTTTCAGCCTACCAGAACCAATATACGGCTTTAAAATTAAAGCCGCATCAACACTGTCACCTACAGTGGCTCCAGCCCCAACAATCGAATGAATTTCATCGATGAACAAAATTACTTTTTTCTCTTCAAGCAACTCTTCTATCACTGCCTTTAAACGCTCTTCGAAATCTCCACGAAATCTGGTTCCAGATAAAAGAGACGATATATCCAACATGTAAACCTGATAATCCTGTAAATCCTTCGGAACTTCCTTTTTTACTAATTTGTGGCAAAGGCCATAAACCAAGGCCGTTTTGCCAACACCCGGATCCCCTAGAATCAGAGGATTACTCTTGCGCTTCCGACCAAGTATTGTTATCAACTGGGCTATTTCTTTCTCCCTGCCAATTACAGGCTCAAGCTCTCCGTTTCTCGCGAGCTCAGTAATATTGGTGGCTACATAAGGCAAAGCCTTTCTTGCGTCGCGTTCAGTGTCTGACTGTACAAAAAGTCTACCTTGCTGACGAAGGGATATTGCTTCTTTGACAGCAAGCTCAGTTACACCGTATTCTTCAAGCAGTTGAACGCCAAAGGTATCTCGTTGGCTCATAAGGGCACAAAGAAGGTCTTCCGGCTGTATCTGAGACCTATCAGCGCTTAAAACCTGTTTGACGGCTTGATTTATAAGGGCGTCAACACCCACACTTTTTATAATCTCACCGGATCCTTTTTTCTTTTCGAGATACTGGTCAAAATAATGATCCAGTTCCTCCCGTAACTCAACCAAATCAACCCCCAGGTACTGTAGAATCTCTTTGGTCTGCGAAAAATAAGTAAGAGAGTACAAAATGTGCTCCGTGGTCATGATGTTGCAGTTTTTTGCCTTTGCCTCCTCCAGGGCGCTTTCCAAAACCAAAATGACATCTCTCGAAAAAAGGGAACTCACTCTTTTATATGCTTATGACACAATACCATATCTTATTAAGGTTCAACAATGGCCTGAAGCGGATAACCATTTTGTCTAGCTATTGAAACTGTAAGAGACGCTTTTGTTTCCGCAACTTCCTTTGGATATTCACCACAAACAGCGCTACCTTCAGTGTGAACTTTGAGCATCAAAGACACCGCTTCGGAATAACCTTTGCCGAAAATGTTGACCAATATTTCGACCACAAACTGCATGGGCGTGTAATCGTCATTAAGCAGAATTACTTTACATAACTTCGGAGTAATGGAGACTGTTTTTTTCTTTTCTTTTAAGACCCTGTTAGCCTTGGGCATACCAGTTAAAACTTTTAGCCAGTCCTTTACCTTTAATGATACCATATATAGTGAGAATTTTGCTTGGATAATTAATGGCTTTTAGATCCGAGATTGTAGCGGTTTCAACAACAATAAATTGCGAGCTGGCCCTAAGCGCCTACCAAAAAGGCATATTTCCGTGGCCGGTCGATGATGAATTTGTGTTTTGGTACAGTCCCAATCGACGAGGGATTATTTTTACAGACAAATTCAATCCTGACAAGGACTTGCTCAAGCAGCTTACTAAACACGGTCAGATTTCGTACCGTTTTAATTTCAATGTTGCAAACGAGTTAGAAAAATGCCGGAACTATCATCTTTCAAAGCATGGACAAACATGGCTTACCGAAAAGATGATAAAGTTTTACTTGGAGGCGCTTAATATTGGGAATTTTTTTTCCCTGACAGCCTTTGCGAATAACATGGTTTGCGGCAGTATTTTTTGTGTCCGAATTAACAACTATATAAGCGCGGAAACAATGTACAGTGAAACAAAAGGGGGAAGCAAGGTAGCCCTGTTTGGGCTGGTTCGATATTTGAGCCGTTTTAACATTTCATTTTTGGATGTTCAGGTTCTCAACTCTTTAACTTTTAAACTTGGTGGAGAAGAAGTTTCTAAAAGAAAATTTGTAGAACTTCTTAAAACCGCTCTAAGCTCCAATGACTTGATGCTCGTTGAAAGTTTTTGGGAAAGTTATTAAAAAAAACATTATCCTGATAATTCATATTTTCATTTTCGGCAGAGCCTCTTTTATTTGTTAAGTCAAAGTTATCTATGATCAATCCCGCTTCTTGTGAAAAAAGCAAGGCTTTTTCGATGTTTAAATGTATTCTTTCAGACAAGAATTTGTATATTTCAGGATGCTCAGTCGAGAGGTAATTCACCCCTTCTGAAATTAACCAGCAAATAAGAGCAAATCTCAATACAAACAGCACTAGAAAAAATTTCGGAGCGATTGACATTATTCTTAAGCAAAAAACTTGAAGAGGCAAAAATAAATCCTTAAACTGAATAATGGAAGGGTGGCCGAGTGGTTTAAGGCACCGGTTTTGAAAACCGGCGATGCTGTTAATCAGCATCCGAGGGTTCGAATCCCTCTCCTTCCGTTTCAATTATTTTGGTGAATTTTTCAGTTTTATCTTAAAACTCAGGGCCGCCTAGCTTCTTAAATCTATTCAAATCATCAATATTTTTTAAAATTACAGCCAAAATCCTGGAATTAGGCGAATGATTTAGTTGGAGTAAACAGAATGCCCCAAAAAAAGCGATATTACATGGGGCATAACGCAACTAAACACGATTTCTTAAAATGTAAGTGCAGAGTTTACGAATCATCAGAAAACGCCGATTTATTTCAGAGACTAACCCAGGCACTTTCCAAGCAGCGCCGTACGAGTTGCAACCGCCACTAGAACCATTAACAAACCACAAATCTTACGGAAAGAAAGGCCTGAAGCAACTACGCTACTTTTGCCAACCTTTTGTTCAATTGAGACATCAGCCGTGATATGAGCCTTCTTGCCTTGCCTTTTTTTATAACCCCTTTCGTTGCCGCCGAAGATAAAATTTTTTCCGCTGTAACACATGCTTTCTTTATCTCCTCGATTTTTGCTTCACCTGAAGACACTAAAGTTCTCGCAGTTTTTACAGCAGATTTAATTCTTCCTTTAACCAGGCGATTTCTGTCTCTTTTCCTTCGGCTGCTTCTTATTCTTTTCAGAGCAGACTTATGATGCGGCATATAGGCTAAATTTTAGTAAATGTTTGGAGCATTTCCAATACAACATAAGTTCAAAAACCTAGAAGATTGTACCCACAATCAACAAAAACGATTTCGCCGGTTATTCCGGATGACATGTTTGACAAAAGAAACAGCCCAGCGTTAGCAACCTCTTCTTGAGTGACTTTTCTTTTTAATAATGCCCTGTCTTCGAATGATTTGAGCATTTCCGAGAAGCCGGAAATTCCAGAGGCGGCTAGAGTTTTTATCGGACCTGCTGAAATAGCGTTAATCCTAATCTGCTTTGGACCCAAATCGTAAGCCAAATACTTCACAACCGCTTCCAATGCGGCTTTTGCTACTCCCATTACATTATAATTTGGCACTACACGCTCACTACCAAGATAAGTCAAAGTAAGTATGGAAGAACCATCCTCGAAAACTTTTTCGAATTCCCGACATAATGCAAGAAGAGAATATGCTGAAATGTCGAGGGCGATCATAAATCCTCGCTTGCTGGTTTCTATGAATCTTCTGCTTAAATCTTCTTTCTCGGCATAAGCTATAGAATGGACCAAAAAATCGATTTTCTGCCATCTGGCAACTACTGCGTCCCTAAGTTTGTGAATGTCGTCTTCACAAGAAACGTCACATTTTTCGACAAAATCCACCTTAAGCTCCTCTGCGATTGGCCTTACTCGTTTCTCAATTGCTTCATTTGGATAAGTAAGACAAAGTTGAGCTCCGCTATTTTTCAACAGTAAAGCGATTGAATACGCTATACTTTTGTCGTTGGCGATACCCAAAATAATCCCTTTCTTGCCGTTGAAGTCCATACTTTTAGTATAGCGTACTATCAATCTCTACCAAACAGAAAGGCCACACAAGGCAACAATCCACAAAAACGGCAAGGTGGCGGTCGCTTTAATACCTAGATTAAGCTATCCTCAAATTCTTTTGATATTTGTGAAGTCATGTTAACGGCACCTTCTTTTTTCACAAGCACTGTGTCTTCTATTCGTATACCCGATTTAAAAATTTTTTTTGAGTACAATCCGGGTTCAACAGTAACAACCATGTTTTCCCGTAATTTGTAGCCGGCTTCAACCCGTAAAAACGATGGGTCATGAACATCTAACCCAATGCTGTGACCCCAAGAATGCGGAAAAAAATTCGATATTTTTCTGATTCTCAACCCCACACGTGACAATCTCTCGGCAAGGAGCTTCGATGTGATTGATTGTACTTCATCGAAGGATAAATCAGGTTTTAAAAGAGATATAAGTTCCTCGTTTACGGTTTTTACTACAAGATAAATGGCTTTTAAAGGATGCTTTTTCATGCAAAACAACATTCTAGTGACATCGCATGTGTACTCCTTGAATAACACGCCAAAGTCGATTAACAGTGGCTCTTCTTTGCGCCAAACTTTAGTCGTTGGACAGTGGTGGAGCGTTGCAGCGTTAACTCCAGCAGCCACAATCGGCTCAAAAGCCGGCTCTGCCTCATACTGGTACATTAATGATCTTAGAATAAAAGACATTCGTTCCTCTGTCATCCCGGGCTTAACAATTCGTTTGAATTCTTCATAAACCTTCTTACAGATATTTGCGCATTCCCATATCGTGGATATTTCTTGACGACTTTTTATTTCCCGCATGGGTGCCACAAGAAACTCCAACGGCTGAAGGGATTTTGCTTTTTTCCACAACTTCGCAAAAGGTTCTACAAGCAATTTTTGGCGTAGCTCGCCTGCAAATCCACGGGCATTGCTTTCAAAAAAAATCGTAGAAAAACCCCGAATCAGATTGTAAACACTGTCAGATGCAATCTTTTCAATCTTAAGCCTTTGTGAGAAATTTTGAAGACTTTCGTCCGTCGTCTCCCAGACTGGGTTTTTTTTAAGCCACTCAAAGCAGAAAATTTTGTCGGGGCAAACCAAAATTCCAAAATTCTGACTTTTGGATCCAGTGAAATAGAAAAAATTTGAGTTGCGATAAATGAAACTCTGGTCCTCCGATTTGACACAATTTGGGTTCCCACAAATAATTGCGCAACCGTTAACTTGTCTCAACGCGTTTTGCAAATTTTTAAGCCTTTGTGTAAACGGGTCGTTGTGTTCCATCTTATTCTACTGTACGATAGAAAAATGAGTTTTGAAAACCAGTTTAAAGAAAGCTTCTACTCTTTCATTGACAAAGTCCAGGAACTTATAAACGGGTTTTTCGAGGTTAGTCCAGAAGAGTCCCCTTTGGTAGCACAAAGTGCCGCAAAGACGTGGTTTCTATTGGAAGGCTTAAACAGCTATTTGGAAGGCGTTCAAAATGGCGAAATAGATTTTCAAATCATTGAAATAGGAATTGACTTGATTGCGGAAGAGTTGTTCAAGCCTCACAATCTGCTTTTAAGCAAAGATTTTCAAGGTCTTTTAAGCTCTTACAAGACGGTTAAAAACCTTCTTGGTCAAACAAATTCGTCTGCGGAGAATTAAAATCCCGTTGTGTTTGAAAATGAAGTAGTTGATCATGTCGCCTTCGCCTTAAAAAATGTTGAAGAAGCCTTTTTTTTTACCGATAAAGCAAATTTTACTCACCTCCCATCACAGGGTGTTGAGTTAATATTTATCGAAAGGCAGGATTGCTCCATCGAATTGCTTCTTCCAGTTTCAAACCAGTCTCTTAAGCGATTTATCGAAACTAGAAAAACTCCCGCTTTCCATCACATTTGCTACAGAACTGAAAACCTGTTCGAGTTCATGTCAACATACAAACTTGACTGGATTTACAGCGTCCCTCAACCGGGATACAAAAACAAACTTATACAGTTTTTTAAGCACGGCTCCGTCCTCTTTGAAGTATGCGAAGCGCTTGAGCCGAAATTAAGGGGTAGGAAAATCGTCGTAACCGCTACTCAGTTTCCAAAAAAGGATTTAAGGGGTTTTGTTCATGTTTTTCCCTCTTGGCAACCTAATCAAAAGAGTGACCTTGTTGTGCCTTTTACCGAATGGGGTTTTCAAAAAGAACAGATCAGGGATTTTTTAAACTATTTTCAACCTGTCGAACTTGATGTAGACATATGATTGTAGAGCCCACCGAGGATAATATCCTTAGAGCGTGCGACATTATTTTAAGCGGTGGTGTAGTTGCAATTCCAACTGAAACTGTTTACGGACTAGCAGCTCTAGCAACACAAGAGTCTGCGGTTTCAAAGATTTACGAGTTAAAAAATCGTCCTCGGGACAATCCGCTGATCGTTCACTGCTCAACTCTTGACATGGTCGACTCTTGCGTGAAACTTGGTGAAAACTTTCATGTTGCACGCAGTCTTGTCGATCTTTGGCCAGGTCCTTTGACGCTTGTTTTGCCGTTGAGAAATCAAAAGTTGAAAGCAGCCACATCTGGTGCTGAATATTGCGCGGTCCGAATTCCCGCTCATCCAATAGCGAGAGATTTGATAAAAAAGTTAAACCTACCACTGGCTGCTCCTTCGGCAAACAAAAGTGGTTATGTTTCGCCAGTGGTTGCGGAACATGTGAGGAATGATTTTGGGAATGACCTTTTTATTATCGATAGCGGTTCTTATCCTGTTTATGGGATCGAGTCAACAATAGTATCACTCATTGGCAAACCTAGGATTGCAAGATTGGGGGTTATATCGGTTGAGGAAATAGCAAAGAGATTAAACCTGCCGCTTAGCGAGATTGCCGTTGGGTCTAACATCTTGACGCCCGGATCGCGTTACAAACATTATAGCCCTAAAGTGTCCGTTTTTGTTTGCGACGAGTTTCAAGGGTCTAAAGAGGATTTTTTTGTTTTTGATCTTAAAACTCTTGGAGCGGAAAAATTGTTCTTAAACCTATATTCAATTCTAAGAAGCGCAGACCTCCAAAAAAAAGACGTTCTAATAGTTGGCAAACTGGATGTTGACAGATTCCCAGATTATGTTATCTTGGATAGGCTTAGTAAAATAGGCGCAAAAAATTTATGAAACTTCCATATGGAGTTGAATTAATTCCGTTAATATCCCACAAAGACTTGAGAGGCTTTTTTCGAGAAATCTTCAAAAAATCTTGGTTAAATATTTTTGGAAGCGAGGTCAAACAGGTTTCCCACACTTTTATGAAAAAAAATGTGATAAAAGCGTGGCATTACCATAGACTGCAAACCGATTGGTGGTATGTGGTCTCCGGTCAGATAAACGCTTTCCTAATGGATTTTAGGCAACAGGAATTCTCAAAACCAATGAAAATAACTTTAACCTCAAATAAGCCACATCTTCTTAAGATTCCGCCGATGATAATTCATGGTCTGCGTGTTTTAAGCGAGGAATGTCATTTAATCTATTTCACTGACCAAGAGTACAATCCTTTGGACGAAGGGAGAATTCCATACAACGATCCCAGAATACCTTTTAAGTGGAATGGCCCTATTGTAGTCGGCGAAGGTGATTTAAAGACTAATTTGATTTAACATCAAGCAAGAACTTTAATTCATTTGATTTAATTCTCGGTTGCGGTGATCCCTCAATGTCATCTTTACTGGGAATAAAGCTTATCGAGTGTCAGCTTAGGTAAAAGTCGTGTTCACCGTAGCAAGCCAGTGATGCGGATTTCGTGGATAGAATTTTGTAGCCGACGCAAAAAGCTCTTAATACTTAAAAATTGTTTTTGACAATCACTTTGAAGCTATGAATGTGCTTATTCCTGAGCTAGTTAATCATTAATTAGCTGATCGAATTTTTTTCAAACACAGTCGATAATTGAAGGGAACAGCCGTTAAATTTAATACGTCAATTTCTTCTGTTTGGGTTAACTGCCTCGTAGGAAAAAGGACTAATGGGTTCATCCTGATTTGGTGTGGATTGTCGTTCGGTCATTTTTTTTCCGACATCTTGTTTCAATATGTACCCGTCGTTTCCGGCTTTTGATGAAATTCTATAAAAAGAGCCGCTTTCTCCGACAACCAAAACAATGGCTCCAACCATTAAGTAACCGACTTCCTCTCCCTCCAAACTTGGACTGCTAAGAACGGGTGTATTTACGATAATTTCTGCTTCGAAAGGGAACTTGTTTAAACGATTTTCTTGTTTTTGTTTTATTACTTCATTTAACCCCATCGAAGTGCTCTGAATGTCCGAGCCATTTTTTTTCGCTTCGACAGGACCTTGATGTTGGTCAGTCGTTTGCCCGACTTTTTTTTCTTCGGGGTTAGCCTCAAAAAATAAAGCATTAACAGGATCGAGTTCCATTTTTTTGAGCTCTGGAACCTTTTGTTGAAATGATAACTCAAATTCGGGAGGGCTTACGCGGTAACTTGAGATGTCCGATGCTTCCTGCGAAGAATTTCCGAGGTAAATCAACAATAGTAAACACAAAATTAAACTCATTACGACAATAATTGTCCTTGCAGATTTTCTTTCGCTTTTGTTTGATCTCGAGCCGTTTGTATCCACCGCCAAATTAATGTCTTCCTCAAGCTCTTTCTTAATTTCGATAAGACTATTTCTAATTTCAGTCTCTAGATTTTCCGAATTCAGATGTTTTTCGAGGATAAGAAGAGCAGATACTGTGTCGAAGTTTGGGTTAAGTTTGCTTTCGTGAAACCATTCTATAAATTTTTGCGGATCAGAATGAATGGTTTTCTCTCCATTGCTGTTACCGTTTTGACCAAGTATGTCCTGCAAATTTAGTTTAAAAATTTTTTTTCGTTCGTCGTCCATTTTTTATTTCGCTAGTAGTTAATTTTACAACACGTTAGAATATGTCTATGATTAACAAATTTTTCATCATTTTCCCACTTTGCCTGTTTTGGGCGTCTTGTTCAAAAAAAGAAGACAATATAGCAAGTAAATTTCTAACTCTGGAAAACGCGGATTATGTCGTTTTTTTTAACGGGAATCTTATTAAAAAAGACTCCCCTCTTCCCGAAGCAAGCTTTTTATTATCGTTAGACACAAAAAATGAAATGGCTCTTGTTAGCTTTGAAAGGCCTCTTTCAGAAAATGAAATCAACGTCGCGACATCAAAATTTAACGGAGTTGAGATTTCAACTATCGACAACAAGGCAGTCCTTCTTTCACTTGCCCATGATCGCCCGTTAGAAAAAGCCCGAAAAGATGTTGTTTCTGCTGAAAAAAAAATAAAACGCGTCTCAGCCGCTAACTTGGTGGCATTTTACGGTGCAAACCTGCACCAAAGCTCAAGGGAATTTGAAAAATACTTCACGTGTGATCGTGGTAAAGTCGTTGAAAAGCCGCTAGAAATTCAAGTTCACATAAACGGCCAAGATCTTTCGAAGCTTAATACCAAAAGAAACGGTATCGAAATTGCCTTCGAGGTTGTCAAATCACTGCAACTAGAGACTTTTGATTTATATACAAGTATAAGCGAGCTAGAAAACGGGAATTACTCTTTGGACCTTGTGATACCCGCATCTTTAGCGGACCTTGGAAAATTTTATCTGGCTTTCGTGAGGGGTAAAATTTTTAGAGAAGGAATTATGGAGGTTATTGAGGTCGAGGGCCACAGATTTTATGGTAGCAGAACAGGGGATTTTTACTTGATATCGACAGATAGTAGCCGTTTGCCAATAAAAACATTTCAAAAATCAAGTGCTCCCGAGGTATCTGTTAGAGCAAATTTTAAAAAACTGGAGAGCGCAATTGATTATCTATCCTCAAACTATGGTTTTCTAAACGGCAAGGATTTAAAAAGCACCATCAGTCAGAACAATATGACAAAAGTAAACAGCTTTTCATTAAAAATACCTTTCGAGATATTCAACAATAAATTAGTCCCGAATTGGAAAAAAGTTGTATGTGAAATTGACGTCTAATCCTTAATCGCCCCGTACCGAACGGATACCCGGTTTCTGAAATAACAGCTAGGCCGAAATGGACAAATAAGCTTCAAAAAATTTTGAAAAATTAAATGTTCAATGAGTGTTTTCAAGACTCAATGAATGTAATTGTATCTTCGAGAGACGGTCTAACCGCGAGTTATTTGCAACTTGAGCTCTTCGAATTCGCTAAAAAAGATTATTCTAATACAAGATCCAAAAAAGAATTAGTAGAACGGCAAGAAGGATTACGAACATCAATTTTTGCTCCCTTTTTTGTCTTTTCACTATTTTTCTTAATTCAATTCTGGAATTTTGCTCAATTAGATCCAGATGGTATTTTTTAAGCTTACTTCTGATTTGATCTTTTAAATAAGCCGGTTCACCCTCAACAAACTCCTGAAATAGTTTTTCAAGTTCTTCTAAAAAAGTTTTTGTAAGTTTTTGTAGGGCATCGTTTGCGCAAATTAAGAACGGGTTAGTGAGCTCTGGAATAATTTCCCTTACAACACCCAACGGAAGTCGGTCAAAGTTTTTGGAAACAAAATCAAGGCCTTTCATAGCACCCTCTTGCCTTATTAAGTTTTCAATCATGCTGGCCAACACACTTGCCCCATATTCCCGTAATTCATCAGTAAGAAGTGGGTGGGATATTATTTCGTGGACGTTTGCCAATGCTAGACTCAAATCCGCAAAAGTCTCAATCCGGAAAGCCTTAAGACTCAGGAAATCTTTTACCGCTATTTTTGCCTGATCAATAAGATGAAGTTCCCCACCAGCATTCTTTTGGTCAAGTTTCTCGAGCAGTTGTTTGGCCTTTTCTTTGTTTTCACATAGATTGGCAATCTGAATGTCGTTCTTTTTTAAACGCTCCTCAAACATTATTTTACTAAATTGGCTGACTTAAAAATTTTTCCAAAGCTTTTGCCAAGTGAACCTTTCGCACCAATCCAGCCTGATTTTCCTGATCCAAAAAGTATTCTTGCAGAGTCCACTCAACCAATTGCTTTATTTGCGGAACATAAACCATTTTCAATAATGATGCAACAAAATCCCATTTTATTTCTTCGATTGAAATATCTTCAGGCATAAAGAACTTAAAACAATCTACAATTTCTTCATGACTAAGAGGGGGGATATAAATATGAATAAAACTGCTTAACTCTGGCAAAGTGTCGCATATATCGAAGTTCGTGCTAGTCGCGTAAAACGCAAATCTTTTGTCGATTAACTGCTTGAATTTTTCTTTTTGATTATCACTTAACATCTGAATATCAGGTACTACAAAGCCCGTTGTGCCCTCGTCAAAGCAATTGAAACTACGATCGTCTGTTCTCGACAAAAACAACGTGTCAGCTTTATAGACAAATTCGCAATTGTGATATGCTATCAAAACAGCGAGTGTTTCTTTTCCGCTCCCATAAGGACCGAAAATCAAAACCCTTGTGCCTTTTGTTTGGCAGAGTTCTTTTAATCTCTCGTTTAGATACAACTTATCCGGCAAGCTAACAAGGCTTGCCTGAGCCGAGCTATCACTCTCATAAGTTTTGGCTGTTTCGACTGCCCCTACGCTATCTGGCTTTTCTTGGAAATGGTGTTTAGGGTCTGACGCGATCGCTCTTGGAAACACCCACATCCCACAAAATCCAAGCAAAGCGGTATAACCCAATATCCAGTACCAATCCGACGCTGTGTATCGGCCTTTCCATAGCAAAATGGCAAAAACAACATCAAACGCCGAAACAGCTAAAATGAAACCAATAGAACGCGCAGTTGCTTTGTTGTCAAGAAAACCTTTCGTATTAACCAAAACTAGAAGTAGAGTTATAGCCACAATACAAACCACAATTGGCCTCAGAGCCAGAAAACTCAACATTTAAATCAAAAATTTTCTAATCCTAGGATAAGATTTTTTGTGATGACTTCCAATCTATTTACAGGTATTGTCCTGCAACCATTAGAACGCAAATCGTTTGAAAAGATTCTAAGACCCTGACAAGTCTCCACAATGACATCTTTTTTCATTGAAATTACAATAATTTTTGCGTAATCCTGAGCACTAATTTGGTTGATTTTTACTTGTCCCAGGGCAAGCAAAAGAAAATTTTTGCTCTGACACGTTAATTCCTGCAAAATCACATCACCCATTATAACTAGCTGACTTACGTTGTTTGAGACAAGAAGCCTGTCCGCGCTGAGATTGCCATTTAAAATTCCGTTTTCCTGGACTTCAGAGTTTGAACATGTCCAAAGGTTTGAAAAAGGCCTCAAATTATTATTTTCCCTGACGTTCTCGCATTCAAATTGTTTTGACGGAACGCCGAGAAAACTTTTTCTGTGTATGGCCATATCGTCGCACCTGTCAAATAATAAACAGCTCGTTTTTTTTGAGAAGTATCTTTTTTCCTCGTAGACGAGTGAAAAAATGCCATCATGGTTAATGCTAAAAAAGATATCAAGGAAAAGCCTTAGCAGAGCTATGCTCATAATAGCATTGGGTCCATGAGCAGATCATGCAACGGTTTTCTCGGAAGAGCGTTGAAAAGCTGTGCTTTTATAGTAGCACTTTTTATGGATATCGAAAGAGTGTTTGTTTTTTGCAGATATAGTATCTCTATATTTGATATATCCACATTCGTCATGACAACTTGATTTTCATACAAGAGGCCATTTTCAAATGAGGCTTTTCGAAGGGTTCTATCATGACCGACATAAAGAATGTACTCTTTGAAAACTGGGTGAATTATCACTGTTTGCGACTTTTGCAATTGACATGGAACAAGAGGGGAGGCCTTTGGTTCAAGAGGCAAATCACGACATGTAGGGTTGGATAAATCAAAAACACTCGATGAATGTCCTAAACAAAAGCCGTTTGCGCCCACCATTAAGAACATCTTCACCCGTAAGTTTTTGACTTGCTTGGGACACACCAGTAAATTTCCATCTCGATAGTTCTTAACAACCATAAATGTCGTCGGATCCAACGTTAAATACATGATCCCCGCTTTGACATTCAAAAACGAATTGCCATACTTGAATGCACCCGCAATTTTTTGAGGAATAAGTTGATACCTATGCCTGTCGATATCAGAGATTACGTTCCTAAATTGGGACACAATAATAGCTCTTTGGACTGAGTGACGGAATCTCTGACTAGAAGCTTTCCGTAAGGAGAACATAATTTGCCATCCAATTGCAAAGATTAGAGGCAAAATAATTAACGACGCAAAATAAGCTACTCCTTTAAAACGATTTGTGAGTCGCATATCAAAAAATTTAGCCTCTCCGCACAGTTTTGGCCATTAAGAGGCTTTAAAAGTGTTGAACAGTCTAAAGCGATACTTGCCAAAAAGAGAACGAGCATTGCCTCAAGAATTAACACCATTTTTTTAAGTTACACTGGATATTTACCGTATACCTGCATCTGTCGATATAAATGCTTGCAGGAGAACAGTAGAGCGAAGGATACAAGTTTACGCTACCTGAGGGCGACCTTATACGAGCGTCACTGGCTTTTAAAAAAAACTTGTATGAACCTACCGTAAAAACGAGTTGATTGCCTTCTTTATATATTCTTCCTATAGGTCCATTTTGCAAGGCGGTTAGCCCCCGTGTTAGATTGAAATAATCACCAATTCGTCGATTATCGTCAGTTGAAAAAAAAAGCAGTGAAGAAAAAATCAAGTAAATAGAGCAAATGAAAAATTCCATCAAACGGTTATATCGTTGGGGATAGCTCGGGGTTAACTATGCCAAGCCTTGCGGGGTTTGAAAAAAAAGCTAAGCTTGTTTTACAATAAAAGCTTCTTATGAAACCAGTAAAAGCAGCGGTATCTCTCAGAAATTTTAAACGAAAATTGAAAGTTGGGGATCCTGTTGCAGTCATTTCAGGTCCATTGTCAAATCGACCCCTAGAAGAGCGGGTAGGGAAAATACTTAATTTTGAAGTGAGAAAGGGCAAACTACTGGTTCGCGTGGGTGGCATCAACGTTAGGCGAAAACTCATCCGCGCAAGACGACCCGGTGAAGAAAATCGTTTCGTTGAAACAGAATTCCCGATAGCATATTCTAACGTAATGTTTTATTCGGAATCGCTTAAAAGGCCTGTTCGTTTAAAATACGCAATTAAAGACGGTGAAAAAAAGAGGGGATTTATACATCCTGAAACCAGAGAATTTGTTTCAATCGATTAAAAAAGTATGGCAACCTCAAATGGACATTACGTGAATTTCGAGGAAAGGACAAAATTGATTAGGCAGAAATGGGTGACGGAGAAAAAGTATAACCCAATGGCTGTTCCTAGAATCATGAAAGTTGTACTCAACTGTGGTTTTGGGAGCGAGATTTCGAACAATCCAAAAGTGCAGCAGAACGTGGAACTCATGCTTTCGTCAATTTCAGCTCAAAAACCAGTCATTACAAAGGCGAGGAAAGCCATAGCAGGCTTTAAAATAAAAAAGAATCAGCCGGTGGGAGCGATGGTGACTTTGAGGGGCAAGAAGATGTATTCGTTTCTTGACAGACTTCTAGTTAGCGCGTTGCCCCGGGTTAGAGATTTTCGTGGTTTACCGAAAAACAGTTTTGACGCCCAAGGAAACTACACTTTCGGAATAAAGGATTGCACAGTATTCCCCGAGGTGCCAGCCGACAAGTTAGATAAATTTCGGGGATTTGACGTAACTGTACAGTTAAGGTCGAGATCTTCAAAAGATAGTTTTGAATACTTGAAAGATTTAGGTTTCCCTTTCCGAAAGTAAAGTTTTTAAAAGTCTCACCTTAGGTCAGTTTTATGGCAAAACACAAGACGTTTACGGTGAGAATTTTATGAAAACACGGTACTTTTCTGGACCATCAATTTGCAATCAATTTCAAAATGCGTGTAATCAACGAAGTATTTTAATCGCTCAAGCGTTAATGCTCTTTAAAAATATTATGGTCTCACACGATTGGGTAAAATAGAACTAGAAACCGGGGGATCTCCCAGTTCACCAAGTTTTCCCTGGATCGTTCTGAGATGCTTCACTGCATTATCTTTAAACGACCTTGATGAGAGAACCAACAAGGATAGCCTTAGCAGTCACATTTATCCATTTAAATTTCATTTTTTTGAAAAAGTCACATGATCAAAGCCCATGATTAGTTATTGAGGCCTAGGTCTTCGGGGATCTTACACGTTTAAGGGAGTTTCTTGCAGCATTTAAGAATTGTGATTGAACTCTATTTGTTTCAATTTTTCGATTACATGTCAAAACGTCGGCATTTTTGTACAAGTTTTATGATCGTGCCTAATCTAAAAACACAAATGCCAATGTCATAAAAATCCAACCAACAAAGAGTCGTCTGACAAATTTAAGCGATATTTGCAGAGAATACCCGGATACTTTTCTGTCAACTTAGAGGATGTTAATTTGGCAAGCCGTCCGAAAAATCAAGATAATTATTCCTGAGCAGTTTACATTAAATATTTTGGAATTTGCTTCTTAAGAAGCTATCTTTTAACGATGGTTTGAAAAATTTTCTAAAATGTGAGACGCAAGCCAATCGAAGTAATTGTTATCAAAACTAGGGTATTCCTGAAAACGTACATTTTTCGATCTTTCTATGGCATCTATCAATGCTTCAATGGAATTTGAACTGACCTTGACGGAGCCACGAACTGTCTGGATCACTTGATCAGAATGGCTTACAATAACAATGCCGTTTTTTGCCAATAAATACAAGAAATAATCGTCGATTTGGTCAGAGAGATATAAAAATACCCCCTGTTTCTGACATGAAATATCGATCTTAAAAATGTCATCTCCAGTCCTTGTCAAAAATGACAGTTCCTCGACGGGGATTTTATCCTTCATTTTTAGGAGTACCGGCCACCATTTTGTGTTTGTATAATTTGGGGCCCAAAGAACGGTTTCTGAATTTGAGACTGGTGAGTGTTCAGTTTTTGAGGGGCAAACGCAAATAAGTTTCTGTTTAATGATATTAAACTGGGAACACGCGAAATCATACGCAAGTTTGTTGACAAACAAAAAAAAACCGCCTAAGGTTAACAACTCGCAAGCAAGCGATTTTAATGGGTCTTTGTCAAGTGAAAATATATACGGTAAATTCAGCCAAAAGAATGATTGCGCAACTTTGTATTTTACATAGTAGTAAGGCTTCAAAAGAGTCTCTGTCAAAAAAAGGCATCTTTCAAACGTTGGATCTATGTTAGTGGGAATAAGAGAAAATTTCTTCTTCAAAAGATCTTCAAAAAATTCAGGGAAATCCCCTAAGATCGCAAAATTATCATAATTGCGTGTTATTTCTCTCAAAAGATTTAACAAAAACAAATTTTTTCCGCTTGTTAATCTTGCATCAACATTTTCATAATTAAAGACTAATACCGTTTGATCACTCATGAGAAAGTTGCTTTGTTTTAACCCGTTTACTCCATTATTTTTCATTAGTGCTTTCCAAAAAAAAAGTGATATTTTCGAATTTTATACGACTACCTTAACATTCGACTCGACACAGAAAGCTATTTCAAAATACCTTTTTGAAAAAAATTTGGTACAAGAGGCAAACTTTGACTCACGAGATACTTACTTACTTTGTCATTGTCCGTTGGAAATCGATCTTTATGGGCCAATAAAAGTTTCTAAAATTACAGCTGACATCGAAATAGTCGAGAGGGAACTATTCGGAGCAATCAGTTTTGTGGATCAATTGTTTTGTTCTTGTGCAACTATGAAACGTGTGGCACCGTCTATAATTTTAGAGTTCCTTCCTTTTCAATATCAGAACTTACACGACTTTTTCTTAGCAGTCTTTTCAATTGGCAAGGGCGCCGTGGAGGAAAAAATTTCGTGCTTGAAGAGAAGCGCTTTTTCATCAACTATATCAGAAACTCTGCTTAAAGCTCTCAAGTCTGGCAAGTCAACTACGCTGCTCAGCATTGGAAATTTAATGATAGAACTGGATTTTTTGGATGGCATAAAAGCAATTAACAATATCAGGTCTCTCAGCCAAATGAACGAATTAATTAACAATAACTTTCCCGAGGATATAAAGGACATCGATTGTATTGTTCTAAAAAACAATCCTGAAAATTTACGGTTCGCAAAAGAAAGTCTTCTCTTTTTTGGGTTTAATTCAATCAGAAACGCCAATAACTTGACTGATTTCATATCGCAAGTATCCTCGTCAAACACGACCTACATTTACGCAATAAAGCCGGATGAACTATTTTGTTTCAATGTTTTCGGCGATTTAAAAAATATCGGTTCATTTGTCGTTCAGTTAAAAAGCGTATTCTTCCATTCGTCAACGATCCACGGAGAAATTGGATGCGAAGAATATAACTTCAACTTCTCTTTTTTTAAAGCTAGAGGAAGTTTAATTCATGACATAATGAAATTTTCACCCTGTTTCTTCATATATCGGAGAGATTTTCTGTTGAGGATTTACGAGCACCTCATAAAAAAGCTTGGATCGCTGGAATTTTTGGATATTCCATCTTTTTTGCTAGTGTCGGCGACACTAGAGCCAAGTCCAACCCGAATAGAAAACATTCTTTTACTAAAACGTAGGACAGTTAAATCTAAAATACCAGTCTCGGATTGCGAGCTTCCTTGGGGCGCTTTTAAGCTAATGGAGGTTTTAGATCTCGTCGACAAGAACACTCTAGACGAATGTCAAAAATATGTTTGCAAGTGGCAAACTCACATAATAATAAATCAACCAAATCTGGTTTTGGATCGCGAATCAAGTGGGCTTGAAATAATTAACACGAGCAAAATTGATCCAAAGGTTTCAATAATAACTTGTCTTTATAACAATTTCTCATTGACGAAAAAGTTTTTAACATCCCTTAAGAGCGTATCTGATCCAACGCCATTTGAAATTGTGTTGATCGATAACGCAAGCTCTGATTCTACGAGGGATGAGCTAATGGATTTTTTGCACTCGCTGGGTCTTGAGCGTTTGGCAACTGTGATTTTTTCCGACATTAACATAAATTTTAGCGGTGGCAATAATGTTGGATCAAAATTTGCGAAAGGAGACTTTTTGTTGTTTCTGAATAACGATATGGAGTGTATGGATGGATTTATATCGGCGCTAATTGAAACATTCAGGCATGATAGAGTTGGGATCGTGGGCGCTAAATTGCTTTATCCCGTGGTTAACACTATTCAACATGCTGGTGTAGGTTTTGGTTACCCTTTTGGTTTCGTGCATGTTTTCAGAAACTGTAATAGTGAGGACCCTATGGTAAATCTTCCTAGGGACCTACAGGCGGTAACAGGAGCATGTATTATGATACCAAAACAGTTATTTTTTGACCTCGGAGGTTTTGATACGGTGTATCTTAATGAGTTGGAAGATGTTGATTTGTGCCTTAAGGTAAAATCGATGGGATTAAGGGTTATTTATCAACCAAAAGCCGTTTTGATCCACCACGAATCAAAATCGCCGGGGAGAATGTCAACATTAAAATTCTTGCGGAACTTGGAGTATTTATTGAGTAAGTGGCATGGTAAATTTGAAGAGGATCTAGGCGATTTCTTGACTAACAAAAATTCAATTAGAGAAATCCCGCAGCGCTCGTGAACAACCGCCTTAACGCAAGAGTGATATCGCCAGAGCTGGTTGCTGATTTGCTTGAGCAAGGACAGATGCGCCTGCTTGTTGAAGAATGGTCAGCCTTGTCAGCTCCGCCGCTTCTGCCGCAATGTCCGCGTCTCTTATGCGAGACTCGGCTGCGGCAAAATTTTCCCGCGCGACTGATAAGTTATTGATTGCCACTCGAAGTCGAGACTCGGTGGCTCCTAGGTTACCACGTATTGAGGATATGCTAGTAATAGCCTCTTTTACCGTTGCCAACGCGGTTTGCGCCGCATCCTGAGTGGAAACGCTACGGTTTAGGACTTTTGAGCCGGTAGATGCAAGACCTATATTTTGAAGTTGAGCTTGCACATTGGATATGGTGATACGACTATCTAGAGAGTTGTCAAGCCCAATTTGCAATGTTATGTTGGTGTTACCCGAAAGGAGAGTGACCCCATTAAACACTGTGGTGTCAGCGATACGTTGTATCTCTGAACCCAGAGCGATGAACTCGTTCTGAAGCGCGCTTCTTTGCTCGTTGCTGAAAACACCGTTAGCAGATTGTTCGGCCAGCTCAGCCATTCTTGTAAGAATAGCCGATATTTGGCTCAGGGCGCCATCTGCTATGGCTACAACTGAAACGCCGTCGTTGGCGTTTCTGATAGCGACAGTTGCAAGCCTCTGATCCGCTCGCAAACTATCTGCTATGGCCAGTCCTGCCGCGTCATCTGATGCTTTATTGATCCTCTGACCAGAGCTCAGTTTCTCAAAAACATCGCTTAATCTGGTAGAGGCATCAGACAATCGGCGCTGTGATTGTAAAGACACTATATTGCTTCCTAGCGTTATTGCCATCTCCTTAACCTCCTTGTATGAGTAAAGATCGCAAAAAAAAGAAAAAACTTAAGTGAAATTATTAACCTTTCCACTTTTTCGTTCGATAATTTAACTTGTGCTAAAATAATGATTATGCGCAAAAGTGTAATGTTGGTTTCGCTGGTAATTTTAGGGTGCGCCACTAATCAGCCGCCTCTGTCAAATCGTGAGGCTGGCGCTTTGACGGGAGCCGCCTTAGGAGCTGGCCTGGGAGCTATTGTCGGAAATCAAACTGGCGACAGAGGAGCTGGAGCGGTCATAGGTGGAGCTGCGGGGCTTCTAGGTGGGGCATTGGTTGGCGGAGCTTTAGACGCTCAGGAGCAAAGGCTCCGAGATCTTGAAGAAAGGCAGTTTGAGCAGGATCGATATAGATATGAGAGAAGAAGATATGAGGATATTGACAGAGGCTATGAAAGGGGCCGTTACTACAGAGATCCGTATACCGGTCGGCAGTATTATGACCCTTATGATCGACGAGGATATTAACATAAAGCCTTCGAGAGTTTAAGGAAAATTCAGGACTAAAAAAAACTGAACTGTCTTTTGTAAAATTACTAAAGGGTCCCCAAGTAATTGTTAGGAAAGCGTAATTTTTTCAACGCGCCCTTCATGATACTAGAATTCTGTGATTGGCAATGAAAAATTTCTTTATCAAATACAAATAAACTTTTCGGGAAATATTTTTCTAGAGTACTGTAATAAAAGTTTTAGTTCAGTTTAAGGTGCTGTCGGAAATTCAGTAAAAAAACAAAATCCAAAATTTGACGATTTCCAACTTTTGTAGCTAGCTTATTGTTAATTTTGTGAAAAAGCTACGTTTTCTGCGAGTGCTTTTACGAGCTTATAATTAAGCTGAAGCCGAGTTATTTTACATAAACTACCTATTGCATGCTAATTATTGGTCAATAATTTGAGG
>JANWWW010000014.1 GCA_025055295.1 Deltaproteobacteria bacterium | reverse complement strand
ATTCTCTTTTACCCCTTAGGACAGCATCCGCTATGTTTAAAGCAAGTATTTCAAGCGCTTTTGGACTATCGTCGTTACACGGTATTGGAAATGTCACCATCCCCGGATCAACATTTGTGTCCACAATTCCCACGATAGGTATTTGCAATTTATTTGCTTCGCGGACGGCTGTTATGTCCTTTCTGATGTCAAACACTATTAACAAAGCAGGTAGATCTGTCATATCTCTGATACCGCCTAAGGAGTTGTTGAGTTTTTCCACCTGACGCTTTAACCTAACCAACTCTTTTTTGGTAAGCCACACATCCTCGCTAACATCTTCAGCCTTGGAAATTAGAGTTTCAAGGTCTTTTAATTTCGCAATTGAACGCCGTATCGTGATGAAATTTGTCAATGTACCTCCTAGCCACCTATTTACACAATAAAACTCTCCGCAATATGACGCGCTCTGTTGAACAATCGATCTCGATATTTCTTTGGTCCCAACGAAAAGAATTCTTCCCCCAGTGCTTGCTTTGTCCTGAATGAATTTTCTAGCTTTTTCCCAGTAATGAACAGTAATGTCGAGGTTTATAATGGTTACTCCATCAACTATGTCAAAAATAAAGTCTTTGCATTTTGGATTCCAAACTGTTTTTCTGTGACCATAATGAGCGCCTGCTTCGAATAGAGCTTTAACAGATAATTCTGGTATTTGAAGCTCGCTGGTTCCCGTGAAATATCTGGCAAAACTTTCCGTTTCAGAGCTGGATTCCTGCATTTCCTAATTCTCTCATTGTTACGATAAAAAATCAAACTCTGAGGTTATTTTTGAGGAGTTGATGCTTCATAAATGATTTGCTTTACAACTTGGCTCATAACCTTTTCACTTACTTTGTCACGTCCATCTCGGCCTGTTTCTGTTTGCTCTTTGAGTAAAGTTTTGTCTGGCGATTGAGCGCTATTTTTTTGGGAGACCGTTTCGGTTCGGCTAACGTCCGTTGGCTCTCCCAAATTTATCGACAGAATTGCAAAAAGTAAAAGCCTTACCGATCTCATATTTTTGCCAAAAATTCTAGAATAAAAGTTAAACCTCCTTCATCGTTGATTTCGCATGAAATTTCGCCGTGCATCCTCTCAACAAGTTTTTTAACCAAATTTAACCCAAGACCGGTTCCTTGGATACCTGAATGGCATCTTGAGAATGGCTTAAAAAGGCTGTTAAGCTGATCCTTTTTAACTCCCTTCCCATTGTCTGAAACCGTAACTCTTACTCTCTTGCTAACTTCGAAAACACGAAGTTTTATAACGAGCTTCCTGTCTTCTGAACGAAACTTTATTGCATTGCTAATTAGGTTTCGCAAGATGATTGTAAAGGAGGCTTCATCTAGAAGCGCTTTGATGTCTTCGGATTCTAGTATGCAGGTGCCGTTTACGGCCATTAGTTCGCTTTCAAAAAAATCCAGCTCTCGTCTTATAAGAGAGGGCACTGAAACTGGCTTTAATTCGATCTTACTATTAATTGCTTTGTAAAATTCCATACAGGAGTCGACAATTCTGGATATTTTTTCTTCGCTTCTTTTAATTCCGGAGAAGATTTTAAGAAGCTGTGGTTCCAATGTCTCCTCGTTCAAAAGCGAAATGAAACCCCTTAAAGTAAAGATGGCGCCTTTGATGTCATGGCTCAATATTTTTGAGAATGTTTCGAGCTCCTCCGTTTTTTTTTGAAGTTCTCTTTTTGCAAGCACTTCCGATGTAACGTCACAAAAAACTTCAATGCTGGTTTCATCTGTAAAGGTCAGAAAACAATCCAACCAAATCTCGGGATTGCTCCGCGCTTTCAGATGAACTCTATAGGGTTCCTTGATTTTTTGGTATCTCAAAAGCTTTGAGTACTCATCGATGCTTTCCGGGAAAAGCAGTAAAGCCGTCTCATCGCAAGATTTCCCCGTTAAATTTGATGGAACCAAATCCAGTAGACATACTAAAAAGTTGTTAATCCTTTTAATCTCTCCTGACTTTAAATCACGCTCTATTAATCCAAATGGCAAAAGAGCGAAAAAATCCGTGTTAGCTCCATCAGTTTTCCGAGAGGCTATTTGATCGGTAAAAAACGACCTCATACTAATTTCCGTACAGGTCGTAAAAGTATGCGTAATTCTCCTCGGCTTCCGCGAGAAAATCGCTTAGCGACGCAAAACTGCCTTTAAATTCGTCCCAAAAGTGCGTCAATGCCGATTTAGCATTCTGCTGAAACTTGTAAAAACCTCGCGGGTGAGCAATACCAATCGCATGGGCGGTGGTGTCCGCCAATCGTACGAGCCATTCGATTGTCCATTTTTTCAATTCAGGAAAAGGAGCATGGTGGAATTTTATTGCGTTTTTCAATTCTTCCGAGAAGTTCCATTCTTCTGCAATTAGAAGGCCTACATCAGTGTGGTCAAACGGAAATAACTCGGCTTCAGCTTCGATAAAATTTGACCTTGATGCCTTTTCTATTATGCGTTCATAATCGGAGCCGAGTCGAATGTGCATCATTAGTTTGCCAATGTCATGCATCAAACCCGCTAAAAACGCGAGATCTGGTTCAAATTCATTTTTGAATGAATTTAGCCACTTTGCCAAAATTGCGACAGCAATATTGTGGTTCCAGAGAAGAGCGCGAAGTCCATGCATCTTTGAAAATATTTCTGTCATGTAAGTAGAGCTTAAAAAAGTTTTCGCCTCCGAAAGTCCAATTATGACGAGGGCTTCAGGAACAGTTTTTGCCTTTTTACCCCTGTCAAAATAAACTGAATTTGCTATCTTTAAAAGCCTTGAGCTAAAAGACTCGTCTGCTTCGATTATTTCCTGAATATCCCGTAAGTCGCTTTTAGGATTGCTTGCGACGAGAAATGCCTTTTGCGCGTTGGCTGGCAATGAGGGGACCACCCTTGAACCCAAGGTATTTATAATCGCGCTTCTTACACCAGAAGGTAATGAGACTTTTGTTTTTTTATTTGATGCGTTTTTGTCTGAAAAGAAAAATCCAAAAACCATCGTTTATTCTCTTCGACTAAAATGAAAAATTTTTAAATCATCTAAAGTTCCGGCAACTTTGACCGATAAATATTATGTGCTGAAAATTGGCAGTTTTGATTGGAGACAACTAACTCGATCTTTGATAGAGCAGCAGTACAAAGCGGAAATAAAGCCCTTAGAGTTAAAAAGAAAAGACCTAGACGAAACAAAAAAAGCCTTGGAGCAGCTCAGATCTAAGCTTCAGACCATAGACGGTTCGGTCCAAAGGTTTCGCGAAGTCAACGGAGGATTTCTTGAAAAGAAAGCTGAATCTTCAAATTCCAGCGTTTTGACAGGCCTTGCCAGCGGACTGGCGACTACAGGTTCTTTTAGTGTTTCGGTTTCTTCTGTAGCGAAGGCTGGATCGGTAACAACCGGTATATCTGCCAGCTCCCAAACAAGCCCGATCTTTTCCGGTTTAGACGATACCGAGCCGGCAAGTAACAGGACCTTAACCTTGACAATTGGCACTGGGTCAAACGCGACAACATTAAATATTGTGGTATCAAGTCAAACGTCCCTAAATGATCTTCGGGATTACATAAACGCGAATTTGCCTTCGACAGTTGGAAAAGCGGTAATAGTTAACACTGGTACGTCCTCAAATCCGACCTATGAACTCATGATACAGGCGAACCAAACCGGTATCGATAAAGGATCGGTGTCTTTGACAACGAACAGCTCTTTGTCTCAGTTGCAAAATTTTGTTTCCTCATCAACAACCATGGCAGCTAGCAATGCTGTTTTCTCAATTAACGGAATATCTTTCACGAGGGAAACGAATGTTGTCTCGGACGCTATTCCTGGAGTTGAGTTAAATCTCAAAAACATCGGGAACGCCTCTCTAACTGTTTCCGTAGATGCCGACAAAACCGCGGACAAGGTTGCAGACTTTGTAAACGCGTACAACGAAATGCTTCGGTTCTTTAAATCGAAGAATGAGGTGGATGTTTCAAAATCAAATGCGTCAGGGCCTTTGAGAAATTCCGGATCTGATGACAAGGCAATTGAACAACTGCGAAGTATGATTTCAGGAGTGAGCGCGCAAGAAAACGGCAACTCGTTTAAACTTGCGTATTTTGGAGTAACAACCGACTCAAAAACAGGTGAGCTTGTTTTTGATAGGGAACAGTTTAAGGCTCGCTTGTCAGAGAATTCCGAAAGAGTTAAGACATTTTTCGAAAAATTCGGAAACGATATTGGACACCCTGTTGATGGAATGCAAAAACTCTTTAATTCAAGCAGCCCCTATCAATTTTCCATCAATAACCTGCGTGACGAAGGAGACAAATTAACCCAAACAATTGATCACAAATACAATAAATTAAAAGAGGAGGAACAAATTTTAATATCTCGTTTTTCATCGATAGAGAAACTACAGTCAAGATTGCAGGGAGCTCTTTCGGTGCTCTCAAGTTTGCAAACCAGATTGTTCTAATTGTTGCTTCTCGGTTAAAATCAGTCTCTTGGGTTCTTTGTGTGGTAAAGCTCGGTGTCATAGCGGGGGTCGTAATTGTCTTTTTATTTTTCTGGCATGCGGCTGAGACTTTTTGTCCTCAGGAACCTCAAATTTTAGGCAATAATTCAGGCATTATAATACCCAAAGGTGATCGGTGTCTGTTATATTTTCCGGGAAAACCGGTAAACTTTTTGTCAAATTTCTTTTTTATTGACACGGGGGATAAAAAATATATATTTTTCACAAGACCCCATATTTATATTGGTCGTATTCAACCTCTCGTTCAATATAGAACGATGCCCTACACTTCGGCTCAAACTTTTTTGGAAAGGCAGAGTTTTCTGTTGACCTTCTTGCTAACAAAAAAGAATGAAAGGCTGAGGCGGGAAATTGAAGATTTGGAAAACAAAATAAAGCACGCGCAGTTGGTTCTTCTTGACCCGGGCAAAAAATTTTTGCAAGTCTCGCGAGGAGAAATCGAAGTACTGAGTAAACTTGCCAAGGAGACACAAAGATTACTGTCAGAACTTAACAATCTTCACAAAAACATCGAAGCATATTTGCGTGTTCAGCCTGAATTGAGGCACTTGCTCTCCTTAAAATTATACGGGGAATACTTAAGTTTCGGGCCCAAAAATGTAAAACTTAGCGGCAAAAACCTGTCTCGTCAGGTCACTCTAGACCAATTCTTAAATTTCATAGATTGGGCAGCGAATGCTTTATAAGTGGGTGAAGCTTCTGTTGCTTCCAGCATGCTTTTCAGCGTGTTTTAATGTGTATGAGTCAAGAATCAAGTTGCCCTTTCCTTCGGAAGTTCAAGCTGTTTTTGGTTATGTTGGGCCCAAAATAAAAATTAAACCGTTGACTGATTTAATATTGTTTGAAGAAAAAATTTTTATTCTTTCCAAAGACTTGGTAAAAGAGTTTTTTATCTTGGCTCGGTCAAATGGAGCTTATATCACCAGAAGAGATATTAAACCAATTTTACGGTCTAAGCTCTGTTTCATCGATCCAAAATACAAACTCGCCAAAGCGGGTGAAATAAACATGAGCCTAAAAAACAGGCTTGACAAGTTATCCAGAGAATATTCCAGAATTCTTGAAAGAGTATCAAGTCAGGAAAAGTTCGCAGAGTTGATAGCGGTTCGGGAATTTAACTCAAATTTGAAAACTTTGGTGTTCGTGTTAAAAAATCAGCTTCAGTTTTTGCAAAACGCAAAAGAAGAGCTTGTAAGTTTTAGAGCCGAAGAGGAGCCAACTTTGCCAAAGGATTTTAATCCAAACGGTTTAAAAAATTATGAGTATTTGGTACTGGAGTTTGCACGGTCTCTTACAAGAGACCTTGACAGCTTTAAAAGCTCAATTTATAGTTTAAAAAACGATTGAGTTTTTTAATGTAACCTTGGTTTTTTCCCCATGAAAGGAGACAAAAAGTTGGAGTTAGTTCTTATCAACATTTTAATAAGGTCATTTCTTCCGACGAAAAACGTTTTTAAAAACTTTTTGTTTTTTACGAGCCCTTTGTACAAGATGTTACCCATCCGCAAAAGCATGTTTGGCTTTTACAGAAAACTTTTCGGAGTTTACAAAAGCCAATGGCTTTAGCCACCATAATTTTTGCGCTAGCTGTTTTCTCAGTTATTTACTATGAGACCAAAAGAAATATTAAAATACCTTTGAGAGATTTTCCTGCCATCGAAAAAATCAGATACGGTATAGCATTGGCCGGTGAGCAAGGCAAAGGAGTTGTTTTTACTACGGGTTTAACCGGCATAGGTCCACTTCTTTATGCTTGCCTCGAGATACTCAAGGAAGTTGCTCGCAGGTGCGCCCGGTTGGGGATTAAATTAATCGTGCCTCAAAATGACCCTCCATCGCTGGCCCTAGTGACAAAAACTCTCGAACAGGTGTACGCCGAAGAGGGTAAAATATCAAGGTTCGATCCTCAGTCAGTGCCGTTTCTGTCGGAAGAACAGTTTGCCTTCGCTGCGGGTTACATTGGCCTTGTCAAAAGGCAAGACATCGGTTGCGCTTTTCTTTTTGGGAGTTTTGCGGGTGAAGCTTTGATTTTAGCTGAAAGCGGCAAGAACGCAGGCGCATTTCAGGTTGCGGGCTCGGTTAGCCCTGAACAACTCGCCTTTTTTGTAGCAACCTGCGATGAAACAGCTTTCGGGGATGAAGTTTACGCGATCAGCGCAAAATTAAGCCAAAATTGGAAGCTTTTATCTAACCTGAGAATAGCAGATATTTTGAAACTGGTTATTTTAACCTTTTTGATTATAGGGTCTGTATGCCTAGCTTTTGAACTTGAATTTTTTGAGCGTTTCAGACGCTTTTTATTTCAAGTTGGATGAAAACTTTTATCTTCGTTTTGTCGTTTATTTTTGGAGGTTATTTTGTTCTGGAGTTTTTTCTTCCAACGCAAGCTAAAGCAGAGCTCGGGTTTGATGGTTTCACACCGTTATTTTTAGATTTCGTAACCATAATTTCTTCAATGGCTTTTGGCTTGGGTATCATAAATCTGTTTTCAATACATTTCCAAAAGATAACCCTTGGTCTTAAAGGCAAGTTTTACAGCTTTGTTCTCCTGCTGAGCTTGTGTTTCACCCTAGTCTCGGGAATATGGCATTTTGCTTCCGTTGAAAGTCTAAATCTTAGGCTAAAGTTTTTGGAAAAAATGACACAGGGTGATGTAAACCAAAAGCTTGCTCAACTTTTCCCCTCTTTTTACAAAACCCTCGTTTCCATATGTCCCGAATTAGATAAGGCTTGTATTGCCCGTGAAAAGGAAAATGTTAAAAGCCGTATTAAAGATTCAGACAAACACTTTTCAAAATTGATTTTTGACTTTTTAACCAACGCGATTTTTCTGCCGTTGGGGGCGGCAATGTTTTCTTTGCTTGCATTTTTTATAGCAAGCGCAAGCTTTAGAGCATTTCAATTTAAAAACATTTTTGGCTTCCTTTTGCTTCTGTCCGCAGTAATAGTCATCCTTGGACAGAATAGTTTTTGGACACAGTTATTCCCTTGGTTCGTGGAATTAAGGGCATGGCTTCTTAACAATGTTTCATCGGCAGTGTTTAGGGCTATAGCGATTGGATCTATAATCGGAGGGCTTATTTTTTCAATTAGAATCTGGCTGGGGCTTGAAGGGGTGGGTAAATGAGCCCGAAGGCCATTTATTTGGGACTTTTCATTGTTCTTTCGGCGCCCTTTTTCGTCGATATGCCGATTGAAATTCCGCGAAATTTTTCGGCTGAGGGGTTTTTTCAAGAGCTGGAAAAAACAGTTAAACCGAAATCAGTCGTAATGGTTGGATTGGACTACGGTCCTGGAACGTCCGCGGAAAACTATCCACAGTCGCTTGTTGTGACTGAACACCTTTTTAGGCTGGGTGCGAAGGTGATTTTTTTTACATTCAGCCCTCAAGCAAAGGCGTATCTTGAGAATGTACCAAAGGTAGTTCAGGAAAAACTGAAGCGTGAAGGTATAAATGTTGAATACGGTCGGGATTTCATTATTCTTGGTTTTCGGCCAGCTCCAGCCATGTTTCTTCAGGGAGTTATGAAAACAGATGATCTGGTGAAATTTTTTGAAAGGGATATGTTCGGAACGCCCTTAAAGGATCTAGCTTTGTCCAAGGATCTGACCAATCACAGCTCGATTGCTGTATGGGTTCAGTTCACCGGTTTGGTTGGTATGGTTCAGAATTACATTCAGTTCCTAGAGACCGGGTCAAAAACAGTGTTTTTTCACGGGTGTACGTCAATAACCGTTCCAGAGGCTCACATTTACACCGACTCTGGTCAAATTCGAGGCCTGATCGAAGGACTCCCTGGAAGTGTAGCTTATGAAGCTCTTCTATCAGAGAGATTCCCGGTTCGAGAAAAAAATAAAAACACGGTGATACAGTTTAGTTCTCTTTCTTTTGGTCAGGCATTTATATTTCTTCTTATTGTAATGGGCAACATTATCAGACGTCGAAAGATAGAATGAACGGCATCGATATATTAGTTGCTGGCTTTGGAACCTTGGCGGTTTACACTTACTTAATTGGGGAAAACAGGTTCTACAGGTTTTTTGAGCATCTTTTTATTGGTGTAGCGGCAGGTTATTTGCCATATTTCTTGATTTCAAATTTTCTTTGGCCTAAAGCGCTTGCGCCATTGTTAGGCTTTGATATTCTTCTCGCAGAAAGTTATGAAGAAAATCAAGCAAGAAAAATATTGGTTGCATTATCTCTTGTGATTGGACTTTTCTTTTATGTGGAATATTTTTCGAAGAGACTCGCTTGGGCCACCAAAATTGCCTTGACAATAGTTTTGGCAAGTTCCGCAGGGCTTGCGATTAAGGGAGCGTTTAATGAGTTAATTCCTCAATTAAACTCTTCGTTAAAACCAATAATCTCAGAAACCCTAAAGGAAAGTTTTTCAAACTTTGTATTTTTGACAAGTCTTTTTTTTGCTTTTGCGTACTTTATCTTCTCTTTCAACACTGAGAGGACCCGGTTCAGCAAGTTTATTTTGGTTGTTTCGAAAGCTTTTCTAATGATTTGCTTTGGAGCTTTCTTTGGGTCCACCGTCAGCGCTCGATTAAGTATTCTTATAGAAAGAATAGATTTTTTAAAAAATCAATGGTTGGAGACAATTCGTTCAATGATATTTTAATAACTGATTTCGGCTCGACAACTACCAAAGCCAGATACTTTAGAAAGCTTGAGAGATGGAAACTTTTTGCAGTAGGCGAAGCTCCAACTAGCGTCGAAGAACCTTTTTGCGATGTCACGATTGGTCTCTATGAAGCTTTGGAGCAAATCCAACGTAGAGTTGACAAAAAACTGGTTTCGGACAAACATGTTTGCGTAGATTTGTTTTTAAGCACAAGTTCTGCAGGTGGTGGTCTTCAGGTTGTTGTTTTAGCTCCAACGTACGGTATTTCAGGTCAGCGTGCTGAGAAAGCAGCCATGCTGGCCGGAGCGATTTTGCTCAAAACCATATGTCTTGACGAAAATAAAAGTGACATAGAGGCCATAAAAAATATTTCGGACCTGAAACCAGATATTGTGATAGTTGTAGGTTCTTTCGATGGAAGTCAGGTTACATACTCCGAAAAATTTGCTGAGATTTTATTGACTGCTAATCCTGAACCACGTTTCAAGATGCAAAAAAAAATGCCTGTCATTTTGGCAGGCAGTAGCATAGCGAACGTAAAAGCCGAGAACATTTTGAAAGAAAAATTTTTTTGTTTTGCTGTTGAAAATGTGTCGCCATCACGATTTACCGAGAACCTCTCTCCTTTGATTTTTTCAATACACGAAATTTTTGTATCTCATGTTATGGCTAACGCGCCCGGCTATCAATCTCTTTTAAATCTTCTAAGTCATGAGCCTGAGCCGACTCCAATTGCAGCAGGTCGCATGGTTCAATTTTTAGCCAGAGAATTTGGCCGAAGCTGCTTGTGTGTTGACATAGGTGGGGCTACAACAGATATTTTTTCTTGTGATGAAAACGGAGATAGTTTCGTCAGAACGGTTTGTGCCAATTACGGAATGAGTTATTCCATACCAAATGTTTTAAAGGATGCCAAGAATGCTGGAATATTGGAAATAACCCAGAATGATGAATCGCGGCTTTTTGATAAAATGTTAAGGCCGGGGACATTGCCTTTTACTCCTGAACAATTAAAACTCGAACATCTTCTTGCAAAAGTGGCTTTGTACATGTCCCTTGAAAGGCATAAATTTTTCTGCAAAGACCTTTACAGAGAGCCTGAATTAGTTATTGGCTCAGGTGGAGTAATAAGCCATTGTCCTACGATACAACAGGCTAGCGAGATTTTAATTGATGGTTTTCAGTTGTCTGGTATTTGTGAGCTTGTTGCGGATAATCTTTTTCTCCTGCCACACCTTGGCATACTCTCGAATTATATGCCGCCAGTTGCAAAAAGCTTGTTCATAGAAGATTGTGTGCGTCCGTTGTGTGTTTTAGTCAGACCTGAAAGTTGTCTTTGGTTGTCCAAATTTTTTAAAAAAAAATTTGGCAAGGTTATTGTGAACGAAAAATTTGAGTTCGAAATTCTGGTTGGCAAAAGACTATTTGTCGTTCTGCCTGAGGATGTAAGGCATGTTAAAATAGATCCCGTTTTTGGCGCAGAATTTAAGTTGATTGAAAAAAAAATGTCCCTAAATGGTTTTAGGGTGGTGTGTATCGATGGAACGCCGATCCGCAAAAAGTTTTTTAGCGATAACGTTTTTTAGTAGCGATATATTATGTCTGCTAGTAGCTGATACCTTTATTGGGTTCAATAATTCGAATTCTTGAACAACTTCGGGTCTGGCAATGTCCATTTTGTTGAGCACAATTAAGGTATATGCAAGATCCACACCCAAATCCTTCAAAATTTTCATTACATTTTGGAATTTTTGATACGCATTCACGTCTGACGCATCTATTACTATTAGAATTAAGTCGCTTTCAACGACTTCTTTTATAGTCGCTTTAAATGCTTCATAAAGTTGTTCCGGCAAATCTCTTATGAAACCTACTGTGTCGGAAATAATATACGACCAATGCTTGTTATTTTCGTCGACAACGGTGATACGTCTTCGTAAAGGATCAAGCGTTGCAAAAAGTTTATTTTGAACGAGAGCGTCACGTTTTGAAGTGATGGCGTTGAATAAAGCCGATTTGCCAACGTTCGTGTAGCCGACTATTGAAACAACGGGGATTTTATTTGTTCTTTGTTTTTTTGTGATTAAATCTCTATGTTTTTCAATTTCCTTAAGTTTTTTCTTAAGCAGGTTAATTCTTTCTCGAGATCTACGACGGCTTATTTCAAGTTTAGTTTCTCCCGGTCCTCGTCCTCCTATGCCTCCCACAAGCCGAGACAGACCACTATCTAATTCTGTAAGACGGGGCAAGTTGTATTCTAGCTGAGCTAATTCAACCTTAAGTTTGCCCTCAGCGCTCTGGGCTCGTCGGGCAAAGATATCAAGAATTAACATTGCTTTGTCAATAACTTTTACGGGTATTAGTCGTGTTATTTCTTTCCATTGAGCAGGTTTTAACGGATAATCAAAAACAACAAGATCAATGTTTTCGCTTTCGACCAGCTTAACTATTTCTTTTAATTTGCCGCTTCCCACGACTGTTTTAGGATCTATTGTGGATCTCTTCTGTCGTATAGTTTTGACCACCTCAAGATTTTCCGCCAAACAAAGATGGTATGTTTCTTCGTAATTGTCTCTTTCAGCAGAAAATTTCTTGCCCGTGAGATCAACACCAACTAAGAGCGTTTTCAAAGACTTAAAGCTTTGTCAAAATTTTTAAAAAGCGCAAAGCTCTGGGACTCAAATCCAAGTGTTGGGCGATAGCTTCTGTAGAGAGACCGCCTCTGGTGAGTTTTTTTAGTCTTGCCTGCCATAAAAAAAGAGACGTGTCTGAAACGGTAAAGGATGGAGAAAAATCACATTCGATTTTTGTTATGAAGAATTTTTCGGGCAACGTATAAATGGTCATCACGCCTTGACTGTGTTCTAAAATTAAACGATTTACCTCCAAAATGTTGTCTGGCCAATTATATAACATTAATGCCCGCTTTGCCTCTTCCTGAATTTGTAGGGATTGTTTGTGGTTTAGTTGATATAAGTGTTCTAACAATGGAACGATATCTTGTTTTCGATCTCTAAGTGGGGGAAAGTGAATTTCTTTGTAGTTGATTGAATTTAAATCGAACAATTTCAGTATATCGCTTCTAAATTGAGTGGAAATGTTGAACACAACAGATTTTGTTAATTGTTGTCGCAACATAGCTAAAGCATCTCTGACCAATTTAAATTGCGTGTCGCAATCCTCTAATATAAGGCAAACTATGGTTCCTTTTTCAAAGACGCGCTTGATCTCCTCTTGAAGTTCGCGATAATACAGATCATCCAAGTTTGATTGCGGTTTTATTGAGATAGGTACCAGCCCGTGTTTTGCGCAGAATAACTGAGCGAAATAATTTTTACCCGTAAATTTTTCTCCGTGAAGATAAAAAAGTGTTGATCTCTCGGGGAATTGACTCAATATACTGTTAAGTTCGTGGCAAAAAGAGCTTTCTCCAACTATCTTGCACTCCACTTTGGCTTCTAATAACCTTTGATGCTTATTAAACTGTGTAGGTTTGTAAGTTTAACGCAGTATTGATAAAATTACTGAGATGGCTAGGACAAAAAAGTTGACAGCGAAAAATCCGTCAGTTGACGAAAAAGATGAGGATTTAGAGAGTTTAGAGGAAGGCGAAGAGTTAGGTCAAGACGCGCAGGAAGAAGCGCAGGAGATAAGAAAGTCTATTCCGCTTGAAGTTTTCGTAGAAGGTGACAATATCGAGCGAGCGTTAAAAGCTTTGAAGAGAAAGCTTGTTCGCGAAGGGGTTATAAGGGAATATAAAGCAAAAAAATATTTTGAAAAGCCTTCTGTTAAAAGAAAAAGAAAGAAAAATGAAACTTTAAGAAAAATTGAGAGAATAGAAAAAGAGAGGCTAAGCGCTTTGCAGTTAATCAAATAGGTGGCTGGGCTAGTTATTCCGGTGCCGAAAATTTGTAAACGAAAGATTTCTTGTTTTAGGCGTGAGTTTACGCCTCAAATGTAAAAGAAGCTGAAGCGACCTTTGAAAAAACATTAAATTTGTAACCATATAGAGATTAGGTGCACTGGAGTCATGTCCCATTTGAAAGGCGTCATGATATCGCTTTTATAAACAATGTTTGGTATAATTTAATATAATTTAAACATAGGTTTAATCTAACGTTTTTTAGCGCGCAAAAGAGACTCTGAGGTCTCTTGCCTCGGAATTCAAACTTTCGTCAAGGACTTAATGTCACGCTACTTTGATTTGGCTGAGGCACAGAGAGTACGGGACGGCGACACGCCTCACTTTTTTTCACTAGAGAGTAAGTTACGCGATCTCGGGTCTAAGATTGCGGAATTGCAACACTTGGTTAACTCTTGTAGAGTGACTGACTTTTTTCATTATGCTAGGATGGACAGATCCACACCACTTTCATCGCCTTGGTTATTTCGAGTACCTTCATCGTTTGAGCTATCAGCGATGACCGCATTGTCGGTAAGTGGTGTCTTCGTTTGCGCGGGTTTTATAGCTTTATCTTTGATCCCGAGTGTTCTCGGACTGCCGCTTGCAGCCACTCTTTGGGCACGGGGGGTGTACAGTATTTTGCATTTTAAGAAAATAGTAGGCAGAGAGCTATTCCTTGAATGGTTGAGTCATACAGTGGTCAGGAAAATAAAAGCTAACGATTTATCAGGCGATACACAGTACCTGGTCTCTCTACCTGATTTTTTGTTTCCGAGGAATATACAAATTTTTCCGTCAGGAGTTGACTGGTATCTAAGCCGTGCGTTCACTCCCAAGCAAAGGCGGAGATTGGTCGAAGCTTATGAAACGTCGTACGCTCAGTACCGGACAACATTACGAGCGGTCAAAAAACAGCCAAAGACAACAAAAACAACAATCGAAAAATGTGTTGATGATTTAGTGTCTTGTTTAAGGCAAATCGAGAGAGACGTTGCCTCGCAATTTAGTACGATTAGACCGGCGTGGCTAATAGAGTCAATGGAACGAGGCTTAACCAGTTTTTTTGTAGAATTGACGATGGGTATTCCTTATGAGCGAGCCAAGTTGCAAGGTCGACTAGACATTTTAGCATCTGATCTTGGAGGCAAATCAGTTTCAACCGATGAATTAAGTGAGGGAAAATTGCAGGATCGGGTATCAAAACTAATGGAAAAATTAAAGGACGATCAAAAAGTCCTGAGCGTGTGTCATTCATTACTAAAGTGGTCAGAGGATACTGTTCAATCGGATCCAGAAAATGCCATTGTGTACGCCCTTTCAGCCAAATATTTACTTGTCATGGGCCTTGATAATCCTTTAAAATCAAAAATAAAGTCCCTCCTTGAACATGAGCTAATAGAGCATATATGTCGAGTAACCACTATTAAACCGGCTGAACTTCAATCAATGCAATCAACTTTTGGCAAGCTTGTCGAGGATTTGGCGACAAAAGTTCATGAAACAATCGAAACGGCAATCAGGGATATAAAATTTTTGGAAGCGCACCAAGATGGATCGTTCACATTGGACAGTCAAACTGATGATAAAAAGTTAAATGTTAGAGGGTGAACACCACTTTACCTCTTTTTTCTTTAGGTATTCGGTTTTGACTTTAATGTAAGTCAAAAATCCAATGGTCCAATATATTAGCTTGAAAGGTCTTTGGATTATTGAGACCCTTGCAAGTACATGGTGCCGGAACAGGCTCTGAAAACTTAAAGCTTAAGTTTGTTAGTTCATGCTTATAACACTAAGCAAGTATCTGTCGTCCTTACGTTTGAATTAAAGAGTCAACAAAAAATAGTAAACTAAAGCCAGCATATCAAAAGTCATATATTTGCGCCCCATTCTCCTAGTAGTCACAGACTAAGGCACGTTGGGTTGAGAGATAGCTAATGTAGTTATCACAATTCAATTATTTTTTGGAGTTGCAAGATTTAACCCTTAATAGTTTATGAGTGATAAAATCCCGGTAACAAACCAACCGACCTTTCAGAAATCTGGTTTACGATGGTTTTTTTAAAAATTGAACCATTCTTACGTAGTTTATTTAATACTTTTCGAGAAATTTTTTGCAAACCTATGTTCTTAGCATATCGGCAGCCAGTGGGTGACAGACAAGTAAAATCCGAGTAGTGGTACGAAAAGACGTCTACATACCACACTAGGCCTTTGGGGGTTATGTTACTTAAAAAAGCACATAATTATTTAGTTAGCAAAATTCGCTGTTTAGTTAATTTTTATTTTGTCGTGGGTACTACTCGCTTAATCAACGTTTTCCCAACTAAACGAGCCATCCCAGGATCTTCCAAAATGACCGAAAGCGGCTGTTGGCAGGTATTTTTGGTTTAAAAGGTCAAACTGGTTGATAATTCCCGACACGGAGAGATCATAGCGCGTTCTGATAAATTCTAAAATTTCGTTCATTTTCATCTTCTCTGTTCCAAAAGTGTTTAGACAAAAACTTACAGGTTCGGGTTTGCCTATACAGTAACCGAGTTGAACTTCAACCTTTTCCGCCCATCCAAGCGCAACGACCTTTTTCGCAATATGTCGAGCTACGTAGGCTCCTGACCTGTCAACCTTTGTGGGATCTTTTCCTGAAAACGCCCCTCCACCATGTCTAGAATATCCGCCGTAAGTATCAACAATGATTTTTCTTCCCGTTAATCCACAGTCCGCTACCGGTCCTCCTACCACGAATCTTCCTGTTGGATTGACGTAATACTCTGTGCCATCAAGAAAACTGGACGGTAGAACTTTTTTCACTATCTCTTCAACAATCAACTCTTTCAGTTTTTCAACACGTACGTCGGGAAAATGTTGGCTGGAGAAAACAAGTCTTGAAATTTTGACAGGCTTTCCATCTTCATACTGAACTGTAAGTTGGCATTTTGCGTCAGGGCCTAGAAGCGTTGGGTAGGCTTTGCAAACATGTTTGTGACGCTCCATGAGCCTGTGGGCATAGTAAATCCCAAAAGGCATAAAATCTGGCGCTTCAACTGTCGCAAAACCAAACATGATGCCCTGATCACCAGCCCCTAATTTGTTATCTTGATTGACCCCTCGCGATATGTCTTCGCTTTGCTTACTCAAAAAATTGTGAAGTCGAAGCTCTGAGAATTCACACCCTAATGTATGCGCGCCGTAATTTGCGTCTTCCAAAACTTGAAGCACCAAATTGCTTAAAACCTCTTGGTTTACATCCACGGAACTGGTGATTTCCCCAGCTATTACAACATCAAAACCTTTGAACAAAACTTCACATGCTACCCGCGAGTTTTTGTCCCTCTCGAGGCAATAATCAAGGATAGCGTCAGAAATTTGGTCGCAAATTTTGTCGGGATGTCCGCATGAAACTGATTCTGAAGAAAATAAATATTCTGCCATAATTCCCTGAATTATAGCTTTTTAACCAATAATAACTGCAATACTGTAGAAGCTACAGGCGTATCTTAATCCTAATACCTTTGTTAAAATAGTTAATATCAGTTGTGACAAAAGGCACTGTTGCTCTTGAGTTTGCTCTTGTTTTTGTCACGGTGGGTCTTTTTTGTTTTTTGTGGCTTTTGGACACCCTTATGCTCATGTGGTGGTCAAGCATAGGCTCTGAGTTTGGTGAAAGAGTGAATCAGGTTATGATTTTTACCGAAGTTGAAAGTTTAGCGCAAATTGAAAACACAGCACGTAATCTGTTTAGAGACATTTCAGGCCTCGGGCAGTGCTCTAGAAATCAAACTTCTAGTTGCTTCACCCTAACCTCGACTCAGTTTAACAACGATCAAAACTTTTTAGGACAACTCAACTTAAACCTTCGGCTTCGGAGTATAACTAAGGGCAATTACACGATATCCAAGCAAGTATTGGTCCCACGGGCACAAAACCGAGACCAACAGAGGTTCCAAATCAGATTTAATTTCAACTAGTTATGTTTGTTAAAAAACATTGGAAGTTTTTATCTTTGAAAGCGTCAAAAGAATGTGGCAAGTAATAATAAATTTTAGAGTTTCAGGAAATTAGTTGAAGAGGATAACCTAAAAAATCGAAGTCAGCGGGCTGAAGCATTTTTAAGGTAAGTCTAACTATAACTTATGTTTTAGCCCTTTGAGGAGATTGAGACTTTTTAAGTGGTTGAGTGCAATACTAAAAAAACTGAGGCTTAGGACGCTTTAAAAGGATGGTAAAAACCTCAGATTGTAAACAGCAAATATAAACTTTAAGCGAGAACTTTTGGTTTATACTAAAAACCTGTTTGAATTTGCTTAAATTTTAAATCAGTGTCATAATATGGTTATATGCCAGCGCCTTTGTGTATTCCAACAACTGTTCCAGTGAAAGAGCCACCAACGAGGGAAAGAGAAATACCCGATTTTCCTTGGGGTCCGGAACCATCTGAAGTTCCTTTCCCAGAAGAGTTTCCTAATATTGAAAGAGATCCAGATCCATTGAAGCCGCCACCAAATATTAATCCTGAGGAAGTTCCAGCAAAGGCCCTATGTTGATACCAGAGCAGGACCGTTATAGGAATCCGTTACAATTTGTAGAGAGTTTGCTTAGGAGGCCGCCCTCGGATCCAGTTTACTTCATAGAAGAACGTGAAACGGTCACCCTTTATTTACGGCGTGTCTTGAGGGGATCGACCAACCATTCATGTCTGATACCGCACATAATTCACCCAGCAAATGTAGATTACATTATTGACACTTTTAGAAGACGGTTTGAGGAGCTTTTAAGTGGTTTCACGAATATGGGGGCTTTGTTACAATCTTGTGCCCAAAAAGCTTTTAGTTTACACAGACACATTTTGCAAGAAACTGGGCAAACAGTAGCGGAAGACTTTGTTTTGTCTATTTTGCAGAAAGAGTTTGGGGATGAAATTACAGAAAAAATTAAGTTTCGTCTTAGACTTGCTCGTTCATATGGAGAGATACAAAGTGAATTTGGTTTTTTAGATCTTAACAGAAGTGTTGAGGGCACGTTCCAGCTAACTCACGAGGAGTTTGCTAGTTTAAAGCGAGAAATCGAAAGGCGTTTAATTGTGAATATGGTATACGTACAAGGCACTGCCGGGTATGTGTTTTCGAAGATGTTAGAAAAAGGTTCTTGCGGTGAATATAAAGCTACAGGTATCCAACCCACAACGTTTGAGAAAGCAAGAGAATTTTTCAATATCGGGAATTTGCTCCATTTTACTGGGCTTTCA
Source organism: Deltaproteobacteria bacterium (assembly GCA_025055295.1). Classification (GTDB taxonomy): domain Bacteria; phylum Bdellovibrionota_C; class UBA2361; order JANWWW01; family JANWWW01; genus JANWWW01. The sequence goes on along the minus strand of JANWWW010000014.1, from coordinate 14,013 downwards.
ATATATGATCTGGCATTTACACAAAGTGCAATGGCTGGTTTTGTAAAATTGCTGCATGATCCTGAGAGCGGCACTCCAATAGTCAATGCCTTTGCGATTGATCCTTTTTTGTTGTTGTATGAGGCCATAAAGGGAATATTCGAAACAGTAGCGCTTCATAGTTTACCAAAAGACCAAAACTTAAGAAGATTTGTTCTTAGTATTTGTGACAAGTTTGAATTTGAATTGGCTCATATTCCAGTTGGACCGGTTATTTTCGCTGATATTCTTGAAAAAACGTCTCAAGCATCGCAACCTGGCAAGGGTGATAGTTTGATAAAGTTTGTGTTTCAGGAAGTAACTGATACTCATGGTCATTTGTTAGCCAGGGTATCTGGTTTGTGAGGTTCAAAGGGACATTACTAAAGGCTTTATTTTTTGATTTCACATGCAGGCTCAAGTGACTTAAAAAATAATGGTTGTTTGGCATATTAAACTAATAAATACAGGTTCTTTCGGAAAATTTTATTTAACCAATATGCGGAAGGTTAACCCTTCATCCACTAATGACTAGAAGAATTTTTCTGAAGTCATGGTAAGCACAATTTTTAAAAACTTGTAAGGGGTCATTTTGCAATGATTTGGCTTTTGTAGCTTGGTTTTACAACTGAAGGTCGACTTTTTTGGGAAATATTTCAAATTAAACCTCTCGTTTTGATAATACAGAATTATTTTAACAGTTATTACGGTGTTATCACTTAATATTTGTTAGCCTAATTAAGTGTTTCAAAAGGCCTAACGACATGGAAAATTTTTTCCGCCATTTCGTCAATTGTGCGAACGAAGTCATTATAATTGGGGTCCCCTTCTGTTGGTACAAAGCTTTTGATTAAATTATCTTCACCACGAATACCAAATTTTCGGTATTCTTGGTTTAGCTGATCGAGCGTTCCATCGAGAGGTATACCTATTAACTTCTCCAGAGGCGATACGTCGCTGAGGTGGTTTCGCTCGGCAAAACGATCTAAAACCAGTAAATTAATATCCTCGTTAATGTCGATTTCACCATTGAAAACTCGACACTCAAATTCTTCCCATATCCTGAGTATGTCTGGATCCGGGGCCGAATTCCTGTACCCACCAATTTGTACGACTTCCCATATTTGACTGACGCCACTAGGGTATTGATTGTTGAGTTTCACTTGCACTGTTGCAAGTGGCTCATCATTTAAATTTCTAATTGAAATAATATGGTGAGATCCCTTGGCGCATAGATCATCATAATGCCCCGATCCGACGCAATGCTTGAGTTTATTGCCCTCTTCGTCCAAGTCTCGGCTGCTCGTTAAGCACACAATCTTGTAGTTCTGTATTACAACTGGGTCAAAAAGAGCTGGCCAAGTCCTATACCTCAACGGTCGAAGTGAAATAGGTTCTCTAAATCCATGCCAAGCATTGTTAATTCGCATAAGATAAACGTAGCCACCTCGTCTGACCAAAAAATTCAAGCTGTACTGTAATAGACTGTCGACAAGATTTTCAACGGTGGTGCGATTTAAAGCCCTTAATTCTGCAGATGTCAATCCATGTTTATTCATTGCGCGCCAAAAAGCTTGAGGTATCATGAAATTGCGATGAAACTGAGATGCAGTATCCCCCAACCCATTTAATGAGTATCCAATAGGCTTTTGTTCATTAAATATCTGATGCGGTTTTGATTTGCCATTCAAAAACTCCTCGACAGAATTTAAAAACACTGCTAACACGTATTCTAAAATTTGTGTATGACTAGACTTTTCATCAAAATCCAAATCTCGCAAAAGATACCCTGTTACTATTACAGACCGAATTGCAAGACAATTCACAAGCTGTGGACTTCCCCTCTGCCTCGTCAACAGAAGATTAGCTCTATTTTTGTTGGATTTGGCTATTTCTCGTATGGACCCGAGTTTTTCCGAAAAATAGGAGTAACTAGCATGTTTTACAGAGCCAAGTAAGCTGACGATGGCCCTGTCTAGTTCCTCAACCGAGGAGAAAGATCCTAACGGCAGGGGTGAACAACTAGACAATCCTAGTATGTGTTTCCGTGCGAATCGATATAAGTTTCTTGGTCCTGCTAATAACTCTGTTAAGGGGGCATCCCGGTGAAGACGGTTGCTGAAGTTGAAAAAGGAAATAAGGGTGTCAGGGTTGACGTTTCGACATTCTTCAGGTAGGTAACCTAGCAGGGTTTCGACTAGTTTAAAATCATCTAACCTTAAAGCATGGCACAAGAGGTTTAAAAAACCTGTCGGACTAATGATGGACCTTAGTTGTTCTTCCTCAACGAGCCGATTAATTATAGTAAAATTATTGTTTTCGGCTAACGAGTTCAACAATCTTGTCAACCAATCCTTATATTCCTCATCGATATTATGCTTTGACAACTCTTTGATTATGAGCAACGTTTGCTCATCCACTGCGCTGAATCTCGCGGATTTTTCACAAATTAAGACTAAAAGCCTTGGAAATTTATGGACTGAAAACTGGTTAGTTTTAATTAACTCTAGGAACTTGTCCATAACAGTGGTCAAAAGTTGCACATGTCCGGCTTGAAATGCTTTTGCTAAGAGCAGAGTAAGAGTTTCGAGGCTAAGATCGGATGAGTCCATCTCCGAGACAATTTCTGAAAGTTTAACGCCTAGGTCAAGGTCTCCTGTTGAGGTAGTCAAAATTTTTATATCAAAATCGATGTCAAAACCCTCTATTAAGAGAGTTCTGACAACTTGATCTGAGTTAGCTTGAAGAGCGGTCTCTAGGACACGGCCTCCAAAACCTTTAAACACTTCCCTGCGTAATTTCGTGCCTCGACCTTCCAGCAAATCTATCAAGAACTCCTCGGTGACATTACCTGCTCTGCTGCCAATAAGTGACACTTCAGTGATGTTAGAAATTATTTTTTTTGCCAAAGCGGGGTCATTTTCCAAAATCGCGAGAGCAAAAAATGGTTTTTGATTGGAACTTGACAGCATGTAAGCTGACGCCTCCAGCATAATCCCTATACTTTCGTAATCACGTAACTCCCAAGCTTTTTCTAATGGCGTTTGTCCTTGGCTGTTAGGTTCTTCAATTATACTCGGGAACCTTCTAACTAAGATTCGTAAAAGTTCATGGTTTTTATTTTCGGTCGCGATATGCAGAATGGTCCCTCTTTCGCCGCAGTGCAATTCATAAATTAGCCCGCTCCTTGATAAGCGTTCAGCTATCCGCGTGAGGTTAGCTTCAACGGCAAAAAGTAAAGAATAACTGGTAAAGCGTGTATGTCCTTCATCCATCAGCCACAATAAAAGATTTTCCTGCCCAGCTTTTATTAGACAATCGGTGGTCTCAGGGTTGTCTTTGCAGAGTTTTGCAAAACTTCTACGGATTAATGGGTTGTTTTCACCGAATTGGTTCACGAGCGTATGCAATTTATTATGATCAAATTCATAAACGGTTTTCCTGAGCAATTCATACATAAAGTTTTCTTCTTGAGTGTTGTGAGTCTGTGGATTGAATCGACACGTCATGTAAATATGCTACCACTAAACAAAAACTTAAGATACTTCCCCCTAAGTGTATCCTTTACGTAAAGCTATCAGCAAAAAAGGTCTACCGTAGAATGTTTCGAAGAGAAGCTAACCTAGATTATCTTTGCTGAGGATTAAGCAAAGCATATTAATCGCTTCTCACGCTTTCCCCATGTGAGAACCGCGTTGCATGGCAATTTCATTTAAGTCCAAGATTGTGCTTTGCTTCTTCCAAGTTTGGATCAATCTCTAAAGCCTTGCTAAACAAGCTTCTAGCTTCTTTTGAGTTCCCGAGGCTTCTATGGATAACCCCCAAAAAGTTTAAAAGCTTTGCATTTTGACCATATTTTTCTATGGCTGTTTCGATAAGTTCTCTGGACTTCTGAAAATCGCCTACTTTGAAAGCTGACCGTGCGCAAAGGTCAAAACATTGTAAAGTGTCACACGCGATACCTTCAAAAATTAACCTAGCCTGTTCCATTTTGCCCAGACCTGAATATATAAATGCACCAAGACATTGGAAAGTAGAACTGGTTTGTTCTTTTGAAATTTTTCGCCAAACAACTTCCGCCTGAAAAAACTCTTCAGCCTCAACCAGAATTTCCAATAATCTAGTGAGCTCAAATTCGTTCAACAAAGTTAAATCGGTGAAAGTTATTTTTGATAACTGCTCTTTTGACACAGAATTATCCTTTCTTCTTTGCAGAAACACGGTGTATACACTTTTAAGCAACGGCTCTCCGCAATCGTCTATGGCTGACTGGATATGGCTATCTAGCCCAGCTTGAAAGGCAATTCTTAAAAATTGACACCCAAGGTTAGGTTCATAAAAAGTGAAGACAAAATTTGCGTCCTGAGGGTCGCTAATATAAGAAAAAAAATCCTTCTTTAGCTTGTCTGAGGCAAGCCTCCAAAATTTTTCAAACTTGCCGTGATCCTTTAATTTCGAAGCAGCTACAAGGGCTCCTAGGATGTATCTGTCACTATTTCCAATTTTTTGAGCTTGCTCAAAAAAACCATATGCTTCATCAAACTTTTTTTCGCTAAGTTTTAACACACCTAAGTTATAAAACGGTTCAGGAACACTCGGACACTTCTGCACAAGATCCTCATAAATCTTTGTCTCTTCAAGTTTATCTGGCGCTTTGGATAATTTTTCGATCGCTTTAGTTAAAAGTTCCTTGCACGTCGGTTCCGATAGACAAGCAAAGAAAGTGAACAACAAAATTTTAAACTGAAGGCTAAAGAATTCAGTTTGTTTCAAAAATTCACGCACGCTCTACTTGTGAAAAAGTACAAGATGCTGCAATTTTGTTCTTATTAAACTATCCCACATAAATTCCTAAACATTAGCAACCCGCTCCGCCTGAAAGTTTAATTCCTGGGAGAGCAACTGACAAAATCTTGCCAAATTTACCTCAGAAACGGTTAAACTGAGTCTTAAGCAATCAGAATATTCTTTTCCATAAAATCCGCCCCAAGTTGTTAAAAAACCCGAAAACGCAAGCTTTTCCCACAGATCTTTGTTTACCCGTGGATGCTTCAGCCAACAAAATGGCAGACCCTCGATAGATAAACAATATTGTCCTAAACTAAACCCTCTAATTAAGTTAAGTTTATGGCGGTTTAAGTAGATTAATTCTTGAGGGATGTCGAAGCCTTCGGTCAACAACACTCCCAGAAAAGCTTCGCTTAAAACAGAGGGATTGTAACCAATGCGGGTTCGAGCGGTTTCAATTACCGATTTAAAAATTGTCGGATAAAACAGCACCCCACACCTTATGCCTCCGCCTCCGAAAGCTTTGGAAATTGAAAAGGATTCAAATAAAATAGAGTTTAATGTGCGTAACTCTTTTAAAAAAACGACGCTTTCCCGTATGAGCGGAATGTAAACCCCGTCAAAAAAAATCATTTTCTGAGCCGCATATCTCTTTAACTCATTTAATAACTCGGTATTTACCTGTCCAGACGGGTTGTTTGGAGCACTTAGAACAATTAATTCAGCGTCCTTAATAGATTTTTCTATAATCAATCCATTTGCTTTGGCTAGAAATTCATAAACAGGGTATGTCGGTCGTTCAAGAAATATTTTCTGGCCTGGAACGGTAAATACCCTTAGGAAGAAGTTCAAAGCGTCTTTGGTACCTTGGGTTACGATCGCGGAGTCTTCAGAGTAATTAGAGCCTGTGATATGATTCCAGAAGTTTATACAGAGCAGTCTCGTGTGAAAATCGCCCTTGGCAGGTCCGTATGAAAGGGCACCAGCTCTGTTTCGAGCTTTCACAGCATCTAGAAATGAGTTTAAAATTTTTTCCGAGAATTCATATCTTGGGTTTATGAAAGATAGGTCGCAACCATTTGGTATTTTTTTGAAAACAGCACTTCTAAAATAATAAAAGTCTTTAAAGTTCATTATCAGTATTATAGACTCAAAGGCGATTTAAAGTAATTGACAGTCAAAACCATTATTTTCACTGGCAATCTTTGTTCAGGAAAATCAACTGCTCAGAATTACTTCGAGAAAAAGGGCTACGAGTGTACAGATGCTGATAGGATAGTCAAACATGTGATTTTATCAAATTTGCGGACCGTAATACGACGGTTTCCAGAATTTAAGTTACTACGTTTTCAAGCTCGTAAGAGCATTTCGAACACAGACCAAAAAAAAATTTTTGCGAACATAACTGATAAAGTGTTTCGTGATCGCAAGCTTCTTTTGAGGTGGGAAAAATTTGTTCACAAAGCTGTTTACAAAGAGTTAAATAAAAATCGTCTAAGTTCAAAAAACCATAAGCTCAGGCTTCTCTTCATTCCCCTTTACTTTGAGAGTCATATGAGACTGAAAGGAACAAAGGTAGTTCTTATTTTCGCAAAGAGGGAGTTATGTTTAAAAAGAGCTTTTAAAAAAAACGTGAATTTTGCTAAAGAACGACTTGAGCGACAGTTTGATTTTGAGAAAACTTTTCCTCACGTTGATTTCGTTGTTTTTAACAATCATCGGAAAAAAGATTTTCTTACTGCCCTGCGCATGCTTGAAGATATTTTATTTAAAAATATAGACTAACCTTATGCATCCGAGGTTCAATAACCCTACCCCAATAGAAGAGCTTCATTCAAGTTCGAACAAAGATTTAGCGGTGAGTTGTTCGAAAAAGCGCGCATCAAGTTCTTCTCGAATACTGTTTGAACGCCTTAGACTTCAAGTGGAAAAAATTCGGGTTAGCTTAATAAAGAGGCTTAGGTTTGGACGAAGACAAAACGGCCTTGTGCCAACAATCGGTTCTCACTTACTTGAAAACCACGATAGGCACGAACACTTTTGTAAAACTGCAGATCTTGTAGGGTTTGCGGGAAGTAGTTTATGCGCGATGAAATGCGCCTTCCTCGGAATTTTGATGGGAGCGGGTCTAGCGTCCTCTTCGGCGGGTATTTTTTATGGATTAACCAAATTAGTGCATTCACCCTATTTAGTACTTGGACTTACTTTTGTTTCAGTAATTTCCGCTTTTAAAGGATTGTTATACCCCATGTACAAGCATCTGGTGCATTCCAGAATGGTTCGAAACCAAACAGCTTTTCTCACGGGAATGGCTGGCGTTGCCTCAGTTTTTTTTATAATCGGCGTTCAAATGTTTAGTGGTATAGTTCTATCCTCGTTGGCCACAATTTTACCTTCTTTGGACCATCTGGGACACTTTAGTCAACATGATCATTCATTGTCCGCCATCGTTTATGATTCAAAAGGGCCATTAGGTTTAGATGAGAATTTTTTTGTTCACTGGACAGAACATTTCATGAGAACTTTGTTTTTCATTTCCAGCGTTTCTTTGGCGGTCCTCCACTTTTCCAATATAGCATTTGCAAAAAAAATGTTAAAGGAGTGACCTTTTCGTTAGCTTTTGACTGCTCGTCTTGGTTGATGAGTGTGGCGTATAGGGTTTCCCCTGAAGCGCCACCAGCGGCGATAGTCAGATACAGTCGAGATGACCTAAGTTACGAATTGATAACAGTCTTACAGAACTTGAAACTTCAAGGATCAGGAGAAGTAATCATTCCGCTGGGCCCGGGTAGTTTTACTGGCCTTAAGGTTAATTTAGCAATTGCGCTAGGCATCAAAACAGCTAGGAAAGACTTAGTAGCATGTTACGGTGTGAGTTTGATTGACTTGGCGAAAGCTCTGGGCAAAAACGTTTTCGTAAAAATAACAAGCGATGATTACCTTCTTGCAGACCCCTTTAGTCACTCTCACAAGTTTCTAAAGTCACACGATGTTGAGAAAGTCGTTTGTCAATCAGATCCAAATGAAATAATAGGAATCTATTGTGACTTGGATTTCGCAGTATCGGGTCGACCGTTAAGAACCAGGAAAAGTATTGCAGAACTGCTGCTTGACTTGAAAGCTTGCTGGAAAGAAATTGACCGAGAGGAAGTAACTTTAAATTATGGACTGGATGTAAAATTTAGGAAAATAAAATCGGAATAATTTTGAGCCGCATAGCTTTAGGTTCGCATAAATCTTACTTATGAAAATTTTGATGAGTATAATTAGAGGCTTGTTGAACAAACGCTAATTTTTTGCCAATATTTGCACTTAATAAAAGCCTCTTTGAGTAGAAAAGATTTTGTTGCAGTTTATCTTCAAATTACATTGACGTTTATTAATCCGATGTGACTTTGACAAGGATGTGGTGAGGTTGTAAAATTTAGCGAGTAGAGGGTATCTAAACGATTTCTGGAAGGTGTGAATTGAATAAAATCCGTGTGAGGTTGGTTGTATGAGGAGGAGGGGTGCAGGTAGGAGAGGTATTGAGAGTGGAGATGAAAAGAAATATCAAGATATAGGTGTTGAAGGGTTATCAGGTGGAGGTAGCAGGCGTCGTAGGGTTGTGAAGGAGGTTGAGGTAAGAGAAGTGGGTGAGGTAGTAGATGGTGGAGAAGTGGGAAAGGAGGTTGGTGTGAATGAATTAGGGGTGAAGGAAGTGAGTGTTATAGGAGATGTGGGTGTAGATGGTGTGAGTAATGGTGGAGCGGTGGTTGTAGGAGGAGAGGTTGGTGGAGTAATGGGAGATATTGTGAGAGGTGGGTATGTAGATTTAAATCAGGTTAAGAAGCTGAAGCCGGATGAGTTGGTGAGGCTTGCGAGTGAGCATGGGATAGAGAATGCGAACGGGCTGAAGAGGCAGGATTTGATATTTTCGTTGATAAACAAGTTGGTATCGCCGAATGGGGTGATAATAGCTGAGGGGGTATTGGAGGTATTGAATGATGGTTTTGGATTTTTAAGGACATCGGATTTTAATTATTTGAGTGGGTCGGATGATATATATGTTAGTCCAGGGATAATAAGGAGGTATTCATTGAGGACAGGGGATACGGTATCAGGGGAGGTTAGGGCGCCGAGGGAGAGGGAAGGTGAGAGGTATTTTGCGTTGGTGAAGGTTAACAAGGTTAATTATACGGATCCTGAGTATTTGAAGAGGAAGATAACGTTTGACAATTTAACGCCGCTATATCCGAGTGAGCAGTTGAGGTTGGAGGTAGCGGGGGGTTCGTTAAGTATGAGGGTGATAGATTTATTTGCGCCGATAGGTAAGGGGCAGAGGGCGTTGATAACATCGCCGCCGAAGGCAGGTAAGACGATATTGTTACAGCAGGTAGCGAGGAGCATAACGGAGAATCATCCTGAGTGTGTGGTGATAGTGTTATTGATAGATGAGAGGCCGGAGGAGGTGACGGACATGGAGAGGAGTGTGAAGGCGGAGGTGGTGAGTTCGACGTTTGACGAGCCAGCGCATAGGCATGTGCAGGTAGCGGAGATGGTGTTAGAGAAGGCGAAGAGGCTAGTGGAGCACAAGTTTGATGTAGTGATATTGTTGGATTCGATAACGAGGTTAGCGAGGGCATACAATGCTGTGGTTCCTGCGTCTGGGAAGATATTGTCAGGTGGAGTGGACAGCAATGCGTTGCACAAGCCGAAGAGGTTTTTTGGGGCAGCGAGGAACACGGAGGAGGGTGGTAGTTTAACGATAATAGGGACAGCGTTGATAGACACTGGTAGTCGGATGGATGAGGTTATATTTGAGGAGTTTAAGGGGACAGGGAACATGGAGTTAGTGTTAAGTCGGGTGTTAGCGGAGAGGAGGATATTTCCTGCGATAGATTTAAACAAGAGTGGGACGAGGAAGGAGGAGTTGTTATTGAAGCCAGATGTATTGCAGAAGGTATGGTTATTGAGGAAGCTTTTGGCGCCGTTGACACCGGTTGAGGCTATGGAGTGGTTGATATCGAAGATGGAGGCTACCAAGACAAACGAGGAATTTTTGGAAAGCATGAAAGCAAGCTCAAGCGCTATAGTCGAAAATTAAGGAAGGAAGTTGTCAAAAAATGAATTATGAAGCAATGGTTAACAGAATTTTACAAAAAATGTAGCAAAGAATACTAAGCCCCTAAATACAATTTCAATCATTTTGTTAATCAAAAAGTGCAATGCTTAAAGAAGACTTAAGTGTTTTGGTTTATTTAACACAACCAAAAAACATGAATCAGTAATTGACTTGTTAAAGCAAGTAGAAAATTATTTTTGAAAATAGTCCTACAAGTGGTTAAGTTGTTTAAGACGATCAGGAGTGACAGTGGGAGAGCAGTATATCCTCTGGAACTATGTCGCAGTGTTGTGTTTAAATAGGTTAAGACTGGGTTATCTGACAAACAAAAAGGGGTGGTCTATTTTGGGTTTGAGCAAAAAATGCCTAATTGTTCTCGAAAATAGGCAAAAGAAAAAAAGCTGCGGAAAAAGCGAAGAAGTAATAAATACTGGTTTGAAAACACTGTTTTTGTGCTAAGCTTTGGTAAAAGCGCCAACCTTTTAACGAGCCAATTTATTTGAAAAGAAATGGCTAATTAATTTTTGGGCAGGGCTATTTTGGAATTTTATTTAAAATTATTTTTGACTTAGAGACAGTTAGCTTTTAAGCACTCTGTAATAAGAAGAGCTAGTTAAAAATGAAACTATGCGTGATGATTTATTCAAGGAGAAAAATTTGGTTAAGCTGAAGAAGCATCAGCTAAAGTTTTTCATTAAATTCATCCACTCAGGATATGCAAGTTGTTTGATATATAACGGGTTCCATTGATGTTTACGTCTCAAATAAACTTGTATTTGATCAAATAGATTAAACAGCACCATTTATCAAAATGTCGAGACGAAAAGCTTAGAATTCGTCCTCTTTTGCGCTGAAAGAGATACTTCTTTTCGAAAGGTAAAAGTTTCTTATGAATACATATGTATCAAAAGACATTTTTTCCGAAGTTTCTATCAATGGTTCTAAGTTAGCTCTTTTGTCGAGAAGCTCTAAAAGTGTTGCTCCATACCACCAGTTATGTCCTTTGTTTATCATGAAAAAGTCAATCGAAAGAATGTTTGAAAGACATAGCGGAATGATGCCTCGCAAACTGCTTGGACCAATAATCGGGAGCACCAAAAAGGGACCTGTATCAAGTCCACGCGATTTTAAAGCCAGATCAAGATCAAACTCTGGGGTTGACAAATGCAAATCTTCAGAAGGTTTCAACAATCCACCAAAGCCTAGGATAGAATTAGTTGCAAATGACAAGAATTCTATTCCGGCATTTTTGGTATCTCCTGCGATTAAGAAAGACACTATCCTTATAGGGGAATTCAAATTGGAAAAAAAATTCGAAATTACCTCTCGAGATGTAGCGGGCAGTTTCAGATAAACTTCCGTAACCGGACGAAGAAAGCTCGAGTCTATTAACGAGTTAATCGAGTAGGTAACACGGTTGACTTTTTCAAGAGGATCATTTTGACACTCTACAGGTAAAAACGATAAACCTAGTATGCCAATCAACACCCTAACAATGAACATGCAAACAGTTTAGTTAAATTTTTGTTAAATTCAAACACGAACTTTTTGTGCACAACGCTGATTGATACTTACACTGAATTTTTTTTCTTTTACTAGTGGTAGGGAAACTTGCTTTGAAAATTTTTATTGACATTATAAATATTTGATAATTAAAGCCCTAATTCTTAAAGTACTGGAAGGAAAATCAGATTTCTTTTAAATCCAAATTATACCGTACTACTGAGTTTATGTGCTGCGACTTAATTGAACGATACCCTATAAAAAACCGTATCTTTTTATTTTTTAAAATATCTGTTGTGGATGGATTTTAACCGTTATGTTCTCTAAAGTGTTCTTACAAAAGGAGTAGCTTATGGAGACTGACAAATTGATATCTCCCTTTTATCCAGAATATTCCCTTAAAAAGCTTCGTTAATTCAAATTTTAAGACTTGCAGGCTTAGATGCAAGTGATAAAATCGTCAATTTGACCCTTTATGAAAAGGTCTTAAGTTGCAGATTGTTTTTCGCACCTTTTGTAGGTTATTGTTAATGTTCTTTTCATCTATTGTCTCCACTGCCACGAAGTTTACCTCTTTCTTTTCTTGAGAGTAACTTCTCTAGGTTTTTTTTGGCTACCTCATCTAAACTTATTTTTAATTCAGAGCAAAGATTAGAGAGGTACCAAAGTATATCGCCTAACTCAAGGGTAATCGCTTCCTTAAATTCCCGGGACATTACTCCACCATTGTCTCTTATTAGTTTTTTGAACTTTTCGAAAATTTCTCCTGTCTCACCAGCCAAGCCAAGAAGAGGGTAAACATAATTTTTCCCTATGTTTGGGTAAATGGCTGTTTTTCTTGATTTTTTTTGATACTCGTGAAATTCCATATGTTAGATTTTAGATCATAACGATTGCGAAGTCATACAGCTTCGTTTGTTTCTAATTAGATCTCAAAATAATTAGCAGTTTCCAAATTACGATAACACTCTTAAATATTTACAATTTTTAATTTTAATAGGTTTCGATCAAATGGGAGCTACGAAATAGTCGCCATCTTTCACTCGTAGTTCAATAAATCGGTAAGGCTTATTGGGATAATATGCTTAAGATTAACAAGATGCGGTTTTCAAAATTTTACTGTTAAGGCGTTACCATACCAAAAGAAAGCTTTCAAGTTTTTTGATTAAACTTTGCTTCTAGCTACTTTTTAGTAAAATAGCAAGCATAATAGCCTGGCAAAATTCCCGTTTCTTGAGGAGTTCCTATTTTTATTTATTATTTTTTCTTTTGGCTTTTTTCAGTGATTTGCTAATTACTGTCAAATCATGTTTATTCCGTACTGTTAAATAAGGCTGTCCAAAGAAACTCTGTATATCTATTCATGCTGGCAAGCAATCTTCATTCTTTTGGGGCTTGTTTAGAAAATGCCACTTTTACGAAACTGTGTACAGGAATAAGGTTTTAAAACCACTTCTTTATCTAGCCTTCTCGCTTTTTCGTTTAATCTATGTTTATGTTCATTTTCCAAAACTAATATGCAACTTTTTACCTGCCTTAGTTGCCGAATAAATCTTTCTTATCCTGTTGAATACAGCAATGACACCTGCTCTAAGGAATATCCCGCTCTACCCCAGACGCTTAATACAGTCTTGATCGTATTCAACACCGGTAGTATCTCTGATATCCCCCCTCATATTACTTTCTTTGTCACTTTATATCTGCCTATGTTTTTTTCTTAAAAATTAAAAGCAACGACAATCTTCTATAAGAGTTATGTTTTCTGATTTTTTAGTGATTGAAATCATCTTCAAACGTAGTGCCCCTGTGACCTTTGAGAAATTTCGCTTTTTAGCCTTGTTTCATAATTATTTTTCGATATTTTCCCATCAAGTATCACAAAGAGTCTTCATACCCAGATAATCAAGGCGGTATCTGTCAAAAATATCCAAACATTCCAAAAATTTTTTTAAAAAGTCTGTTTCGGTTTCTAACAATTATCGAGAGAAAATACTCAAAGCGTACTTTAAACCAGAGTGAAAGCAAGCAATAAACAAAGTACAACTTTTGGCTCGCGCCAGCAGACGGACCAACATGTTAAGAATTAGCCTAATCAAAACAATAGTCTCTGAAGTAGCTAGGCGAATACTTACTCATGCCACTTATAATTTTGCTGAAATGAAACTTTAAGGATATCTACAGGTTATAGTTACACGCTCGTCGTTGATAAAGCGCATGTTTCAGTAATCTTCTGAAAGCAAAGCAAAGAATAGTTACTAGATTCGTTAGGAAAGTCAGAGGGTTACAAAATCCCAAGTCATTCTCAAGTTCTAACGGAACAGGTTGTACTTTTTCATATATCTCCTAAGTTGAATTCTGTCTATTTTGAGCTCTTTTGCGGTTTCAGTCTGATTGTAGTTGTTTTTTTGGAGAGCTTGCATAATCAAAGTTTTCCTAAATTCATCCACTTTATCATTCAGCGACATGGTTAAAGAGTCGGTGACTTTATGTTCTTCTAAATGTTGAGGGAGTATTACATTTGTGCCCTCAAAGGCTGCAAGATGAGCGGCCCTTTCAAGCGTATGGTATAATTCACGTATATTCGCTTTCCAGCCTCTTTT
>JANWWW010000013.1 GCA_025055295.1 Deltaproteobacteria bacterium | reverse complement strand
GAAACCCAGCTCAATCTTTAAACGAAAACACAGCACTTGATCGTCAAACTTTCGATCAACAACTTTTACAAGACTATTTATTGGCTGAGGTTTGCCTTTATGCAGTTCGGAAAATTAAATTTATCCTAAATCAGACCTCATATAACCGTGAAAACTTGAACAAGTGGATCTACACCGCTTTTGCTTTTTTAGGATATTTAGACCTAGTTGGTGTTCGCTTTGGTAATTTTCAACTCCGGGAAGGGTTTCAAGTCTTAGGTAACATACTACTGACGGTTTCCTATTTAAACAACAATCATCTTTTTGAGGAATTAGACACACGAAAAAAAACAGCGCGCTTAATAAGCTCATTTGAAAAACTTTTCTGTTCAGTGTCGTTCGACTCCCTTGAAGATCTCGTTAGGTTTGCAAAGTTTGCCTCAAATGGATCAATTGAATTCAGGCAGGGATTATTGAGAGAGCTTGAAGACGTGTTGTTAGCTGAGGAATCGAGTATCGAATTTCGCCAAAAAATCCCGGTGGAGGTTTCAGAAGATCTAACTCAAGAGTTGAAGAACAATCTTGAGGCAACGCTTAGCAGATATTTAAGAGGAGAAATATCAAGCTTTCAAGCAGCCGTCGAAATTTTAAGGGCAAATGAACCATTTTTTGAGTCCAGCGTCAAAGGCTCACATGTTTTAGGGGATGCTTTTGCTCGTGGCGAAGTCAGTCAAATCGATGGCAGCCTGGAAATATTATTTTCATTTAAGGGAATAGATACTGATCCGGATTCTTCGGTTGTTCTTAGGCTCCAGGAAATGCCCTTAACTAAGGATGAAGTGAGAAAAAAAATCCAAGAATTAGGATATGAGTTTCTACCGGCTTACGTTGATCAGCAAATACAAGCTCAGGAAGGGTCAACCATGTTGGCAAAAGATGGACAAACTAATGTCCGAAAAATGTGCTCCCCAGCGAGTCTTGTAAGACGATTAATTGCAGAAAAACATTTGCGACCAGACGAAATCGCCGAGTTGCTTAGTGAACTGGGAAATTTTTTCATAGAACTGAGCCGAATTGCGTCAATTGAAGATGAAGATATAGAGAGCCATGAAGTATTAGCAGAGGTAGCTAGTATTTTAAGGCTCTCCAGGGTGCTGGTTGCAGGGGTTCGGGCAAAACAAAGAAGGATTAACTGGCAGATTTCTGAATTAAGCCAAGTTCAAGGTAAAAACGACAATTTTGGCAGGCTCAAACACTCGACTGCCCAAACATTACTTAGTTTGCCATCAAACTTTGATGTAAGAGATCTCACCTTTTCTGTACTTCAGGATTTGGAACTACTCGCGGAAGCGTCTTGCCTTGAAGATTTAAGCGGGTTAGAGGAATCGACTAAATTGTTACTATCTCTTGGCTTCACGATAGAACAAGCTAAAGAAGTGCTAAAAGGCAACAAAGAATTAATATATCCGTCCGAGAGCAAAGAATACGGATTACTATGGTTTTTCAACAATCAACTTAGGCCTTATCTAAGAGAAAACGGCTTTGTAACAACATTGGCTGTCCGAGAAGCTTTGTTGAAATTTCCCCGAATCCTTAGACCTGAGGTAATTTTTGAAACAGAGGGGGTAAAACAAGTCCTAAGAGACGTAGGGTTTCGTGACCCTGAGATTAAAGTTTTATTTTCCAAATATCCTTGGTTTTTAACGCAAAGCGCTGGATCGATTGAGAAAAAAATTCAATCGCTTACTGATACGTTTCAAAGATTTGGACTTGAAACAAGCATTGAGGAAATCAAGTCGATACTTTCAAATCGTCCGCACGTATTGTTGTCGCTTGGAGAAGATACACAAAGAGTGACTACAGTCAAGGAATTGGTTGAAACCGCTTACTCTCTTGGATTTATTGAAGAGATAAATCAAGGTGTTTTGATCAGCGCTTATAGCCATCACGTCCTAATTTTAAAGGCTGCATTACAAATCTGCGTTGCGTTACAGGCAACAAAAGGTCTTTCGCTGAATATTATTAGAGTGGCAGATAAGATAAGAGAAAAAATTTTTGAAACATACCCTGAAAAGGTTGTGTCTAATAACGGGAGGCGATTAATTCGGAATTTCATAGGTCACCTCTTAGTTGAAAACCCTTCTCTGCAAGAAAAACAAATAGTGGAAATTTTTGTTGAAAAAGGCTTTGAAGCTTTATAAATTGCCAGATACGAAGCTTGCATAGTAAAAAATTCAGATTAAACTTTTGCGAGTAATTTTAAAAAAAGTAAAATTGATTTATCGAAGTCAAGTTGATTTTTAGAATTGTGGGAATAATTAATTAAGGTTACGGAAAATCTTTGAAATAAGTTTTTGTCCATATTTTTATCGTTTAGCATGGGCCCAGTCGTTTTTTTTAGAGCGCCAATAAAAATTTAGATCTTAATTAAAAAATTGCAAAAATTTGACCCTAGTTACAAGATATTTGGGATTGTTAGTCAGCTCTTTAATTTAGTATTTAAAGGCCAAAAGTTAGTTATAACGGCTAACCTGGTTATCAAGTGTCTGAACTGATAATAATCTTAGTAGGACCTTTTGAATTTGTTGCATTGCAACCTTAGGCGAGTCTCTGCGTTTTTCTCATTTAAAACGCTTGTTCGCCAAGTCAGTATAAAGGCGTACCACATAGACAGTTTATAAGATCTCCTTTAGATTAGTCTTATTTTCCAAAAACTCTTTGGCGGCTTTCTTTCCAGCTTCCACGCCGGGCTGATCATAAGCATTAATATCAAAATGAAACGCGTAAAAACCAACCACTCGCTCAAATAAAGCTATTAGGGATCCTAGCCAATATTCGTCTATGCACGGCACTGTTAATGTGACGTGTTCTCTTTTCGCTTCACTCAGAGCTTTGCGAGTGCCTAGAAAAAACGCGTCTAGATATCTATCCATTTCATACTGCAAGCATGAGTCGTCAATTGATATTTCCGGTTCAAGTCTACGAATAAAAATGGCAAGAAAATCGTCGATGCCCTGACGCAATTGCTGCACGAATGAATGTTGGTCAGTTGTGCCTTTGTTGCCATAAACGGTCACCCCGAACTTTTCGCCATCCTGCCGTGTCTTACCCAACGACTCCATGAATAACTGTTGAAGGTATTTGGAAAAAAGTTGCAGTCTGTCCGAATAAGGCAAAATGCAAAGATTTTTCTTCCCAAGCTCGTGGCAATAGACTAGCGCATACGCTATAATGGCTGCAGGGTTGTTAAAAAGGTTGTTAAGCCTTGTTTGAGTGTCCATAAAAGCGGCTCCTTCCAAAAATGCAGTATCGTTTAGGCCAAGAAAACATAAAACGGATAGCCCAACAGCGCTAAATATGCTGGTTCTACCTCCCACCCAGTCCCAGATTTTAAATCTTGTAAGCCAAGACGACGCCTCCTTCCAAAGCGGGGTTTCTTCCATAGTTATTGCTACTGCGTGATTTTCAAAAACTAATCCTTGTTTTTGAAATGCGCTTTTTAGGAAGTCTTTTACGACAAGCGTCTCGGTTGTTGTTCCACTTTTAGATGTTACACAAACAAGTGTCCTTGAAAGATTTTGTCCGGAAAGATTTATAGCTACTCCTTCAGGGTCGACATTATCAAATATGATTACTTTTTTTGAAGTTCTGTGTTTGAAACAATCAAATATTAAAGCTGGGCCTAAGCCGCTACCTCCAATTCCGACATAAAAAAGGTTCTCATAATCACATTCTCTAAAAAAGGTTTGAATTTTTTTTTGCTCACTTAAAATGGCGTCACATATTGATGAATCTGGAGCAATTTTTGGATTTCTCAACCAATAGTGCCCGACCATTCTGTCCTCAGTTTTGTTTGCTTTTTCTCCCGCCTCAAGATTCAACATCAATTTTAAGACCTCTAAAAACCTTGTCTGGTATTTGTCAAACGAAGCATTAATAGCTTCATAGTTTAAAGAAAAACCATTAATTGTAATTAACTTCATGGTGTCAGTTTAGCAAAATAGTATCGTCAAGCCCACAGAAAACTTTGATTGTATGAGAATATCTTGGGTCATGTTTTGGAGACTAAAAGATTCCTCTATTTGTGACTGTTTTGTGTGAAATTTTAATTTTATGTTTTCATCGTTTTCCGGTCTGTTGGTTTAGAGAGCTTATAAGAAATTTAAAGCATTCTGTCGGAAACCAATACCACGAAACAGTAGATAAACAACAGCGAACATAGAAAACACTACAAAAATTCACAAGAATTAATTGTTGAATGCTCTGTACGGCTTAATCATTGGTAATACTAGAAATTGTAAAGTGTATCTATGCAGGAAAAATTCTTTTGGCTGTACTCAAGGTAGTACTTTTGTTTTGAAATTACAGTAAGATGCTTTAACGTTTTTTCCACGTGTAGTCTTAAGAGACAAGTTTTACTATCCACGTGAGGAACCTTTAGGGTGAATTAAAAAATATGGAATAGTTAACTCTAAAGTTCAATCATTTAAACACAACCAATCTAAGTGGCTTTTTTTTCAAGAGTCCATCGACCATAACTCTCAATTGTTTGACCTTGATTTCTCCTTCATCTTCGGATACACCTCGTAGCTATGCGCGAACCGCGAGTCTCTTATAAGAGCTAAGCTTGATGACTAGCTTTCACGATCTAGCGGCAACTCTAAAACGTATGTTTTCCCTCGAGGGTATGTAGAACGCAAATCTCTGACGCAGGTTACTATGTCCAGATATTCTTTAGCTGATGTGCCAAATGTATCCCGCCAAACCTGTCCACCGTTCAAATAAATATCGCAAGCGTCCACTTTAAATCCATTCTTTTTACACCACCCTTCGACTTCGTTCTTGATGAGGTTGAAGGTGGTATTAATGTCTCTCCCAGCATCAAAATGCGCTAGCGCCAAAATTTCACTCTTATCGCCCTTTTTTTCGTTAATAATTTTGAACCTCAGACCAACTCCAACGCAAGGTCCAAGCCCTATCATGCCTATTCCTGTTTGGCGCGCTGTGGGATATATAATCCCCACTTCTCCCTGAAAAACGAAAGGTGTTTTGACGTTCTCTAAAACTGTCGGTCCCATAACAGACAGACGCTCCGGGTTTGCTACCTTATGATGTTCGACAAGTCTGGAAATTTCGTGAACCCGATTCCTATAATTGAATTAATAATGCAATCTGTGCCATATTAAGAACTTTTGTTGAATAAAGATCAAAATTATGAAGCGTTCTGATCTCTAAAATACTACCAAAAATTTGTGGGAAGAAACTCCTGATTTCAAAAAAATTTTTTAATTTACAACATTGATTAAGTTTATGCCCTATGGTTTAGAGCAATTACCACTTAAGGCTCAAGTTTCAGGTTCACACTGCAAAATAGAGCAATTAAAATCGTTATTATGTTACCACAAAGTCCCTTGGTCAAGTTTTATTGCGATACCTGCCTTTCAAGAAGTTTTGCAAACTCGACTTCCAAGTCATCAATCTGGCTTTTAAGACTCAGGAGTTTTTCCTTTAAGTCTTTAAGAAGGAGAAGAATGGCTCTTGAGACACTTCCGAGTTCCAAAGCGTAGTCGTTTAAGTTCTGCTTAAAAGGCAGCCTCTGAGGGTCGAGCTCACCAAGGTTTTCAATTTCAGACAATAGCTCCGCAAAACTTTTTTCCATGGCAGAAAACGACTCGATGGCTTCGGTGAGAGCAACTATACAGTTACTCGTTTCAGTTTCAACTTGTGGATCCGGAAGTTTCAACTGTTGGTGATATTTTTCTTTTTCTTCCAGTTTAGCGTTAAGCAATTTTATTTTTTCATCTATTGCCGTAAGCTCCGCCCTTATAGCGTCTATCTCACCTTTTACTTTTTCTTTTCTTTCCTTCAACTGTTCAAAGGCTTCCCTCGGGAAAAGAAGTGAGAAATCTATTTGTTCAAGGGCGCTTAACTGATTATTGATTTTATCTAAAGCTTCTTGAAAATGTTTTAAGTCTTGGGAGCTTGATAATTTTTTTTTTATTAATAAGTAAACAATAAAACAAGGGATAATCCCCGCTAAAACTGCCCAAAACGTTAACATCTATTCGGCTATAATCAATTGAGGATTATACACATTGCCCTTTAAATAAAAAACAGAAACTTCATTTAGCATTTCCAATTTTCTTGAAACCCAAAATTTTTCATCTAGAATGCGAAGAACTTTGGAAAACTCCATTCTGTTGATAAATTTGCCGTCAAAAGTAGGATTTTTTAGAAGGGCTGAAAATTTTGAGCCGTCTGAAAATTCGCAGTGCAACGAGAAAAAGTCGGTCCTAAAGTTTACTGCACCACCACAATTGCCATTTAGATCGACGTTAAATGGGTTTTCAATTTTGAGCTCGAGGTTACTGATTATGATATTTAAAATAGACTGCGGACTATCTAAAATACCCTCAAAATCAGCCTGCACTTTGGCTATACCGATACTACCAGAACCTGAGATCGGTAGCCATGCCTGTGAAACGCCCTTAAGATAACGCAAAGTGCCTATTTGTTTTATGACCGCATTGCCTGTTACCGGACCCCAGTTTAAGTACAAATTAAATCTAAGCGGGGAAAGTCCCTTCAACGTCAAGTTTAACCTAGCTCCCAAGTAAACGTTGCCGACCTTTTCAACGGTAATCTTAAAGCCGGGGTCTGGGAAAAAATCTAATGAAAATCCACTTAATTCAATGCCTCTTGTTTCAAAAAAAATAGCCGATCGATCTAGGAATATAGCAATAATAAAAGCTACAAATAAAATAAGCGCTATGAGAAAGACGGAAATGGTCTTTATCATTGCTCCTTTGATTTTAAAATTAAAACTTCCAATGTAACGATTAGCCCATCATTGGACGCTTTTTTGTCGATACGAACCTTTAACGGCAGAGCCTTGAACTCCCCAGTAAGAAGATGATTCAAGTATTGGTTTACCGCAGAAAGTTTGTTGGCTTGAAAAGAAATTCTGAATACCGTTTTTGCGAGAGCTTCACTAAATTTTCCGGTTAAAACTGTCTCAACTCTAAATTGATCTATCGAAAGTCCGTCTTTTGACACTTTTGTCTTTATCTCTTCGAATTTCGATAATTCGCCAACCTCAGGATTAAACCAGATAAAGTTTTTGTACGTGTCTTCAAGAGATTTTTTCACCGTTTCCAAAAAAACCTTGCGGGACTCAAGCACGCTAAAGGTGTCAAACGAGTTACGAAGAGCGCGCGTTTCCGCTTCAAGGTAACCGTAAAAACTCAGAATTGATGTTACAACAAATCTTGCCAAGAACGTTGCTCCAATAGCGACAAGCATTAACAGTAAGTAAATTTCCCGTTTCGTAAGCTGCCGCACGTAAAGCCTGGCCTTCCCAAAAGCCTTTTTCAGGATGCCTTGCATAAAGCAACCTCGAAAGTGTATTTTTTCTGGTTCCTGTAATCTTTGATATTTTCAACTTTAACGCCGCAAAAAAGTTCCCTTTCTCTTAGCAATTCTTTCTTCAAATTTTCGATAGTTGAATATTCGCCTGCAGTCCCTGAGATTACGAGTTTAGGGGGAGCGAATTCAATTGACTCAACAGGAGAACGCAAAAGCTTGCTCAAGCTTGCAAGAACTGCAAATATGTTTGGGTAAGTTAAAACAGCCAATTGGGCAATATCTTGATCTAACCTGGTAAGTTCCTGCTTTAACTCTTCCACTTTTTTGTTTGCTTCGTGACTGTTTGAGACATGAATTACACTTGAAGAAAAATATTTTACAAGAGCGAAATTAACTGTTTTGTGAAGAAATAAAATTACAAAAATTAGCCCGAAAATTAGCAATAAAGAAGCCAGAGATTTTTGATGTGTACGGGAGAGCCTCATTACAAACAGCCAGTCTTCTAATCTATTTATTGGCTCCCGAAATTCAAGATTTGTGGAAAACTTTCTAAAATAAGATTGAAAGAATTCCCGCATTAATCTATGGAACACTGTTTCTGTAAAGTCAAAGTTTTCGATATGACCCTTCTTTTTGGTAAGCAAATCAACCATCTCATCTATAGGAGACCCGCTTAACCTAAAACTTTCTTTAATAATCTTGTTTTCAACCGACAAAAATTTAACGTATCCTTGAAACCGTATAATAAAGTTTCCATTATCCAAAATAGGCGCAACTATCGCTTCAAGAGGTAGAATCGAAATGATTGTCACTTTTTCGCTTATGCTTTTTAGAAAGCTCGAATAATCTGCCGAAATAATACCTATACCTATCTCGCCGTGCAACCCTTTATCAGGTAGGCTTGTTACAAGGTCCGAGTATTCGAACAAAGGTTCATCGATGAAACAGTTTCTTATAACAAGCGCTTTTTGTTTTTCATGTCGAACAGGCGGAACCTCTACCGGCACAGTAATGAAGTCCGTTGAGTTAAAAATAACGATCCCCGCGTCACATTTCGAAATGCCATGATAGTCAGGTTCTACTTCAAACAGGTTACCTGTAGAGGTTTCCAAAATGAATGCTTTAGCGAGATTTTTCTCCTCTACATAGTAGACAGCAAGTTTCACCCAAAATATTGTATTAACCTTAAACCATCAATGACTAGTTGTAAACCGTTTCATGCGTTTTGAAGATTTTGAAAAATTTAATTTTCCCATTTTTGTGAGACGCAAGGAGGCTAACTGCGATCAAAGGAGGAAGGGATTGGTTCTTCCACTCCGGGAACCAGAGTCCTATGGGTGAGTCGGCATTTTCATCATAAAAAAGAAAATTTGCCCGCTTTACCCCGCCTAAAATTGTAATAACTTGCCCTTCTGATGATATTTCATTCTCTCGTATGGGCCGTTCATTAAGCAAAAGGCTTTCGTCTCTGACCTTGATCGTAGCCATGTTGAAGAAAACGCCAGATCTAGGATCAGCCTTTTTTATGTAATGAAAGCCCTCATCTAGGTCAATCCGCCTCGGTATTAGGTATATTGAGGTGCCAATTTTAATTTGCGAAGTCCTGCTTGGCACAATTAAAACCGCGGAAGCAAATTGACGCTCAAAAAATTGAGAAATTGATTTCTCAAGCTCTAAAACTTCCAGTCTTCTGTTTAGGTCATTTACGTAACTCACTGACGTGAAAACATAGGCTATTAATCCCCCTATTAAAATAATCGAAATAACCAAAGCGATTAAAATTTCTATCAAGGTTAAGCCTTTACTTGTCACGGCTTCTTCTTACCACTTTATAGGTGAAAAGTCTTCCGTTTTTGGAAGTAATCTCAAAATTAAGAATTGGAACCTGAATCTCCTGTTTAAGATTAACAGGTTTGCTGTCCTGAAAAATTTCTACAGTGAAAGAATCAAAATCGTGGTCAGAAAGAATTTTCTCGGGAAGCCTAAACTTTGCGAAAAAGTCTTTTGCTGTTCCCTCAAATTCAATTTTTTCTGGTTCAATGGTTTCGTATAAGACATATATGTCGGATACCAATCGTGAAGCCATAATTATGTCTGAGGTGTCCAAGGTTTGTTTAACCAAGAACCCCTGCGCGGAAACAAATACTCCATAACCAATAATTGCGACAATTAGGGCAATTAAGACTTCAGCTAACGTCAGCCCTTTCATAGTTGACCGATGCTAACCTCAAAATGGGATTGACTTTGATAAAAATCGGTCTGCCATTTATTTTGTATTCCTGAACTAAGTCCCCCCGAATGTCGTTTTGATCGTACCCTAGGATGTAGATTTTTTTTTCAGGATCAAAAAATTTTAATTTTTCACGCGAAATGACAGTAAATTTATCGTTGATAAGATTATCTTTTGACTGTACTGATAGAATATCATCGTGTACTGCTGGAACGAGTAACTGAATGAATTTGCAGGCAAGTTCATTATCTTCCAAACATCCCAAGGTTTGGGATTTTTTAAGTTCAAGCCATAGTTTTTCCTGCTTTTCGAGATCCAAAATCAAAACGAATGTTTTCTTCTCAACCTGAGCCCTTAGAAGCGAATAGTTTATGTTTGCCAAAAATTCCTCGATTTTAGACTGGCTTCTAAGGTGACTAATGTCAAAGATCGATCCGGAAAATACCAAATAGATTGTCAAGATTATAGTAACCACCAATAAGGTTTCAAGGATTGTAAAGCCGTATTTTTTCTTAATATCGCCTAACACCTTGTTCTGATAAAGCTCCCAAAAGCCAAAGAATAATAGCAACAAACATCAGCAAAATATTCGGTTTCTCATTTTTTTTTGCATGCTTATGATTATCCGGAAGCAGAGATAATTTTCTGAGCTTTACAAGCTCGTCAACAAGAGTTATATTTTGCTGTAAGCCCTCATTGGAATGAAAATGAGCGTCATTGGCAATTAGGCTCATAACTTCAAGGTCATTGATAAAAAAGTTAGTTCTTCCGGGTCTTTTTAGCGTAAGTATAATTTTTTCCATGTCATTCTCTAACACAATTTTGTCCATATCTAACATTGAAGCGTCATATCGAAACTGATCTTCAGACACGAAATCAAAAGAGCTGTGACGGCTAACTAAGAAAAACCTTCCGATTTTTTTTACAATAATTTCATACAAAGGAGAAGACTGTATTTCAAATATTACTTTTAAGAACTCAGGGTAATCTAGCCATGAGGTTAGCTCGGGGTTAAGGTTACCTGAAAGATCTGTGGCAATGCTGATTACATGCCCTTTACCTAAGTTCCATTTTGTAACCACCGGCATAGCACCTTCTTGAGTCTCAACAATCGCCTCGGTCCCGGGCTTAGCCTTTACGTTATTAACAAAAGACAAGGGTGGCAAAAATGATAATTTTGCAACATAATCTGGGCTAGCCCACCTGATTTTGTAGCTTTTTTTTTGATTTTCATTTTTGGTGGGCTGGCGATAAATATCTTTTAAAAACACTTCAGGCGCAGCGCTAGGATCGGGCAAGTGGTAGTAATTTCCGTTGGCGTAAGAAACTATGTTTCTTAATATCTTGCTGTCTTCCCTTCCCACCAAAATTCCAGATATGGTTATTTTTGAGTTAGCAATCAACTGACCAGCAGTTAGAATAGGGTTAGGATCGCCCTTAAATTCCCCGTCTGTCAAAATAATCATGTGCTTTACTCCGACACCTTTTAGATTTTCCAGTTCGGACTTGGCAATAATCATCGCAGACACTGGATCGGTGCCTCCCCATCCCCTCAACGCATCAGTTCTATGGAGAAGGTGTTCTCTGTCGTCGGTTAAGCGTGTCAATGGAAACACCACAAAATGGCCAACATCAAAACCTATGATACCAAGATAATCTCCAGTTCGCATTGAACGAATTACTGTTTTCAAAGCGTATCTCACCCGCTCAATTTTGTTGTCAACACGCATAGAACCGCTTTTATCCACCAATAAATAAACGGCCATGGACATTCTGTCAGCTTTTTGTTCGATTTTATTGGAAAAAACGGGCAAAATAGCCTCAAAATCCGAGTTTTCGTACTTGCCATGTGAAAAACTATTGTTGCCACCCACTACCACGAGTTCGCCTCCATTCAAAACGAACTTTTTGAGTTGATTGACATGTCTTTCGATTTTGTCAATTGGCTGGTTGATTAATATTAGTTTTGAAAAGGCGCTGCCATTGTTTCTGTATAAATCTGCCAAGTTTTCAACGTGTTTTAACTCCGGCCATATTTTTAAGATCGGTAAAACTTCCCGCTGATGACCTACAACGATAACCTCTTTTTTTTTGAGACCTTTAATGCAAATTTCCTCAACTGAGGAAAAAAAGGACAATCGATAACAATTATCGCCTTCTTGAATTTCGTTGCTTGTAAACTCAATGGTAGATTGCGTTGACACAGTAAAAGTTTGCCTTCCTTCAGAACTTTGTATTTCAAGAACAGAATTGCTGTTGTCGCAGGGGTCAACTCTTACTAACAAAGTTGCTGTGTCTCCGACAAATCTAAATGCAGGATAGATTACTTCTAAAATTCTGCCCTCTGATTGGCATGAATTAACTCTTATGACTTTTTGATTTCCATTGAAGATACGAAAAGGGTTAATTTCAGAAAAATAAAAATCAGACAACAAGGGCCCTTCGACTAGCCCTAAATCCTTCTCAGACTTAACCTGAGTATAGGTCTCCAATTTTAAATGCCTGGCTAATTTTTCATCTCCTTTGGAAGGTCCAACATGATAATTGACGCCGCTGACAGACATGTCCACTATATTAAGGTTTAAAGCGAGGTATATTGTTATCAACGAACCTACGCGGAAGACGAGTCCAATGATCTTTCTCACTCTTTTACAGTCAATAAAACAAAGATTAGCGCTGCAATAAGAGCCGCAATAACAAAATTTTTCCAGAAAGGAAAGGTTTCCTGAATTTCCGTTTCATAATTTATTAATGTTGTTGAAACCGAAGGCGGAAAACTTTCCTCATGATAAAATTTTTGTTTCTTTTGGCGCAAATAGTCGAGCAAATTTAAAAAAAATACTTTATTAACAGGATCAACATTTACGCTTTCAGGTAAATCAAACGGAATTATTATTGAATTTAAACTTGGGGAAAAAAGCATGTCTGATCCATTGGCCTCTCCAATTTTTGAAAACATTAGATTGACCGGCAAAGATATATGAGTGTGATGAGCTCCCACAACCTGCAAAATTGGTCGTTCGAGGAAACTCGCAAGCTCCACATCGATTATTTTTGCCTCGATTTTTCGGTGATCATTATTTTTAATGTAGTAAATTGTGTTTTGCTCAAGTTGGCCTGGATATATCAGATTTTTTACTTTTAATTCAGCTTGATTTGAAAACTCAAACCCTTTCAATAGGAAATCGAAAGAGTTGTGATCATAAAAAATTTTTTCCTTTAAAAGTCTGATATCGTCAAATTTATTGTAACCACCGTTGACAAGCTTAATTAGTTCTGGCTTAGTTTCGGTTTCAATTTCTACCGTTACTTTATCTTTGCAAAAGATTTGGTGTGATACGACTTTGCCGTCAGAGCCGTGTATCTCGATGGTGTCTCTCATCGGAAAATTGCATCTCACAGAAACTTTTATCAAATTTTTGCCGAATTCGACCGAACTAATTGTGATGTTTGAGAGATTGCCAGTTCGAATTGTTTTGACGACACAGTTTACACAAGTCAAGCTTTTGTCAGAGAAAACAACCAACTTCCCTTTTGACTGAGTATAAAGGTTGTCAAGATTGTCTTTACAACTGTCGACTTTTAAGGATGAAATATGCTTTTCTGCTTCTACATTACTGCCAAAGGTTTTACTTTCCAGCGTGCATGCATTAATAACAAAGATCATTCCTACATTAAGTTGTCTCAGGAAGTTTATTGCGGACTCTTTTAAAAGGTCTAAGATTGTTTTGTCTGATCCAGGCTCCGCAATAAATCCTGTACTGAGTGAGTTATCGAAAAGAACTGTGTACTGAACTGTCTTTTTATTCGGCTGCGCTAATGCAAGAGTTAAGAAAAAAATTGGCAAGAAATCAAAAAAAGCTCTAAGAGGAAAAGTATACCGGAAAGTCTTTTCTACTGTAGGGATAAACATTGTCGCTGAAAATAAAAACGATCGTGTTGGCTTGAGGTGTTTGTAAATTACATAAAGAATGATTGCAGCAGAAAGAGCGACAAAAAAGTATTGCGGAGCCAAAAAAGTTATCATCGTAACACTTTTTCCTTTAAGAGCTTTTTGAGGAAAAAATTAGCTAAATCATCGTTGGTGCTGTGCGAGACAAAGCGTATTTTATATAGAAACGCAAGTTTTTTGAGCGTCTTAATATGGTTGACCAAATTTTTGGAATATTCCCTTTCAAGGGCTTTATTGACTGGCAACTCTCGCTCATTCTCTAAGTCTTTAACAAAAGACCATTTTGCAAAGTCAGGATGCAGCTCGGATTTGTCAAGGATCTGGATGGCGCAGATATCAAACTGTTTTCTACTTATAATGCTGAAATTTTTCCTAACCGTGTCTAGTTCTTCAAAAAAATCAGAGATCACAAAAACCTTGGACGGATCACGTGGCAAGTTTTCAAGGCTGAGCTGATCAAACCCTTTAAACCCTGCCTCAAGCTGTATCATAGAAAATTTTGTTAAGAGATGATTGAATTGGTCAAAGGTGAAGGCTCTTTCACCCAACCTTAAATACACTTTGTCTCGGTTTAACAAAGCTAGAGCGCTTAATCCGACAGCTATGTTAAATGCGTGGGATATTTTCTCTTCGGAAAAAAACATAGACCTCGACAGATCCAAAACCACGGCAATAACAGTCCTTCTTTCTTCTGAAAAAAGCTTCAAGTAAAGTTTTTCGGTTCTGCCGTAAACTTTCCAATCTATATGTTTTATGGAGTCACCGGCAGTGTACTCTCTATAGTCTTCAAACTCTAAACCGTAACCTTTGTAAAGACTTCTTCTCAAACCTAGATCCAAGCTTCTTGTGCGTCGGTCAATTTGTAGTTGCCTTCTGCGAAGACTGCTTATAATCGACCTATCGATTTTTATGCTGATTTTCACCGGGCAAGCCTTAAAAGAACCGAAACCGCTTCGCCACCGCCATTACATATACTGGCGATACCAGTTTCAAGATTGTAATCTTTCATGATATTCATCAAAGTTATAACAATTCGTAGTCCTGACATGCCGATAGGATGGCCAAGGCTGACCGCTCCTCCACGGACATTCAAAATGTCAAGAGGCAAATCCAGCGCTTTCTGGGCCAAAAGAGGAACGAGCGAAAAAGCTTCATTTACTTCAAAAATTTTTATGTTTCTCGATTTTATGTTTGCTTTTTCGCAACAGTCCCTGATAGCCAGCACAGGAGCAGAATAAAACTCTTCAGGCGTAGTCGCGCCTCTGCCAAAAGCCACAAGTTCCGCAATCGGGTCAGCTCCAAGTTCTTTGCAAACTTCGTAGGTAGCAAGCAAAGCAACGCATGCGCCATCTGCCAAGCTTGATGCGTTACCTGCGGTAATTGTGCCGTTTTTTTCAAAGGCTGGTTTTAATGTTTTTAATTTCTCAAAATCGGCCTTGAAAGGAATTTCATCCTGTCTTATCTCTATTCCATTTACGTCAACCAAAACAATCTCGTCGGCAAAGTAATTATTTATGTTACTATCTTGCGCTCTTTTGTATGACAGTATTGCGTATTCATCTTGCTCATCCCGCGAGATCCGGTGCATTCTCGCTCCCTTTTCACAACATTGTCCCATTAGCTGCATGTCATACGGGTTAGTAAGTCCGTCATAAAGCATGTGATCCAGCAACTCTGATTTGCCGAATTTTATTCCAAACCTTAAACCATTCAACAAATGAGGTGCTTTTGACATGCTTTCCGTACCACATAAAATAACACAGTCAGCGGAACCTGCTTTAATTAAGTTATATCCAATTCTCAGGGCTTCGAGACTTGAACTGCAAACTTTATTGACCAACTGAGCCTGAATTGACGGTGGAAAACCGGCTCTAATCAAAATTTGTTTAGCCGGGGCCTGACCAAGTCCAGCGCTTAAAACATTTCCAACAATAATGTCAGAGGCTCGAGTTCTTGCTTGGGGAATGTCTTCGCCAAGTTGTTTGAGAACAACACTTGCCAGTTCAATCGCTGAAATATCCTTAAAATAGCCTCCATACGATCCTATAGGGGTTCTTTTTCCCCAACATATAACAATGCTTTTTCCCACATATCCAATTATACTTTGTGTGGAATTTAAGTGGTTTAATATTCTATATTAATTGTTTGACTTTTTAATGATAGAGCGGATTGGAAAAGCTATTGACATGATTGAGACAGTCATTCGGGGGAAAAGGGATACCATAGAGTTGGTTTTTACCGCGATACTTGCCGGGGGTCACTGTTTGATCGAAGATCTTCCTGGTAGTGGGAAAACTCTGCTGGCAAAATGTGTTGCAAGAGTGTTTAAAAAAAATAAGCCCGACTTCCCAACTTTTAAGCGTATTCAGTTTACTCCCGATCTTCTCCCTTCCGATATCACAGGGGTTAACGTTTTTAATCCAAGTACTGGGGCATTTAATTTAGTACGGGGCCCAATTTTCACAAATATTCTTCTTGCCGACGAAATAAACAGGGCGGGCCCTAAAGTTCAGTCGGCTCTGCTTGAGGCGATGGCTGAAGGACAGGTAACGATAGACAATGAGACATATCGCTTGCCAGATTTTTTTTTTGTTATAGCGACTCAAAATCCTTTGGATATCGCGGGAACTCATCCATTGCCAATTGCTCAACTTGACCGATTTCTCCTAAGGATCCCAATGAGCTATGCTGATCCAAAAGTAGAGGAAGAAATAATAAAAGATGAACATGTCATAATTTCGAATTTTGAAAACATGCAACCGGTACTCGATTTAGATGAATTCATAGTTTTTAGAGAAAATGTTCACAGAGTGCATGTGTGCTCTGCTATAATAAAAGCTATTTTGGAAGTAGGAATTCGCAGTAGGGTCGACTCCATAGGTTACGGTCTTTCGACGCGCTCTTTGGTTCTTCTTAAAAGAGCGATACAGGCAAAAGCTCTTTTAAACGGCAGGAATTTTGCTACTGACAAAGATTTTACCGATCTGGTTTTTCCAGTTCTGAATCACCGCCTCGGCCTAAGAAACCTTGAAGAAGCCAGACACGCTATTGAAAACTTCTCTAAAACGGTTATTCGAAATCTGCCTTCCTTGGTAGTCGAGGAATTAAGAAACGTTAAACTGGTCTAAGTTCTCAAGGTGTCGCTTAACTACAGGGTTAATAGACAAATCAAGGCTCACCAGGTCAGGGTGGTTGACACTGATGGAAAGCAACTTGGAATTATGAAAATTGATGAGGCTCTTTCATTGGCTGAAGAGAAAGGTTTGGATTTGGTTGAAGTTGCTCCGAATGCAACGCCGCCAGTTTGCAAAATCCTGGACTATGGCAAATTCAAGTATATGGAGCAGAAGAAGGAAGCTCAAGCAAGGAAAAAAAGATCCGTTATTGAAGTCAAAGAAATAAGATTGCGTTACAACACGGATGTGGGGGATCTGGAAACAAAAATTAGGCTTGCTGAAAAGTTTTTGGACGAAGGAAATAAGGTTCGTTTCAATATGAGATTTAAAGGTAGAGAACTGAATTTTAATCAACTAGGTCAAAAAAAATTAGACTTTATCGTCGAAAGACTATCTTCAAAGGGAACAGTTGAAAGTCGAACTGAAGAAATTCAGGGAAGACAGCTTGTGTTGGTTATTCAGCCAATCAAGAAAAAGTAGATATACTGGCAAAAGTTTTCGAATTAAAACTTTATGTTTTAGTTACCGACAAAAAACTAGTTTCACTAATCCCAAAGATCGAAAAAAAACGAACGCTCAACCAAGGCTTCTCGATGTGTATGTCAAGAAATGTAAGTAGCCACCAGGCATAAAGATATCTTTAACGAGCAACTAGATCAATAATTAGCTTTTTAAAATTAATATGCCACCTGTAAGAGCTAGAACTATGCCAATTATTTTGCCAACTGAAACACTCTCTTTAAAAATCAAAATGCCGACTACGGAGCCTGTCACTACCGTGCCAATCGTTGAGACTGTGACTACTAAATAAAGTGGAAAGTGTTGAAGGCTTTTAAGGAATAAAAACCAGCTCAGAGGGAAAAGAGCCAAAATGCCAAATAGGTACCAGTTAATTGTGAAAAAGAGTTGTGTTGGAGAAAATGCGTTTAACGTGACTAATTTTCCGATTACTCCCCCAATAACGTTAACAACAACCAGGAATAACAGATAGCTGTACGTCATTTATTCAATTAAACCGGTCCTTTCGCTAAAAGTATTTAGTGTAATAAACGCCAATTTCCCTAGGCACATCAGTCTCTACAGATCCTGCCTGAAATGAAACTGTTTCAAACGGCTCGCTCTTAATCAAATTTCTTCCAATAAGTTTTATTTCACTGGTTTCACTCAAAGTGGCTACAAAACCGGCATCTAAAGTCCATAACGGTTTTGAGCGCCCGTGATCCCACGGAGACCAATATCTTAAAAGCGAAACGAATGAAAAGTTCTCACGGAAGGAATAAGTTCCACGGACCAAAAAAGAGTGCTCTGGAGTTCTCAATTCAGGCTCAACAACAAAGCTGTCATCCTTCTCCTGTTCTGATAGTTCGCTTGACGCTTTAATGAAGGCATATCCCAAGTCAAGGTCAAAAACATCGCTAGGCTGAATTCTATTTGTTATTTCTGCACCGTAAGCTTTGCCGTTACCATTGTTCTCTAAATTAAACGGCAAAACGGGAGCTGAGTAAAACTCTTCAAAATATAGACTGCCGACTGGAGACATAGTTATCAAATTATCGTACCAGTAATGAAACAATGATAAATCTAAGAAATGGTATTCGGTAAAAAAATGCCTTAAGCCGCTTTCAAGCCCGACTGCGTTTTCATCAAGCACCCTATTATTGCCGTAGGCTACAGCCGGTATTTGAGGGAGGTTAGGTAGCTGAATTAAACTAAATGCGTAAATCATATCGCGCTCGATCCTCGATGGCAGCCTATATGCCTTGCCTGCTGATACCCATCCGAACGTATCATCAGTAAAGGAGTATCCAAATCTTAGATTGTATGAAAGATTTGTCCCGGTAAAGGAGTTTTCTTCAAGAGACAAACTCAAAACCCCAACTCCCGTTTTATTTAAAAGATCCTTTTCAACTTGCCCATAAACTCTTTTAACAATAAAACTTCTTTCATCTGGTTTAAAACCGAACACTTTTGAATTTTTATTTTCCTCATAAGTGTGTTTTATGCTTGCTCCCACGGTGTATCTTGCAAAAGTACCTTCAGTAACTATTCGAAAGTCGAAATCGTTCGTCATGTCATCAACCGAGACAAAAGAGTATTCGGTTTCTGTTGAGGAATGGTCACCAGACAAAATAAATTTATAATCGCCAAATGATTTCTCCGCTGAAATGCCAAACAGCGTGCCTCGAAAGTCGCCTTCACCACGGTGGTAAATACCAAAAGCGGGCGGGTATAAATGAAGAACCCTGTCTTTTGAGGAACTAAGCCTCAATAAATGAGCAGTTAATTTTGAAGCCTCACCGCTCGTCGAAAATGTAGACCCAAAGCGAGCATGCGATGAGGAGTCAAAAGCGTCTAATTCGCTGTAAAAAGTTTTATCACTCTCTTTTTCAAATCCAACGTTTCCCATCAAGGTTAAATGTGACGTTTCCCACGATTTGGTCATCAAGATATCAGTTCTTGGTCTTTTATTAAAAACACCCAGCGACCAGTGATTTGTATTTTTACCTATACCAGACACGTTGTTTTTTAAAATTATATTGACAACACCATTTACGTTATTGCTACCCCACACCGCTCCGTGCTGACCTTTCAATATTTCTACACGCTCTATCCAAGAAAGAGGAAGGTCATAATCCGACCAAAAGACACCAGAAAATGGGAAACTAGTGATACTTTGACCATTTATTAATACTTGAAGCTTATTTGAAAAAGGAGATGCCGAGCCTCGAATAGAAAATATTTGCTCGTGTTTGCTAGTTTCAAAAGCTTGCGCTCCAATAACATTTCTTAGTAAATCCGTGAGTGTTTCGCCGGGATAAGTTTTTAAATCTGAAGATGTAAAAACAATGACTGAGGCCGGTGTTTTAAAATAAGACCGTTCAGTTCTTGTAAGAGACGTGAACTCGGTCTCTAATAATTCCTCCAAACTCAAATGATACACAGACTTGTTACCTCTGACCTGTTCAGCCAGTAAAAGCCCGAAAAGAAAAACCAAAAATCTCATGCTAGTCAATTATTACTTTAGCTAGCCTAAAAATACTAGAGTCCAATTCTACTCTGGATTTCAAGAGATTTTTTTTGTTGATAACCAGCCTAAACTTATTTTCTTCCTTTTGTATGATTATTCCGCATTTTTCGGAAAGAGCCCTACCAAGAACATGATCACCATTTGCAATTAAAAGCGCTTGCGTAACTCTAAGCTCTTCTATACCTAAATTATTGAAGCCTGCGTCCAAGAAATACACGTCACATTTTTGATCTAATCGTTCTACCAGCTGAAGACTAACATTTGACAAATATGCTTTGTTTTCAGCAAAACCAGTTTGTATAAAGTCTCTTATTGGACTCGAAGCAGATACGCAAAAATGTATCTCGTTTGTATTTTGAATCAGTGTAACTAATTTCACAAGTAAAGCAGCTTTCAACTGGCACTCGAAGGAAGTGCACAACTGTTCTGAGTCGAGGCTTGTTGTCAGGAGTAAGAATAAAATAACTGGTCTCAAAACTCTCATTAAAGAAAATATATGTAGAAATCGATTATATAATAATTTAATGATGTTCAACACAGAATTTGGAACATGCGGTAAAGGTCGATCTATAAAATCTTGCCTGAAAAAAGCTCCCATTTTCTCAAGTTTCATAACCGCAGTCATTTTGCTTGTTTCTCTTAACGGTCTTTTTTTCTCTTATTATTTGGAAAACCTTAAAAGCTTTGGTCATAATCTGACATCTTTTATCGCAAATCAAATCGGGCCAGATTTGTTTCTAGGCAATCACGATACCGTAAAAAGTTTCATGGAGTCTATCGTCAAAAATCCAGAATTTAATATTGCGGGTGCTAGAGTTTACAACATCCAGAATTCCGTAATTTTTGAACACCAAACAGCGGAATTAACCTATGAATTCGTCGAGAGAGTCTACTTGGCGGGCAAGCCTGTCGGCTTAGTTAAAATTTCCATTTCGAAATCGAATTTATGGAATTTTGTCAAGCAATCTATTTTTGTTTGCTGTTTGCTTTTAATGCTTGTTTTTGGACTGGGTTGGTTGATTTCTGGCAAACTTTATAAACGCATTTCTGGGCCACTTGATTGTGTTCTTCAGTTTCTCGAGCAGGTAAAAAAAGAGAAGGACTACTCCAAAAGACTTCAAATATCATCGCCCCTTGAGTTTCAAATTTTAGCGGCAGGTGTCAACGAAATGCTCAAGGAAATACAGCAACGAGACGATAATCTGGAAAGATTGGTAATTGAAAGAACTCATGAATTGTTGGAAAAACAAAAAGAATTGCGGTCAGCGTTGACTCAACTTGAAAGGCTCTCGGAAGCAAGAAACAGATTTCTAGCGAATATAAGCCATGAAATAAGAACTCCCTTAAACGCTTTATGTTTGCTCTCAGAGGAACTGTGGCAAACAGCCATCAATAACCCAGAAAAATTTGACGGAAAGTTGCAAAATGATATCGAATTAATCAAGAATTCCACGAGCCTGCTTTTAGGTTTAGTGAACGATCTTTTAGATTTCTCTAGGATCATCAACAATCGTTTCGATTTTGTAAGCGCTCCCTTTGACTTAATTCAAACTTTTAAATCATCAGCGACACTTTTTGTCGACTCAGCCAAAGCGAAAGGAATAGAACTGATATTACACAAACCCACATTGGATTCCCTGTTTGTAGTCGGAGACCAAAAACGCTTCTCTCAGGTAATCATCAATGTGCTGAGCAACGCGATTAAGTTTACCGATCGGGGACATGTAAAAGCGAATATAGCTGTTTCTGTCGATGATCATTTTGCAAATGTGATCTTAACTGTTCAGGACACTGGTGTCGGTATACCTAAGGAAAAAATTGACGCGATTTTTGAACCTTTTGTTCAAGTGGACGACTCATATACTAGAAGACAAACTGGGGTCGGCTTGGGGCTTAGTATAGTTAAAGAAATAGTCAAACATTACAATGGTAAAATTGAGTTGAAAAGCGAAGAAGGGCAAGGTACCACCTTTCATGTACACATGAGATTTAAAATTCATTCGAAAAAGGTGCAACTTTCAGATGTCGATGTGCCAAACTTTACAGGCAGAACCATACTTGTTGTGGAAGACAACCCTGTCAACAGCATGCTCGTTGAGAGACTGCTGCAAGACACAAAAGCCGAAATACGAAAAGCAAACAATGGAGTCGAAGCCATCGAAGCTTTAAAACAAAGACCCAGAACTGACATCGTCCTCATGGATATTCAAATGCCAATTATGGATGGAGTAGAAGCAACGAAAAAATTGCGATCAATGGACATCAACATTCCAATAATAGCCTTAACCGCTCATGCTTTCCCCGAAGAATTGCAAAAATATCTTGAAATAGGTTGTGACGCGGTTCTTACCAAACCGATAAACAAACAAGAATTGTATGAAAAAATCAAAAGCTTTTTAACCTAAGTTAATCGAACGGCACAGATAAACTTACAGAGCCTAAAAAGTTTATTTCGTCGAAGTAGTATAAATTCATCTCCGGCGCCAGAATGAAATTTTTACCCAGATTTAAAATTGTTCCTAAAGACGCCTTGAGAAAAGTTCCATTCTCTTCTTGCTGGTCATGAAGTGGCAAGATTTGGTTCAAGTCGGCGATGTTTTTTTCGGTAAAGCACAAATAATATTGTAATCCCAAATACCACAGATTTTGCTGATGATCATACTTATACATAACTCCAGGAACCAAACGCCACAAAGCAACTGTACCTAGCTTGCCGGATTCTCCCTCCAGGCTAAAACCTAATAAATGATCTTCCCAAACTTCGTTTTCAACCCCAAGTTTCAGTAACAGTCTACGAGTTGTGGAGTCTCCGACGGACGCTAAAATATCGTCATCAATGCGTGTATAAAATGATCCTTTCGCTGACAGTTGCAATTCGTTCCATTTCGCTAACATGAAACCTGCTAAATCAGCGCCAAGACTACTTTTTTCAATGTCTTTAGCGTCAAGATAATACAGCAAAGGACCTAAGCCAAATTTTGTTTCCTGAGAAAACTGTTGTAAATAAGAAACGCCAATACTATGACTTCTGAAATCAGTTTCTATTTCTCGCTTTATTGAGTGCCATTTGCCCTGCCACAATAGACGTACCGATTGCTGGCCGTCTGTGTCAATCGGTATGTTTGGAGAAAGCGATAAAGACATAGTGTTGTCTTCGATATTTCCTTTTTCTATTTTTCCAACTGTCGCATTGAAAACCGCAGAATTCTGACTTTCGAAGGTGGTTTCGGTTTGCGGAAAAAACAAATCAAAAAGTAAATAATTGTTGAAAGCGCTTCCAGTCTCAGCTCCAACCTTAGTTGCCAAAATTAAAATAAAAAAACACAAAACCATTTTTTAAAATTTTCACATAATCGCCTACAATTTATACAGTCAAATTTTAGTCGTAACATGACTGACGCCATAATTATCGATGGAGCCTGCGAAAACAATCTCAAGAATATTTCCGTTAAAATCCCCCATAATGCCATAACTCTAGTCTGCGGCAGAAGCGGCTCCGGCAAATCAACTTTGGCTGTCGACATAATTCACAATGAAAGCAGAAGACACTATTTTCAAACATTCTCTTCATATGCGAGACAGTTTTTGGAAAAGGTGGCTAAACCTCTTGTTCTAAAGCTTGAAAACATTCGATGCTCGGTGTGTGTAGCTCAAAGGAGAAATCTAAGGAACTCTCGTTCGACGGTCGGAAGCTCTCTTGGCGTTTTGGATAACTTAAAAATACTGTTTAAGTGTTTTGCTGATTTAATTTGTCCAAAATGTCACTCAGTGGTTAAAGCGATGGAAAGCCACGCCGTAGTGGAAAAAATTTTGTCAGATAATTTGATAAAAAACTTAACTTATGTTTGTGGAAAATTGCCAATTGCTGATTCAATAGAATGGAATGCGACCAAAGAAAAGTTGCTCAATAAAGGATTTTTCAGAGCATTGCGAGACGGAAAACCTGTTTTGATCGAACAACTTGAGCAGGTATCTGGCGAGCTTTTTGTAATTGTAGATAGATTTAACCAAAATCCTAACCCAAGCTATCTTAAGAATGCGGTTCAGACCGCTTTTGATTCGTTCGGTAACGCATGTTTAGTAACATCTAGCGATTGCCGCGAATTTCAAAAAAAACAGAGCTGCGGGTGCGGGTATCTGCTTCTTGAAAGAAATTTTGAGCTTTTTGACTCTAGTTCGAGTTTAGGGGCGTGCAAAGAGTGCAAGGGATTTGGCTACGTGCTCGAATACGACCTAGAAAAAATCGTAGACCCTAATAGATCCCTAGCAGAAGGAGCTTTAGTACCTCTTAAATACGATCACTTCCATGCAGAAAAAAGATTTGTCGAGAGCCTTCTAAAAAAAAATCCGGAATTAAAAAATTTGAGTTGGCCAGACGTGCCCCCTCAAATCAAAGACACCGTATTGTACGATAAACATTTTGGAATTCTTACGAAACTCAAAAAACTCGAAGGAAAAGCCTACCTGCCTCATATTCGAATTTTTCTTTCGCGTTTCAGAAAGGAAAGTCCTTGCGGGGAGTGTTTCAGTACCGGATTGGATAAACCTGCGTTAATGTTTGAGCTTAATGGCTTTGGATTGGCAGATCTTTTTAAACTCGAGATAAGTGAGCTTGTCAGTGAATTCATTCCAGAGCTAGAGCGGTATAAAAAATCCGGAAACGAGATTAATTTTGTCATATCGGTCTTGGAAGAAAAGTTGAGGACAGTGGTTGATTTAAAACTGGGACACTTGACGCTAGGTAGAAAACTTAAAACACTTTCAACAGGGGAGTTTCAAAGGTTGACCATCGCTGCCGCAATAGGCAGCCCGTTGTCAAGCCTTCAGTATATTCTGGACGAGCCAAGCGCAGGTTTACATCCGACTGATAATCATCATTTAGCTGAAAAATTGCTTCAACTTGCCAACAAAAACAACACAGTTATTTTGATCGAGCATGACCCATATTTTTTAAGCTTAGCGGACACAGTTGTTCATCTTGGTCCTGGATCGGGGAAAGAAGGCGGTAATGTGGTTTTTTGTGGAAACAGGCATTTTTTAGACTATGACCCTTTTAGTATTTCGGAAAATGTTGAACTGCAAAGTGTTGAACAACCAAATTTCCTGACTTTATCGGTTGGACCAAAACATAACGTAAAAAATCAAACGATAAAAATAGCTTTAAATTCCTTAAATGTCGTAGCGGGGGTTTCAGGTTCCGGCAAATCGACGTTTTTACAGCTAATGTCCGAAGCTCTTGAAAATGAAGGGTATGCAGTTCTTTACGTTGACCAATCTTTTGTTCAAAAAAACGCACGTTCAATAATTGCATCATATTTGGGTTTTTGGGGCGAAATTCGCGCAAAGTTTTTCCAATTAACAGGGCTGTCCAAATCATATTTTTCCTTTAATGTTTCGTCTGAAGGCAGATGCTCGACCTGTAAGGGTTTAGGTTACATTGTTGAGGATCTCCAATTTTTACCAGATTTAAAAATTGTTTGCTCAGACTGCGAGGGCATGCGGTATTCCCCGCTAATTCTAGACCAAAGAGTAAATGGGCTAAACATATTGGACGTTTTAAATTTAACTTTAGACGAGATTGAAAGAGTTCTGCCCGAAACTCCGCAAATTGTCCAATTGACGAGAATGATGGGCCTGGGGTACTTGAGGTTAGGTCAAAGTCTCAGTGAAATTTCTATTGGTGAGGCGCAGAGGTTAAAGCTTCTAAGGTATATATCAAGAACCGCTCAACCTACCTTCATCCTGTTCGACGAGCCTACTATCGGTCTCCACCCTTTAGACACCGTTGAGTTTATAAAACTGATTGGTTCGCTTTTGGGTCTCAAACATACTGTGCTTACCACGGAGCACAATCTGCTCGTCATCCAAAACGCCAATCACATTATTGAGCTAGGTCCCGAAGGAGGATCTAAAGGGGGAAGAGTGATTTTTCAGGGATCACCAGAGGCTCTTAGGAGCGCCGGAACACCAACGGCAAGGGCTTTAACGGAAAAAACTAAATTCAAGACCCAGGTTTTCGCAAGGGTCAAATATCAGAACGTCCTGGAAGTTTTGGACTGTAGGCAGCGCAATCTAAAAATTGACCATTTAAAAATACCTTACAACAAGCTTGTTGTTTTTACCGGTCCTTCGGGAGCCGGCAAATCAAGCTTGGTTTTTGAAACGATAGCCGGCGAAGCTCAACGCTTGTTTTTAAATAATTTAAGCCCGTACACACTAAGCTTTCTCGACATTTTGCCAAAACCAACCGTTGGAGTTTTAAAAAACCTGAAACCGGCCATTTTCTTAGAGCAGTATTATGCGATACCCAGCGAGTTTAGTTCGTTAGGAACGCTTACCGACACTCTTAGTTATTTAAGGCTTCTCTATGCGAAAAGAGGTACGCAATATTGTCCCAAACATAAAAAGCCGTTGGTTAAAATTGAAATGGAAGATCTTATCAGAGAAATTCAAAGGGAAAATGGCCATAGATTGATATGCGGAACTCTTGTCAGTGGAAGAAAGGGTCTTTTTAAAGACCTCCTTCAAATGATCTATAAATCAGAGGCTGAGGGCGCTCTAATCGATGGAATATTCTTTCCCAGAACAAGGCTTTATTTCGCCAAACTCGACAAAAACAAGCAACATTACATCGACGTTGTTGTTGGTTCCTTTGATCCGAGCAAAACTTCAAAAGCACTAATTGAAGAAGCTGTGCGATTTGCGAATAAATTTAATGCAAAAATCATTAAGGTTTTTAATCCGTCAACTCGCGCTAGTATCTTGTATAGCCTGGAGAAAGCTTGTCCAGTTTGTAATGTTGCGACGCGTAATCTCGATCCGGAAGATTTTAGCTTTTCTTCGAAGAGAGGAAGGTGCAATGAATGTGGGGGATACGGGGTAGTTGATAACAAAACATGCTCTGCCTGCTGCGGCACCGGCATCAACGAAACAGCTTTGAATGTGCTCTTCTACGGCAAAAATATAGGAGAGTTGAGTTCAATGCGAGTTGCTGATCTTTACTCATTCTTTTTAAAAGCGGACCGGGTAGATCAAGTTACACGAAGTATTTTAGACGAAATCTTGCCCAGGCTTAAAAGCCTAATTGACTTAGGCTTGGGTTACTTGAGCTTAGACAGGCGCCTTTCCACTTTGTCAAGCGGTGAATTGCAAAGGGCGCGTCTAGCAAGTGTTCTTAATACACCCCTTAGAGATGTTCTCATCGTTCTTGACGAGCCCACTGCCAGTCTACATCCGTTGGATGTGGAGCTCGTAATCAAAAAAATTAAAGAGCAAGTCAAAAATGGGAACTCTATATTTATGGTAGAGCATGACATTCAAGCGATTATGGAAAGCGACCATGTGATTGAGTTGGGACCAGGAGGCGGAGAGGAAGGTGGTCATGTTGTTTTTGAAGGGCCAATAAAAAACTTTCCACGCTGTGGAAGTAAGACAGCCATCGCAGTTGAACAGCGAAAAAACGTCTATTACTCAGCAAAAAAAATTCCCTCGAGTTACATCTTTGTAAAATCGTCAAAAGTCAACAACCTTCGTGTTGAAAACCTTAAAATCCCCACAGAGTGCCTGGTAGTTATTTGTGGGAGATCGGGGAGCGGCAAAACTTCACTAGCTTTGAAAACGATTTTCGAGGGTTTTTACAACCCTAAAAGTAAGCTTTATGATGTAAAATTTCCCAGTAACATAGAAGAAGCGGTTTATGTAGATCAAACTCTTATCTCTAAGAACTCGCGAGCAACTCCGGCGACTTTTCTTAAAATCTTTGATGAAATCAGACGAATTTTCAGCCTCTTGCCTCAAGCCAAAGCATTGGGACTTTCTCCTTCAAGCTTTTCTTTTAACTCTAAAAAATGGGTATGCGAGGTTTGCAAAGGCTCAGGGCTTGTGACGCATGAATTGGGTTTTTTAAGACACGAAATTGTAAGGTGCCAAGCCTGCCAAGGTAAGCGCTATAAGAATGAGCTTTTAAGCATTAAATTTAAGGGTTACTCTATAGCAGAGGTTTTAGAGCTAACGTTTAAGGAAGCCGGCAAAGTTTTCCTTGAGTTTCGAAATGTGGCAAGACTCGTCAATGAAGTTATTGAAATTGGGCTTGGGTATTTGAAGCTGGGACAACCTCTTTCGAGTTTAAGCGGTGGAGAAAATCAGAGGTTAAAGTTGGTGAAAAATCTCGTTTCCGGCCAAAGACGGAAACTTTTGTTTGTTCTGGATGAGCCGACTCTAGGACTGCACTCGATGGATGTGCCGCTTTTGATTTCAAAAATGCGAGCTTTAGTGAGTCAAGGTCATAGTGTAATCATCGTTGAACATGACGAGCTGATAATCAAATCTGCGGACTTTTTAATCGAGATGGGCCCGGGTGTAGCCGAAGAAGGTGGACAGGTTGTATTTAGCGGTTCCCCACAGGAAAAATTCAGTTGTTCACACAATACCGAATGTAGCACAAGTATTGGTTAATCCGTGCTTGGCTTGTTAGAAATTTTTTACCTTCTAAAATACGCCCTTAAAGAACAGACATCAAAACATAGGGTCTCAGGAAGATACTTCTTTTCATTGATAAATTGTCGTGTCAAGGGAGCAACATTCCAGGCATTCTGAAATTGTAATTTTCATGAAACTAACAGTAGTTACAGATATTAGGTTATTGATTTTTAAAATACCTGCGTCAATTCAGTGACTAACGTTGGTTTAATTAAAGCCATAAACAAAGCCGGCTAAGTGTATTAGAAATATTGTGTCAACATAATCCGGAGGTAAATGACTAAATTTTATTTTGACAAAATTTCATTTTTTGATGGGCGAAAGATTTAATTCTTTTAAATGGTTTTCATAAAACGACCGTTTTAAAAATGTGTCGTCAAAAGCTGTAAACTGACTGATAAACTTTCGTTTTTAAACAAGTTTTTAAATTTTATGTCTTTGGCCGTTTAATTATTTAGAAACGGAAATTTTTTTAAATCATTGCAAGTTTGTGGAAAAATTCAGCAATCCTTAAAAAAATAAATATTATCTAAAAAAGAATTAAATGCTTTAAGTCTGACTTGAGCATTATTTGATTTTCTTATATTATGGGTATTTGGGAGTCACTCTCTTAAATCCAAATCAAAAGGCGTATCGCGATAATTCAAGTAGAAGTTCATCAAGAGATTGAATTACTTCTGAATCCTCACGATAAGTTAACAATAACTGATTTTTGACAATTTCAAGTGTCCTGCATAAGCTTTTTGTGTCCGCGTATTGAGTTACCAAACTCGTATCTTGATTGTTTTCTATGCTGCATAGAGTTGTTGCGCAACGAGACTCAGTCTCAAATTTGATTACCAGTCCGGTTCGATCATTATATGGGATCACAACAATCTTGCCGTCTTCTAAGGGTATTGTCCAGCAACTTAGAGTATAGCTTGGGAACTGAAACTCAACCTTTGAGTTAGCTTTTACAACTTCGATTAGTTTGGAGAAATCGATTGTCGTATCTAATTTTCTCAAAGCTCCAAACACTTGTCCGACTTTTGTTCCCAACTTTTGCATGGTCTCTTAATATTGTTATGCATAATTTTCAAAAAACGTAATAAAAATTTTTAAAGTTGCGTTGAGCGCTAGCATTTTGGAGTTATGACGCTTTGTAATTTGACGCGACTGACATTTGTTCTTGAACGAAAATGCAAATTCTCAAATTAACATAAATGAGGAATACTGTTAAAACCAACAGGACTGAACCAACTTCTCATGACAGTAATTTAAAACACCTGAGCAATTAAGCTCACAAGAGTCAGAATTTATCAACTTGTTAAAGAATTTAGTTACATAACAGTCTCGATACTTGAAGAATTATGCTTTTGCAGATTTCGCTTTACAGTTGATATCAAAAATGCGTTGATATGGGAGCCTTGGGGCTAAAATACAGAAAATTCAATCAACCCAGAAACTCCACATGTTTTCGTTGCGCGGAATGGAACTAGGGCAAACTAAGTTCAGTTCAACTAAAGTCATTGTCTTGCGGGCGCAGATGCCGTTTTAATAATAAACTTTACACGAAGTATCTCACATGATAATAGGTTCAAGAAAATTTAGGTCACGCGCAAATTAGATAGTTAAGGTAATTAAGTAAAAAAAATTATGCACTAAAACGTAAAGCCCAGGGAAACCGGAATTTCAAAGATTTTCTCTTTCAAGAATATCAAATAGCTTTCCTTAAAAGGTTATTATAGTCGGCCTTAAACTGTGGTCTCGAAATTGACGCCAGCTTTAAACATTGTTTGCTTGACCGGAA
Organism: Deltaproteobacteria bacterium; assembly: GCA_025055295.1. GTDB lineage: Bacteria > Bdellovibrionota_C > UBA2361 > JANWWW01 > JANWWW01 > JANWWW01. The sequence continues at coordinate 2,585 of JANWWW010000013.1, read as the reverse complement.
AGAATGACAAATTTTCCCGTTTTAATTTAGCTGAAAGAAATTGTAAGGTCGAAGGGTTACTATGGTATCGTTGCCGCAACTTATGGCATACAGGGTAAGATCTTTAAGTTAATTCAGCTTAAGGTCTTCTCAGGAAGTACCTATCTATTCCGAGGAACATTGTATTCAGAAATTTGAAGTAACGGCTCCATGATACTAGCCTAGCGACCATGTCGGAAGAGACGGTTTACTAGTAAATCCTCCCCACCGCGTAAAACAACTTGCAAAAGAATCCTTTTTTGGAATGTTCCTACAAAATCATTCCCGTAATCGTTTTCTTCCCATTGCGGGAGACTCATACAACTATTTGCACAACATACGAATCAACCGATCTTGAGCATGAATATCGTCAAAAATGTGTTCCTTTATTATTACTTCGATTTAAATATACGACTAGTTATGTTTTATCACAAATTTTTTGCCGTTTTTGGCACAAATCCTACCAATAGACTAGGGGGCTTAGAGACCCAGTTTTTTCGCTATAGCGGCGGCTACTTGAAAGATATTCTCGTCAGTTTTTCTTAAATAAGGATCTATTGCCTTTTTCCTTGTTGTTGATAGCTCAATTTTATCCTCAATTGTGTTTTTCTGCTCATCTCGTTCAGTTCTTATGTTTAAATTTGCCTTTGTTTTTTCGTTGAAAACTGTTGAAAATGAACCTTTAACACTGTCAATTTTCGCTGACATATTGAGTATAATCGGCAAATAACGTTTCAAGTTTAGAAAATTGCAAAAATGATAAAGACATGGATTTTGTTGTTGCTGCTATTTTTTAATGGGTTCTTGCTTTTACCCTTTTGGAGAAACATTTTTTGGGGAATTATTATTGCGGTTTCAGTTTGGAGAATAAACGCGACTTTAAGAAAAATTTTAAAATATCCTGCTTTAAGCGCCTTTTTTTTAACCGCTGGATTTTTTCTTCTCGTTCTAGCCCTAATCGTGCCAGCCTTTGTAAAAATTTACTTCGAAGCGTCGGATCTTGTTGTTTTCATAAAAAATCAGGACTGGGCTCAATTGATTGGAAAAATACCATCGAAAATTACGCTGTTTGGATATACTCTGCCAATTCCTTTTGATGAGTTAAAAAACGCCGTTGTTTCTATCTCATCCGCGGTTTTTCCTTTTCTTATTCAGCTTTTTTCAAATGCTGCCGCCGCCGTTGGCAACAGTTTAGTTACGGCAGTTTTTGTCTTTTTCTTTTTAAAAGATGGCGACAAAGCCGTGAAGCTTCTAAATCAATTAATCGAAAAATTCTTCGGGACTTCAGTTGATTTGACATTTATTGAACACGCCATAAGAGGCGTTACCCTGTCGTATATCTTTGTAGCTCTGATTCAGGCTGGAATTAGTTGTTTGGGTTTGTATGCTTTCGGAGTTAAATATATCTTAATCTTGTCCTTCTTAATGTTCATTTTGGCGATCACTCCAGCGGGGCCAGTTGTTTTATATTTGCCTTTAAGTGTTATTTTGATGTTTGACGATTTTTACAGAGGTCTCGGCCTCTTGTTTTGGCATTTGATTTTCGTGAGTTTGGCGGACAACGTGCTGAGACCTATGTTAGTTGCCCAATCATTTAAGGTTTCGGATTGGCTTCTAATGTTTATCACTTTGGGAGGGCTGTATTTTTTAGGTTTTGTTGGTTTATTTATAGCTCCTATATTGCTTGCAGTATCTTTTCATTTGCTCGAAAATTCAACGAATACCTCCAAAGACGTTTGAAAAAATCCCTAAATATGGTACAATTCATGCAGTTATGTTAGGCGACGGTAGTTACGCAAATCCGAAGGTTTTTCAGTTGGATAATTACAAAAAAACGTTGTTGAAAGTTTTGCTAAAGTTGAGTGAAGGTTGCTCAAAAAAGGAATTAAAAATCCATACAGTATCGGAAATATCTGTTTTCCTTAGTCAAAACGGCACCACAATTGAAACAAAAGAACTTGTTAGAATGTTATACATTTTAGAGGGCTGGGAACTTTGCTCTCCAGTACCTGAAACAAAGCTAACTTCAAACAAATGGCGTTTAACGCCCAAAGGGTATGAAATGGTTAAAAACGTAATGAGAAACATTAAAGAAAATTTAGAGTCGGTATTTTGATTGATAGCTTTATTTAAGGCGAACTAAATTCCAAAAAATTTGTTTTAGGCAAAGGAGAAAGCGTGTAAAATTAACTAGTTTGGTGCTTGTTACGCAGTTTTAGAAAGGGTTGCCTGAGAAAAAAAACAATTCCTGAAAGAAAGTTACTGTCTTTGAGATTAAAAGCCTTCTCGTATTCATATCGAAAAAATTGTGGCACGAATTTATCAGTTGGAATTAGGTCAGCTGGAGAGCAGCTTTAACACTACCTAAGTCATAGCTCAAATCTCCTGCAAATTGCTATATTTTTTATTTACCTTAAACCGCACGAAGTCCCTTAAGTTTTAAAGATGTATGTAGAAGTCGCAAGGACCTGGGGTACAAAAAAGCGAGCAAAACCTTAACATCAAAAGCCTGCTTAGAGCATCTTCTGCGTTTGAGAAAAAGTTATTTCCTAGCTCACTTAACCGCT
>JANWWW010000139.1 GCA_025055295.1 Deltaproteobacteria bacterium | reverse complement strand
TTCGAAACGTTTGTGAACCTCAAGATGGGGAATTCGTCCCTTTTCGCGTAAAGCTTTTAATTCTTTGTACCGTCGGTACTCATGAACTGATTTGAAGACAAACCCATCCAGTTCAATCGCATAAGGAATGTCCCATTCATGGGAATGATGAATTGAACCGTCGGGTTGTCTTCTTTGGTGGGGGTCTTCGCGATGAATCTCAAAATCCATCATTACGCTCAATTTTACAAAAACGAAAACAAAAACGGAATTTGTAAAATGAAAGTTATGTTTGGGAAGATTAAAAGATTGTTGCAAGCTTTGGACAAATTAGATGATCTTTTAAAAATTTTGCCTCAACTGGTGGATCTGGTTGAACGACTGATCAAGGTCTTCAAAGAAATTGCGGAAGAAGTGAAGAAGCAAAAATGAGGTTCATTCGCCTCTTTGTAACAATTTTTTTTTCTATTCTTTTTTCGCAATCTCAAACTGACCTTTTAACGGGGGGTGTTCCACCCAATGTGGCGCCTCTTTT
>JANWWW010000138.1 GCA_025055295.1 Deltaproteobacteria bacterium | reverse complement strand
TTGACGGTTGAAATCTCCATTTTTGGAAGGCCAACTCCTGTTCATGTCGATTTCATTCAGGTTAATAAAAAGTAAGTCGCGGAGAATATCTGACCTTTTACTTGTGCCTGCTATAACAACTCAGCCTATCGTAACTTGAAAAAACCATTCATTTCTTTAAAAATCTAAAAAAGCTGATTTAATAAAGAGAGATAAAGGGAAAAAGCCTGTAAAAGTCCCTTAAAAAAGACTTTGTATCTTGTTTTTTATATTTTTTGCATCGTTGACCGGTTTTTAACGGCAATTACAAAATTTTTTCCCAAAATACACAACTTCCACACGTTGTCAAATAGCACGGCGTTTAACCGTTGACCGGTATGCTCGCATAAAAAACCAAAGCTTGAAAGTCCTCTAAAAGATTGTTCCGGAAATAACATTATAAACCTCTTTATCCTGACATTGACAATTATCCTAAAACCTCCGTTTCCGTAGACTACTTGCCCCTTTCATCCAGTTCTTTGTAAAGTCCTCGCTTTATTGATTTTC
>JANWWW010000137.1 GCA_025055295.1 Deltaproteobacteria bacterium | reverse complement strand
GGTCATCTCGTTTTTTCAACTTTGCACACTAATGACGCTCCGGGAGCTATAACAAGACTGATTGATCTAGGGGTGGAACCTTTCCTCGTTGCAAGCAGTCTGCTTTGTGTTCAAGCCCAAAGATTGGTTAGAAAGTTGTGTCCAGAATGTAAAGAGCCGCGATGGTTATCTCCTGAAGAGTTCATAGCATTGGGATGGAAAGAAAATAATCCTCAAGGCTTTCACATTTATGGGCCCGGAGCAAAAGATTGTCAATTTTGTAAGAACACCCGATACATTGGAAGAACAGGTATACACGAACTTCTTGTAATTAAAGAGAACTTGCGTTCGCTCATTGTGGGAAAAGCAGATGCCAAATCAATTAGAAGCGCCGCAGAACAAAACGGGTTTGAATCGCTAAGAATTGACGGCCTCAAAAAAGTTACAAAAGGTATTACGTCGGTTGAGGAAGTGCTTATGGCAACCCATGAAGAATAATGCCACTGTATTCCTACACAGCTACCGAGCTTCCCACCGGCAAAACTGTTAACGG
>JANWWW010000136.1 GCA_025055295.1 Deltaproteobacteria bacterium | reverse complement strand
ACGACTTCGCTTGTTATGACCACTTCGTTAACATCTTTGACAGATGGAATTTCGAACATGACATCAAGCATTATGGATTCCAAAATTGACCTTAATCCGCGGGCTCCTGTCTTTCGAGCCAAGGCTTCTTTGGCTATTTCTTCAATCGCGTCATCAGTAACCCTAAAGTTAACATTCTCAAGCTCCAAAAGTTTTTTAAATTGCTTTATCAAAGAATTCTTTGGCTCAACAAGAATTCTTTTTAAACCTTCTACATCCAAATCGTGGAGTACAGCCACAACCGGCAGCCTTCCTACGAACTCAGGAATCAGACCAAACTTTATTAAATCTTCAACTTGCACTTTTGACAATACATCAAACGAGTCTGAGGCTGCACTAATGGCGCTGTCCTTATCCTGACCAAAGCCGATTTTGCTTTTGCCGAGCCGCCTTCTGACGATATCTTCGAGACCAACAAAAGCCCCTCCACAGATAAACAGTATGTTCGTAGTATCAATCTGAACATAATCCTGCTGAGGATGTTTTCTCCCACC
>JANWWW010000135.1 GCA_025055295.1 Deltaproteobacteria bacterium | reverse complement strand
CATTAAAAGATCACGTATCGGTTTGTCTCGCTCTTTTTGAAAGTTTCGTAACAGAAAATGATATGGTAGGCAGAACTGAAAGAAGCCCCCAGGATACGCAAACAGCTTTCGTGACTGCTCGATTGAAATTAGTCTATGAAAACCTAGGAAGCCTTGTTGATTTTCTTGACGGAAAGCGCAAGGTCTCGGAAGTCTCGGAGCCCCTGAGGCGCCATTTGCAAGACGCTTGTATCTTGGCTTTTTTTTCGAGATTTACGTCTTTAAGGGAACTTGTATATAAAGAGGCTACCGCAGGAAGTATTTTACTAAACAAAATTTTGAAATTTGTACATCGCATCATAGATGATCGTGAAAAAGATAAAGAAAGACTGGTCAAATCGAGAAAAAACGATAAGTTGAAATCGGATGATTTAGTCTACAAGCTTCTATCAGACGCAACGGAGTTAATTCAATCGAGTTCTAAAACTCTTCTCGAGCTATGCCTGACCCGGCCTGATAGCGAACAGCGACAACCAGATTTTACCGAACACGAACGCGGCCCCGGTAATCGAAACCCAGCTCAA
>JANWWW010000134.1 GCA_025055295.1 Deltaproteobacteria bacterium | reverse complement strand
TTTTTCATAGGCCCTTTTCCCGTATAGTTACGGTGATCCCTCAAGACTAGAAAGCCCTTTTCCCGTATAGTTACGGTGATACTTGACATTTAACAAGCCCTTTTCCCGTATAGTTACGGTGATGGATTTTGGGTAGAAGGCCCTTTTCCCGTATAGTTACGGTGAAATTGAGGTTCAAAATTGCCCTTTTCCCGTATAGTTACGGTGGGATGAAGGGTAATTTATGAATGTAAGTTTAATTGTAATTCTGCAATAAATCAATTTTTTTTAATAAATTTTTAACTCAAAAAAATCAACAAAAACCTGACATTTGACACATTAGTTGTGGTGGAAATTGTTAAGTTTCTCAACAAAAATATACTCATTGCATGGGAAATATCGAGAAGTATTAAAAAAGGTAACCATGCGAGGGAGTCAAGTAATGAATAGGCTTTAGAATCGTTGAGCCCTTTTCCCGTATAGTTACGGTGTTTTCTGTTCCCTCAGCTGCCCTTTTCCCGTATAGTTACGGTGTTGGAGGAAAAAGCAATGGCCCTTTTCCCGTATAGTTACGGTGAACCGCAAAAAAGAACAGGCCCTTTTCCCGTATAGTTACGGTGGTGGCGAGGCGATCGCTGGCCCTTTTCCCGTATAGTTACGGTGAATTGTTGTTGAAAAAATGCCCTTTTCCCGTATAGTTACGGTGGTGGCGAGGCGATCGCTGGCCCTTTTCCCGTATAGTTACGGTGATAAGAAAATGGGCAAGTGCCCTTTTCCCGTATAGTT
>JANWWW010000133.1 GCA_025055295.1 Deltaproteobacteria bacterium | reverse complement strand
AACTTGCCCTTTTCACGTATAGTTTAGGTGATATACAATTATATTTTAGCCCTTTTCCCGTATAGTTACGGTGTTTTATAGGCCACATAAAGCCCTTTTCCCGTATAGTTACGGTGGAGGAGACCTTCATCCACGCCCTTTTCCCGTATAGTTACGGTGTTTTGCAAATTTTTTTGCGCCCTTTTCCCGTATAGTTACGGTGAACTCAAAACTTCAAAAGTGCCCTTTTCCCGTATAGTTACGGTGCCAGCATCCCAAAAACTCGCCCTTTTCCCGTATAGTTACGGTGACTCAATTCGGATTTTGAGCCCTTTTCCCGTATAGTTACGGTGTTTGAAATCAGCACCGTCGCCCTTTTCCCGTATAGTTACGGTGATGCCAGCTCCTTGGGAAGCCCTTTTCCCGTATAGTTACGGTGGTTTTGTTGTCCCACAATGCCCTTTTCCCGTATAGTTACGGTGTAAAGTTTTCGTGATGATGCCCTTTTCCCGTATAGTTACGGTGAATGATGCGTTGTTGTTTGCCCTTTTCCCGTATAGTTACGGTGGATCGTGTTTCTAACCTCGCCCTTTTCCCGTATAGTTACGGTGAAAAAAAAAGATACAATAGCCCTTTTCCCGTATAGTTACGGTGCCATTTTGGCCGTTTTCGGCCCTTTTCCCGTATAGTTACGGTGGGTAGGGGGTGAGTTCTCGCCCTTTTCCCGTATAGTTACGGTGAGATTGGGGGAGGATCCGCCCTTTTCCCGTATAGTTACGGTGGCGGCATTGGCGAGGTT
>JANWWW010000132.1 GCA_025055295.1 Deltaproteobacteria bacterium | reverse complement strand
AATACGCGTTCGCGATCGCCTTGTTTCATCACATAGAAAAAATCGCATTCATAGGTACAAATGTATTTGCCGTTCACATAAAGTTCAAAACGTTTATGAACCTCAAGGTGAGTAATTCGTCCCTTTTCGCGCAAGGCTTTCAATTCCTTGTAACGTCGGTATTCATGAACTGATTTGAAGACAAACCCGTCCAGTTCAATCGCATAAGGAATGTCCCATTCATGGGAATGGTGAATTGAACCGTCGGGTTGTCTTCTTGGGAACGGGTCTTCGCGATGGAACTCAAAATCCATTATGCCTCAATTTTACAAAAACGAAAACAAAAACGGAATTTGTAAAATGAAAGTTATGTTCGGGAAGATTAAAAGATTGCTACAAGCTTTGGACAAATTAGATGATCTTTTAAAAATTTTGCCTCAACTGGTGGATCTGGTTGAGCGACTGATCAAGGTCTTTAAGGAAATTGCGGAAGAAGTGAAAAAGCAAAAATGAGGTTCATTTGCCTCTTTGTAACAATTTTTTTTTCTATTATTTTTTCGCAATCTCAAACTGACCTTTTAATGGGGGGCGTTCCACCTAACGTGGCGCCTCTTTTGTCGATCAATTGGCTTGAAATCAACGCAACAGGAACAACGGCGCAAACTGCCACCCGTTTAGAAGGGGGCAATCATTTTCTCGTAACACCTGGTGTGAATAACGCTTTTGCTGTTTTAACACCGTTAAGTTCACCAACGCGACTTTGTGTTATTAACGTAAGCCAAACAAATGATTTAACGCTCATTCCACCCGAAAATTACCGTTTTGGTTCTTTTGCTGTTAATGCCACGCTTGCAATACCAAAAAATGAGGGTTATTGCTTTTTAGTG
>JANWWW010000131.1 GCA_025055295.1 Deltaproteobacteria bacterium | reverse complement strand
GCTCCGCTGATTCTCTGTAAGCGCAAGCGAGAGGTATCTCGTTAAGCTGGTCACGTAACATCCAAAACTTAAGCTTTTCGGAAGCGCACAAAGCAAGCTCATTCTTCCTGAAAAAGTAGTTGTTGAGCAAAATCAACTTCTTAAAATCTAGTTGACCGTAAAAGTGTCATCGGAGGTTCTCGCGTTACCATATTTTAGAGGACAAAATGGCAAATGATTTGAGATAAACTAGTTTGACATCTTGCAAGGTTAAGCTAATTCATTCCAGGTTCCTACGGCATTTGACTGTCGCACCCCAGGGTTTTTGTTCAACCTCAGCTGAGACAGGTAATTTTATTAAATTTTCGTGGTAAAGCCCGAATTTTCGATATAAAATTTAGGGTAATTATCGAACCCTAATGGAATTTAAATAACAACAAACCAACTATTACCTCAGCCAACTCGAAAGTAATTATCGAACCCTAATGGAATTTAAATCACAACAACAAAAAAAACGCAAAAACGCACAAAAACGTAATTATCGAACCCTAATGGAATTTAAATTAGCAAAAAAATTTTCAAAACGCAAAAATTTTTTTTGTAATTATCGAACCCTAATGGAATTTAAATGTTTTGAGGCGGGTTGAGGCGGAAAACAGCCATTTTGTAATTATCGAACCCTAATGGAATTTAAATTGGCGGAGGCCTTGGGGGCTGCTTTGGCAGAGTTGGTAATTATCGAACCCTAATGGAATTTAAATATTTGCTTTGTGATGCGCTCTGCGAATTTTTTCACTGTAATTATCGAACCCTAATGGAATTTAAATCACAACAACAAAAAAACGCAAAACGCGCAAAAACGAGTAATTATCGAACCCTAATGGAATTTAAACCACGAAAGCGAGGAGACAGGGATTGGCGTGTGTTGGTAATTATCGAACCCTAATGGAATT
>JANWWW010000130.1 GCA_025055295.1 Deltaproteobacteria bacterium | reverse complement strand
GCCGCCGTGGAACGCAAGAAATCAGGGTAGTCTAGTTGAAAGTTTCGTTCCTAGTTGATGTGTAATTCAGCCATGGGAAGAGTTGGTTTTAAAACCAAACTCCTACTTAATTTCTTAGTTCAGACCCTTCTAAGTTCCTCAAGAGGAATTTAAAAATTGTATGGAGCTGTCGAGAAACTTAACTTTGCGACTTAATTTGAAAAAAGTCCAAAATATCCTATCAGAAAAACGTTAAATTTTTCTCACCTTGTTTTAAAATTCAATTTTTCGAAAAGGCCCAAATAATTTAAATTTAAAATCCTCTGTTCAAATATTGCTTAATCCTAATAATTTTGAACACGATGCAATCACTTCCCTCCATTTATTACTGTTATCTGGCAAGCTGGTTAAGGCTGTGTTGTTGCATACGCTGAAAAATTGTTGGTTTAAATCCGTTTTTGACTTGTAAATTTATGTCAAAACATATCTAGTCATGACTTTATAAAGGGTATTCGATCTGCAACGGAGAGAGCATCTTTAAACATTCAGTCGTTCAATTTTTTCTTACGTGGTCAAAAGCTCACAGGTAATTTGTTCTCTTACCCTCTTTAGCCGAATAGGTTGCCAATAAAATTTCTGCTTCACTAATCAAATTGCCTTAACCAGACCATGTTCCGTAACAAAAACAAACACGTGCTGACTTAAACCTGCTAAACGCTAAGAAAGAGCTTGTGGTTAACCACTTGTTATGTTACCCAACCAGCATTTTCATAACTGCCATAAACTATTCAGCACTCAACACACAAACGTTTTTGCCCCCAGGTGCCAGCACGTGCTTAAAGCCCTTTCTAACAGTACCAGAACATGCTTTTACTAAAGCCTTATTTCTTTGGCAGTAGCTGTCATTCTTTCGATTTCTAGCGCAACCGGCATCGTGTCTTTGAGACCACTTTGATCATAATAATCC
>JANWWW010000012.1 GCA_025055295.1 Deltaproteobacteria bacterium | reverse complement strand
CCAATAGCATCGGATAGGACAAATTTTTGGCAAACCTTAAATTTTAACTAAGTATTAAAATTGGTTTGTTTCCTGCATGCAACTAAAAAAAATTTGAGGTTTTTTGTGAAGAGAGCTGTTAGCAATTTTTATGAAAAATTGATTTTTTAACATACCTAAAACGGGTTACTTTTTCTGCTTTGAAGAACTCTTACGGAAACTTTAGAGTAATCGATAAAGCTGTTTTTTCAAAATAAGGCAGAGTATTTTATATCTTGGAATTAGTAGTTTATAAATAGAATCGCTGGAGTTTTGCAAAATGGCACAGGAAAGTTGTGAATTTAATTACAATTTTTTCAATTTAAATGAACTAATGAAAAATGCCACTTGCGTTAAGGAATTTCACAACTTTGAAAACCTTGGATCTTGTGAGTTTGATCAACTTAGCGAGCACATAAGTAAGTATCTTGCTATGAACAAAATTGGCTTATGCTTAGCAGGTGAAGGATATTACCCATTTTCGATAAAACCTGTCGTTGAGGCTTTGATATTAAAAAATCCAGCATGGTACTCTCCATACACCCCATATCAAGCTGAGATTTCCCAGGGAAGATTGGAACTACTGTGGTTGTTTCAGGAGTTTTTCCGTTTTTACACACAGCACGACGTTTCAGTTGCCAGCATGTTAGACGTTGGAAGCGCTGTATGTGATGCAATCAGAGCAGTGCACAATGCGACAAAAACTAAATCGTCCAAATTTTTATTGGTTAACAAGCCTTTTAGCTCTGTTTTAAGTGTTATCGGAAATCGACTTCATACTTTTGAAATTGAAGATGATTTAAACAAGGCAAATGAGTGTTTTTGCTATGTTGTGTCTTTGCCCGATCTAACAGGAAATTGGATCGATGATGATGAATTGTTTTTGTCGCTTAGCCGTCAAGGCTTAAAAGGAATTGGAATTATTGATCCCTTTTTTTTGATCTATAACGCCCCGAGGATCAGAAAAATTGGCTTAGATATCATCGTAGGCTCGGCTCAAAGATTGGGTTGTCCTATGTGGATTGGCGGTCCCTACCCCGCTTTTTTTACCGCAAAAGGCGAGTTGTTAAGGTTTGTGCCGGGTCGCATCGTCACTAAGACGTTAGATGCTAAAGGAAAATCAGGTTTTAAATTAGCTCTTCAAACGAGAGAACAACATATAAGGAAAGAAAAAGCTACGAGTAATATTTGCACCTCTCAAACACTGGCTGCAATCTTGGTGACTGCAAATTTGATGTTGGAAGGCAAAAAAGGTCTTGGACTAAGGATTGCAAAAACAATCAATCATGCTCGCAATTTTTTCAACGCGTGTCATTATCCTGTTCTTTCATCCAAGGTTTTTGACACTGTGACGATTCACCTGAGAAATGAATTGAAAGAAAGATTGCTTCAAGAGAATGTCTATTTCTTTGATCTGGGCTTAGAGAAAATAAGGCTATCCTTTAACGAATTTCTAACTGAAGAGGAAGTCAATAGACTCTATTATTGTCTAAACATTCCCAGAAAAATTGACAATAGTTTAGCGGAGATAAATATTGATTGGCCAGATCTAATACCTTATTTCGATAACGAACTAGAGTTTGAAAGATACTTAAACCGGCTGGCAAAGAAGGACTACTCTCATTTAGACGGAATGATACCTCTTGGTTCTTGCACTATGAAATTAAACAGGACCGAGACACTAATTTTTTTCAACCACCGGCGAACCTCCAACATCCATCCTTTTCAACCAAAGCATACCTTGTGCGGATTTAAGCGACTTCTTGAGGAGTTAAAAGATATGATGCGTATTTTAACGGGCTTTGAACTAATATCATTCCATCCAAACTCTGGCGCTCAGGCAGAATTATGTGCGCTTCTGACGGTTAGAAAGTATTTTTACTCTAGAAACGAAAAAAGAGACACAGTTTTGATCCCTGAGTCGGCTCATGGAACAAACCCGGCTTCGGCTATCATGGCCGGTTTTAATGTTGTTTATGTTAAAGCCTCGCAAAACGGAGGAATCGATTTAGAAGATCTTCGAAAGAAGTTAGGAGTACACGTCGCATGCGTTATGATTACATATCCCTCAACTTATGGGGTATTCGACCCTCGGATCGTTGAGGTTAATGAGGCGATACATCAGTTTGGCGCGTTTAGTTATTTAGACGGAGCTAACTTCAACGCATTCGTAGGGTGGCTAAAGCCTAGAGAACTAGGTTTTGATATGTGCCATCTCAATATGCATAAGACTTTCGGTATTCCACACGGAGGTGGCGGTCCAGGAGCCGGATGTTTTTGCGCTTCAAACGATTTTTCGGAATTTTTCCCGCTAGATTGGTTTGACTCAGATAACTTAGATCGTACCCTTTACACGAATTCAAGCCCTTGGGGTAACGCAGGCGCCTTAATTATTAGCTACATGTACATAAAACGTCTCGGTACTGATGGTCTGAAAAAGGTTTCCTCAAAAGCAATTTTTAACGCAAATTTTTTGAAGAATTTGCTCAAGGATGATTTCAAAGTTTTTGCGGAAAACGAAAATGGTTTTGTAGCTCATGAATTCATTCTGGGTATCCCTGAGCTAGAAAAAATAGGATACACTATCATAGATTTTGCAAAGCGAATTATTGACTACGGCTTTCATCCCCCAACCGTTCACTGGCCGGTTGCAAATAGCTTGATGATTGAACCAACGGAAACGGAACCTTTGGAAGAATTAGAAAATTTTGCTCAAGCTCTGATATCGATAAAAAAAGAAATGCGTGAGTTTGAAGGTAAAATCTATAACCCTGTAAAGAACTCTCCTCACGCAATTTATGAGCTTGTTGAAGGTTGGAACTACGAGTATGAGCCGCAAATTGCTTTTCCAAATCTTTTGAAGGGTAGGTTTGTAAGTCCAATAAAAAGACTTGACGAGGCCAAAGGCGATAGGGACTTAATCTGTAGTTGCTTGGGTACAGGTTAGACAAAAAGCTAAAGTCAAAATTCTGTTATAACCCAAACATGCGGAAAAAAAGCCAGTTAAGAGCCCAAGATACTTCACAAGCGTCTTAAACCGCTTGGTTGTAGCTCCTTGATAGATCTTTTTTAGAACCCAGTATTTCGGTCATTACAGGGATAGATGGAGTATACAGATTTTGTATCTTACTTCGTGCTCCCAAGAAATTTAGATATCTAGAACAACTCTTTTGGTAACAAATGGGCATGATGAAAAAAGCTAAAGAAATCGTAACACTCGGTTAAGACAGTCGGCAAACAGCTTGTTCAAATTAGAAACGATGAGGCAGCTTTATCTAAGATTATCTCTTGCTTCGGATTAACCCAGCTTCTTGAGATGCGTAAGAATGTTATATCGTAACGCAAAAAAGTGGTCCAACTAGCCAGTGTCTTTGAAACTCAAAATTAGCAAATTTGTCAATTTTGCTTGTTCTATTTCAAAGCGAAGGACGGCTTTTTCAAAAAGCCTCTAAGGGTCCAATCCCTTGTCAAAACGCTTTTTCTCGAGTTAATAAACATCTAGAATTTTTTTTTGGTTTTCGCAAAAGTGGCGATCTTACTGTCTATCTTCTGGCTTCACGGAGAGCAAAATTAATCACTTTTAAGCTGATTTTTTTAGGGCAAACGGTTTCGCATTCCCCGTGAAGTGAGCATGCGCCGAAACCAGATTCAATCATTTTTGAAATCATTCTTGAAGCTCTTTTTTTTGCTTCGGGACGTCCTTGAGGGAGCTTATTCAAATGGTATATTTTTGCAGACGTAAAAAGCATTGCGCTTCCATTCGGGCACGCCGCTACACAGGCCCCACAGCCTATACAGGCTGCTGCATCAAAAGCCTCTTCAGCGATTTCTTTCGGAACAAGGATCGAGTTAGCTTCAGGGGCCTGACCCACCGAAGCTGAAATGTAGCCTCCCGCGGTAATGATTTCATCAAACTTTGACCGATCAACCACCAGATCTGTGATGATTCTAAAAGGCCCTCCTCGAAATGGTTCGAGAACTAAGGTGTCTTCATTTTTAAATTTTCTCAAATAAACCTGACAAGTAGTGAGACCTTCAAAGCCTCCATGGGGCCTACCGTTTATCAGAAAGCCGCAGGTGCCACAAATGCCCTCTCTACAGTCGGAGTCAAAGCTAATCGGCCTGCGAGATTCTCTAGTCAATCGCTCGTTAAGAAGATCCAAAGCTTCCAACAAGCTTAGATCCGAGCTTACCTCATCAAGGCAAAAGTCTTCAAAAAAACCCGGCTCTGAGTAATTTTTTTGACGCCAGATTTTCAAGTAGATTTTCATAATCTGTTACTTGTAACTACGAATAGTAGGTTTTACATATTCAAAAGTGAGTTTTTCAGTTTCAAGCCTCAAGCCGTTTTGGTTGAACCAGACGGATACATGCGCAAACTCCTCATCGTTCCTGGCCGCTTCGCCGTCTTCAGATTGAAATTCCTCTCGAAAATGCCCCCCACAACTTTCTTTTCTTTCAAGAGCATCCAAAATCATAAGCTCCCCAAGTTTAACAAAGTCTTCAAGTCGCAAAGCATGTTCAAGCGCGTAATTTAACCCTTCTCCTTCATCAATTACTCTGATAAGCTTCGGAAGCGCTTCTGCCAATTCTTTCACTTCCGATAAGGCATTAGTTAAACCCGCATGACTGCGAGACATACCACACTTATCCCATAAAATCTTTCCCAACCTCCTGTGAATTTCAGAGACGGCATGGTTGCCTTGGTATGATAAAACACGCTTAATCCTTTCAGAAACAGCTTTTTCTGCGACTATAAATTCAGGACTATCTTCTGAAATTTTATTCTTGCCATTGGTAGCCAAAAAATGAGGTACCGAGTAGGGAATTATAAAAAAACCATCTGCTAACCCTTGCATGAGCGCGCTCGCACCCAACCTATTTGCGCCATGATCCGAAAAATTTGCCTCACCTATTACAAAAAGACCTGAAACTGTGCTCATCAAATTGTAATCCACCCACAATCCACCCATCGTGTAGTGTGGTCCCGGATAAATGCGCATTGGTACTTCCCAAGGATTTTCCCCCGTTATTGACTGATACATTTCGAATAAATTGCCATAACGCTCTGCAATAGTGTCTTTGCCAAGGCGCTTAATTGCATCCGCGAAATCCAAATAAACACCTAGCCCCATTGGTCCTACTCCTAGTCCTTCGTCGCACACCTTTTTGGCAGCTCTGCTGGCAATGTCTCTTGGGGTTAAGTTGCCATAAGAGGGGTACCATTGTTCTAAATAATAAAAACGATCTTTCTCCGGAATTAGGCGAGGATCTTTCGATTTATCTTCTTGGTTTCTTGGCACCCACACCCTTCCATCGTTTCTTAAAGACTCTGACATTAACGTGAGTTTTGATTGATGTTCGGATGTGGCGGGTATGCACGTCGGATGAATCTGAGTGAAACAAGGGTTGGCAAAGCCAGCTCCCCTTTTAAAAGCCCTTACAATAGCGCTGGCATTGCTTTTGCGCGCATTGGTTGACAAATAATACACGTTTGAGTATCCCCCAGTTGCCAAAATCACGCAATCACCTTTAATCCTATGTATCGAGCCATTTAGTAGATTTCTTACAATCAAACCAACTGCTCGGTTGTCAACCACGACCAAATCCAACATTTCGTGGTTAGGGAATATCTTTACGTTACCTAAATCAACCTGTCTTAGTAACGACGAGTAACAAGCAAGTAAAAGCTGCTGACCTGTTTGCCCTCGAGCATAAAAGGTTCTGGCAACTCTTGTCCCACCAAAACTCCTTGTATCAAGGTATCCTCCATAATCCCTCGCAAAGGGCACTCCGAGTGCTACACAATGATCAATTATTTGAACGGATATTTCGGCCAATCGGTAAACATTTGCTTCCCGAGACCTGAAATCCCCTCCTTTTAGGGTTTCGGCGAAAAGCCGAAAAACACTATCTCCATCGTTTCTATAGTTTTTTGCTGCGTTAATGCCTCCCTGGGCAGCAATGCTGTGAGCTCTTCTTGGAGTGTCATGGTAAGTAAACACTAAAACTTCGTATCCTTGTTCGCCAAGGGCTGAGGCTGCAGACGCTCCCGCAAGACCTGTGCCTACGACCAAAATTCTAAACTTCCTCCTGTTGGCAGGCGCAACTAGTTCACATGAACTCTTGAAATTTGACCACTTCTTATCGATTGATCCGGGAGGAATGTTAGCGCTTGGAATCATGACTTAAATAAATAAATGTAAAAAGGAACTGACATAAACATCAACCAGATGACTAGAGCCGCGTATCTAGCCACTTTTCGAGCGCTTAATACAATATTGTAACTGGCTCCAAGGCTTGCGAACGCGCTCCAAAAACCGTGAGAGACATGAAAAGTAGCTGCGGTTACGCCAATCAGGTATATGATTAAATAAGTTAGTTGGCTAAAACTTATGGTCACGTTATTAAAAACTTTTAAATGTTCAAAACCTGGCGGGTGAATAAATCCAAATGTTAAATGAAGAAGGTGAAATACTACAAAAGCAAAAACAACTAACCCAAGAAAGACCATGTACCTCGAACTTACGGTCGCCGAGCGGTACCAAATCTGACCTTCGTAGGACGGCCTAGCTTTTGAATTTATACGCCAAAGAATTATCGTAGAGAAAATGTGAGTAACAAAAGCTGCCATCAAAGACAGTCTGAAAATCCAAAGAGCGGTTGCATGACCTAAAAATTCTTCTCCAAAGCTTCTAAGAAAAATTGCGTATGAGTCAAATTTTTCCTGACCCTGAAAATATTTGAGGTTTCCAAGCGCGTGCAAGATCAGAAATACAAACAAGAAAAACCCCGAAATTGCCGATATCAGTTTAAGAAAAACTATATTCATAGATTATCTTTAAGAATTTGGTTTAACTCTCTCACCCTTTGGGCTGACTTTTCTAAAAGATTTTTTTGATTTTCGGTTAATTCAATTTCGACAATTTTTTCTACCCCGTTTTTTCCCAGAATACATGGCACTCCAAAACACAAGTCTGACAAAGCATACTCTCCACGCAAATAACAACTGGCGGTAACCAATCTTCTTTCGTTATTGGAAATAGCCCTAACCATAACCAGCACGCTCGCAGCTGGCGAGAAAAAAGCGGAACCTGTTTTAAGAAAATTTACTATCTCTCCGCCTGAAAACCTTACTCTCTCTTTTATTTGATTTATTGTGTCGTCATTCAGAAAATAAGTTATTGGAATGCCTTCGACAGTGGCGGTAGCTTCAATTGGCACCATATCGTCACCATGACCTCCTAAAACTGTAGCTGTTACACATGCGGGGGCAATGTTCAATTTCTCAGCCAAGTGGAATGCAAACCTTGATGAGTCCAAGATTCCTGCCATACCAATGACTCTCTGTGGCTCAAATCCTGTTTTTTTTATTAAAAACCAAGTCATAGAGTCCAGAGGATTGGTGACGACTATCACCTTGGCATTTTTGCAATATGACTTGAGATGCTTCGCTACATCTGCCACGATATTTGCATTAATCTTAAGAAGGTCGTCTCTTGACATCCCGGGCTTCCGAGCGACGCCAGCTGTTACGACGACTATATCACTGCCCGATAAAATTTCGGGTGAAGAGCCTCCTACTATGATAGACGACGACCCAAGAATTTTGCTTGCGTGATTGATATCTAAGGCTTTGCCTTCAGCCAGACCTTCGACTACATCGAAAAGAGCTATTTCTTCAAATCTTTCCATTGCGGCCAACAAAGCTATTACACCTCCAATTTGACCAGCTCCAACTAGACCTAGTTTCATAGTGTGTTCTACTATTATAAAAATTACTAGTGAAGTTTTGACCAGCTTTTTGTTAAAATTAACCGTGTGAAGCGGATTTTTTGTTTTTTTATTGCCATACTAGTTATTGGCTGTGCCAGTCAGTTTAATCCAAGAGAAGCTCAAGCATCCACCTCTGTGCCTGTTGCCTCACAGGTCAGAGAATTGGTTATTCCTTATGATCCCAATATTCCCAGGTTCGTGGTTCAGGTTCAGCCTGTTAATTTCCGAGTTGCAAATGTGTCGGGAACGACTGTTATAGATGGCAAAGTTCAGAACATAAATGTAGATGTCAACACTGTCACTCAATTTGGTGATGTTATTTCAGCTCAGTTGGAGTCAGCGCTATCCAACGTTGGTAACCTAGTTCTTTATGACTCAACTACGAAAAACCCACCGGTCGGGAAGGGTGAAAAAGGGCCTTACCTCATATCGGCTACTATAACCGAATTTAACGAAGTTGCTGACGCTGAATCAGGTGGTGTCGGCGGATCATTAGGAGCAGCTGGTTTGATAGCGGGTATCGCTGGAGCCTACGCAGACAAGCCGGGATTGATGTGGGGAGGAGCGGCTGTTGCAGCAGCTAACCCTACTTTTGTGGATGCGAAAGCAAGAAGAACTGGTATGGTGGCGATGGATGTTAAAATTGTCGAAAAGAAAACAGGACGAATAATACGATCATTTCCAGCAAGAGGCACATTCACAGCTGTGACGCATGTAAATGGCTTTTCGGTTTTTGGAATTGGTAAACAGGAAACCCGTGTGGCTCAATCAGCGCTGGGCCAGGCTCTGAGAGTTGCATTGAACGAAGCAGCCGGACAGGTGTTTGACACACTTGCAATGAGAGGATAAAACCTACTTAAATTTCGCGCATCTTAATAAAGACTAGATGTGCGGTGCGCTTTTTGTTAATTAACCATAACTGGTTTCAGATACCTCTTTTAAATTTTGGGCATGAAGCACGTATTTGTTCTCTGGAGGATATTCATCAAATAGCCCAAAGTGATTTTGATGTAACGATAATTATGGATGATTCATGTCCCATAAATCCTGACGCAGTAAATCTACTTCCTGGCTTGAAGTGCTATTACATGGTAGATACGCATTTGCACCTTCATTGTCAAAAACTTATTGGCTCAGTGTTCGATGTTGTTTTTGTCGCTCAGAAAGCAGACCTCGATGAAGTTCGTAGGTTTAATCAAAACGCCTTCTGGTTGCCGCTTTTTGCGTCTATCGTTAGTGTCCCGGAAAGAAAGCATAACAGATGTGTTTTTGTAGGCAACTTAGACAGGCCTTGTCACGAGGAGAGAAAACAATTTTTGGAAAAACTTTCGAAAATAGTTCCGTTGGAAATAATTAAAGCGCCATGGTATGAGTTATATCCCACCGTATCGATTGTTGTAAACAAAAGCATTAAAAATGATCTAAATTTTCGGGTTTTTGAGGCTCTATCCTCTAAGTGTCTGCTGATAACTGACAAAACTGTAGGTTTAAATGATTTGTTTGTGGATAGATGTGATCTAGTTGTATATGATAATTTAAACGAGTGTGCAGAGCTTGTTGAGTATTTTTTGGCTTATCCAACTGAGGCTAAGCAAATAGCCGAGAGTGGGCATAAAAAATTCCTTGAACACCATACAGAAGAAAAGAGAGCTTTGCAGATGCTTGAATACTTAAAGAATAAAAAAGAAAGGAGGGTTAATGATAGAGAAAGAGCATTAGCAAGGCTGGGGTACATCCTTTGGCTTTTTAAAATTGCTTCAGCCAATGGCCAGCTTGAGGCGGCTAATGCGTTACTAAAACAATCAGCGGCTGTTTTAACTGATTTTAATATTTCATGGCATGACCTTGGTTTGACCTAGCTTTGCGGAATTAAATTTTTAAAGTTCAAATTCAGTTTTCTGATACTTAGATCTAAAAATGATAGGTTTGATAACTAAATTTAAAAACAAATTTCCAAAATCTGATCCTCTCTTTGCTTTATGGCGAGCAACAAAACTAAACAAGTTTGCCATTAAATGCGATAATTTTACTTGCGCTGCATTTTTAGCTTGCCTTACTATATTTGTTAGGATCAAGAAACATAGAACTTATTCAAGGTCTATTAAATCTTAAGTTAAGTGACGAAGTTTTGACAAAATGAAAAACAGACGAAGGGTTAATGTGGAGAAATTTTACAACATTCTAGGTGTAGTTTACCTTGAATTCGTAATTAGCGGGCTAGTAAGTTTGTTTTTTTTCCTTTTGACATTTTATCTTGGCATTTATGTTGTTTTTTTTTCTAACTCATTCGAGGTAGCGAGGGCAATTTTCACGGCTGTCAGAGTCTCGGATCGAACATTACACTTTACCGAAAACCCACAGAGCTCGGAGATGGAGCTAAATTTTAGCTGCGATCAAGGCGTGCACAATATCTGTTGCGAGCAGCCGACAACTGTAGACATCGGTGTTTGCACTGCAGTCGCGTTGAGTGGTTCATTTTTTCCGTCCTTTGCGCCAACACATATTCGGCTTGTAAAAATAGAAGGCCCTAGCAGCAATGGCACAATTATCAAGGCAACTATATTTTTCGATTTCACACAAGCATCGTCGCTTTTGCGAGCGCTTTTGCCCCTTGCTCCTCAAAATCTGATCCACACAATGTCTTATGTTCATCTATAATTTCCACAAAAATTATCCAAAGATAGGTGCCAGTTTTATCGAGTTTTCCCTCAGTGTCGTTGCTTTTGTTGTCGGATTGCTGTTTGCGATTTATTTTCTTTTGGTTCTTGGTTTTATTGGTATAACCTATTATGGTCTTCAGAGTTCCTTACACAATTTTTTGTTTGATGGACGACTTTTTACAATAGAATTGCAAAAGAGAAGCAATCCAAACAATGCACGC
Organism: Deltaproteobacteria bacterium; assembly: GCA_025055295.1. GTDB lineage: Bacteria > Bdellovibrionota_C > UBA2361 > JANWWW01 > JANWWW01 > JANWWW01. The sequence goes on along the minus strand of JANWWW010000012.1, from coordinate 22,090 downwards.
CAAGAATTAATACGTGTTTTAATGGATGCCACTTTAGCTTCTGACGAGCTTTTGACCGGGCTTTTTGGAAAGTTTTATTTGGCTCGACAAACAATTCAAATCTCGGATCAATCTTCTCCAAGCTCGTATCAGTTGTTTGAGCGATTTGTTGCAATTTTTCCTCCACCTAAGTTTGGACTGACTGTAACATCTAGTGACTACTCGTATCAGTCTTTTTTCCCTCAAAATCACCCGTGTAGATCAAGCTCAGCTCAGACTGTGGCGTGTCCTGCAATTGCGCTCGCCAAGTTGGAGGTTTCATTACCATTTGATTTAAGGTTTTCTCTTCCGATCCGTACTTACATGATGGAACCTGAGATTGGGCAAAAGGCCAGGAATTTTGTGACGCCACTTCCTACTGCAAACCAGAATTTTACGCCAGCATCTGGAAGCACTGGTTCTACTGGTGGGCAAACTGGCCAAAGAGATCAGTCAAATCCACCGGAAACTCCTCCGCCATGTCCTTTGGAATATATCACTTACAATGGTCACTCTTACCTCTGCGTTGATATTTTGAACAGAAGCCCGAATATTCCGAATGAAATCAGGGACGCCTTAGAGGCCTATTTAAGAGAGAATGTTTGCTACGGCGCAAGGGCAGAAGTCTGCGGCGATCGAAGGTGTAGATGCATGTCGATTGGAGACTGAAAACCGTGAAAAGGGTTAAGCGACAAATTGGCGCGTATTTGGTGTTGTTGCCTCTAATCCTATTCATATTTGGCCTCTTTTTTATTTTTGTAGTTGACCTTGCAATTTTGTTTCTAGGGCATAAAGAATTGCAAATGTTTACCGAGCAAACAGCCGAGGCCGTCATAAAATTAGTTTCAATGAATTCATCAAGCGCCAACTCTTTAGACCAAGTTCAAAATAGGATAAAGAGCACAATATTTGAACTTTATAGAAACACGAAATTTAGCTTTTTTGAGACCCTAAACCTAACAGAAAACGATATCAGCATAAATACCAGTCAAACGACCCCAACCGGTTTAATAGCTATAACCCTGGGGGTTTTTGTAGGGTATGGAGAAAATGCGCTAGGGTTAACCTGCAATCAACTTTCTGGCTGTTTTACTCCAGTGGGGAATTTGTCTTCAAATGTTTCAAATTTGTCACAAGTGACAGCTGTCAAAGTTGAGGTCAATAAAACGGGAAGAATGAAATCAAAAGCTTTACTCCTAACATCTTTGTCTCCTCAGACAGTTACAGCAACCAGTTTCGCCAAAATACAACCTCGGGTTCTTTTTGCGTTGCTTGATACATCATGGTCAACAGTTGAGGGCTCAACGCAATTTTCAAGAGTTGGAAGACACGCAAGCTTGCCACATTTTGAATTCACGGGTAATCAAGCACGTCGTACAAATGAGTGCATTCCAGGTAACTCGACACAGCAAAATCTGAGCGATGTTCACAAAAACTGCAGTTTTAAATTGCTGGGCGAATTAATCTGGAACATGTGGTATTATATGAACCCTAGGGTAACCAATGGCTTGGTAACGCAGGTAGGTCCATTTGAAATAATAAACCAAGCATTGGTATTTACGGGACTGGAATCAAATCAGGATCTCGGTGGAATTCTTGACCCTTTTAGACCTCTTGAACACATGAGCACCTTTAATCAATTGGGACTTCACTTAATTCCTTATAACCTTACGATAGAGGAAAACTTCAGACAGTACCTTTACCCGGTACATTTACACAACCTTAATAACCCTGACGATTTATTCGATAATGAGCCAGTTATACGCGTCAATACGTCCCGTATGCAACTTTTGCCAGAGAATTGGGTTTTATATGAATTCAAACTAAATGAACCAACAAGACTAAGACAAGCAAACATCGAAACAGGGTCAACACGGGTTTTAGCTAACAAATTAAATTTTGTTTGGAGCACAAGGGCTACCCTTCGCACGCCCCATTTTAACGATTTCGGAATATCAAACTTTTTTGGTATTAGAATGACGTCAGCCTCAGGGGGTGTAACTCTTGATTATACATGGCTGTGGCCTCACTTTTTCCTCGGAACCATAAGGCCTGAAGCCTGCGGGGGAGAATTTTTCTGCACGGGCGATCATTTTGGAACAGATAGACCGAGGAATCAAACGTATGCGTGGATATTTAATTCAACAGATGGGGCAATCTACAGGCGTTATGCAAACTTAATGGATGTGGAGTGGCTGAGAGGCAACGGAGCACCAGTATCGGTAGACTGTTGTATGGCAAGCCAAGACCCAAATAGTAGTCAGGTGATTTGCTTGGAGGCGAATGTAGTGACCTTTGATTGTGGTGGGACAACGCAGAGCAGATATGTGTGCGAAGGAAGACCAGAGTGGGGTGGTTTGATCCTTTTTCCTGATACCTACTACGACAACAACGGAATTTTCACGTTTCCCCAAAATTGTCAGATAACGCACTGGTGGGGCCGATGTGAAGTGCAAGTTAGGGATAATCATGGAAATTTAAGATTCTTCAATCCAAGTAATGTAAATGATAGACCTAATCAGCCTGCTCTTTGCGGTAATGGTCTCGACAACGGTTGGGTGGTAGGTTGCAATTTACTACATAGCGGTTGTAAGTACAGTTTGAGTAATTTGACGGGACCAGTGACATTAAGGAGCACTCTTCGGCTGCCACAAAATTTCGTCCATGTAGCGAGGCTAGCAAATGACCCACGCTTAAGGCTTTATTCGAGTTCAAATCGGCTTGAATTTGCAGAGTACCTTCGAAGTATGGGATGCACTTTTGCGAACAATAAACCCTGTTACGTGTTTCCATTGGCTTTTGTTGAAAGAAGGGAAGGTGACTCACTGATTCAGTATCTTGCACAATGGCCAAGTTTTAATCGATATATGTCAGATTATGTGGAACACTCAACTCCTGACCAGACAAAGCTGGATTATAACCTTGACCAAAACAGTAGTAGTGTCAGCTTTACCGAACAAAGAGGTGCCCGAATGCATCTTTTAGTCGAAGATCCCAAGTGGCTTAGGCAACGGGAATTTTTTAATAAGGCACAATTACGGGTGGGGCACACAAATTGCGACACCTCTATTTGCTCAGATAGGACTGACGCAAGTTTGACTTCCTGCCCTTACCAAATTGGAAATCATCCCGCGATTTACTTGAGTTTCTGCAACAGAGAAGACCACAGACCAGCATGTTGTCCAGCCGTGACAAACGCAAACACTCTAACCCAACTTGCTTATGCAACAGATGTTTTCTTCGCAGGCTGGCCTTTTGGGAATGGTATCAATGCAACTTCGTGGGGCGTATACACTATTCCGTATCCTGATTTTCTCTGGGAAGATTATGAAGGTCCTCAGCCTTTGATGGATATGCTGCAAGGATTGGCTTTAACTTACAATGCAATGCGACAGAGGTTTCGAGTTTCCGGAGATCTATTTGGAATTTTGCCATTTAGAAGTGGGTTAGGTTCAGGTCGTGTTTTCATACCACCAGCTCCATTAACCGTAAATCCTAGTAATTTTGGTGAATTCGTAAACGTTGATAATTTAGGAAACGTGTCTTCGTTGACCCCTCAGAACATAGAGAACCGGTTGAAGGCCTTTATATATGCCTCTTGGCCTAGTTCAATAAATGGAAACAATTTTTACGACATTGATCGTGTCAAATTCAGATATGACTTGGGGTTACTGCCCTCAATTTCTGACTTTGGGGAAACGAATTTGGTTGCGACACTGAGTTTAGCTGGTCTGTACTTACGAGACCTTGCAAAAACAAGACAGGTCATCATTCCCGTTTTCACCGATCTTTTAGCGCAAGGCGGATGCGATCTGGGCCTTTCCAACAATCAAACGGAGTTGACTTTTCAAAATCTTTTAAACTGTCTACAAACAAGAACAGACAGATCGGGTGTAATGAATCCAAACTCAGATACTTACAGGACTTGGATACATGAAATGATGTGGATACTCACAGGTGACAACTCATATTCAGGCTTATCCGGGAGGCAACGGCACGAGGGTTTAATAAGGTTTTTAGCAAGACATGGTATGACCCCGATTTTTTTTGTATATAACGGTACTGCAGGCGGGATTCCTATCTATCGGTTTGGCGATCAATGTATTTACGATTACAATCAAATTAAGGCCAGGGGTCTTCCAACAGCTTTCAATAGAAATTTTGACGCAGCTTTTGGGATCGATGTCGGTAGAAGCCTGCGACTTGCCAAGATTCAGGGTGGGTTTGGCAATGTCTACGCTTATGTTCTTGGCGAACTTGAGCCAGTTTTGAGGGAAATAGGCAGTGACTTTATTCAAATAGGCCCTAAGTGCAAACCTAGTGGTCATGTTCAATCAGCTGCTCAAAAATTGCAACAAGTTTGCATGAGAGCTAATCAAATGCTCAATGATCAGGCAAACCCATTACGAACAGATCGAACCCTTGCGACACATTATTCAGGTGGGGCTGGCTATGGTCCCTGTGGCCATAGGTTCCCCGGGGCGCAGCATAGTTCACCGCATCTGGGCTATAGTACCATTAAGAATAGGTTACCTTTCACTGAATTTATGAGCTGCATAAACTTTGACTTTATTGCCGCTGGTCGTCATCCGTATGTGTCTTTGGTTCGTTTTGGCGCAGGCTTGTTTAGTTTTGTTTCTGATTTGGGATTGAGGGAAGTATTTGATCCATATCGAAGACAAGGAGAGCCAAATGAAATGCTTAATTTATACAACCAACATTTTACAAGAGCCTGGGGCAATTACCTGAGATTAACCTTCGTCCCACATATTGATATTTCGATTGCTGGTGGCCTTAGGTGCAGTCCAACTGAAAATATGGAAGACCAAATCTTAAAAGCTTTACAAAGTGTTTTAAGAAACCCGAGAATACATTTAGCCAAGAATTTGCATGAACTCGGGGGTAATGGAACGAACCCTTAACAGTCCAAAATTTTAATATATCGGATTAACATACTCCCATTAAAACAAACTGTGTTAGAATTATGCGTAAAGGCTGTGCGCCTAGACATTACACTAATCTAACTTAGCCAGAGAATTTGAGAAATTATCTAATAACAACCCGCAGTTTTGTACTGCAGATTTGCAGGATAAAACGTAATCAGGGATATTTGATATATTCGATTTTAAGCTACTCACTTTGTGAAAAATCAATTTTTCTTAAGCCTAAGTCAAATGATGGCATCTCAGTTTTAACGCCAGTTACAAAACGTCCGACAAATTTATTTCATAAGCACTTTGAAAGTGTATTTTTGACGCCACGGCTTGTTCATCTCCCCTACCCTTTGCTTTTGCCAACGCATGCCAGGCAACCAACATGATTTACCTTTTATTCAGATAAATTTATCATTTTCATTTCTTATTAAACCCAATAGAACTCAAAGAACAACTCTGAAACGAAATTGAAAATTTTTGAGACTACATGCCTAGATGCAAAAAATTATTTGCTAAATGGTCTCAAAGTACAACTAATATGTTTTTGTCATCTCAGACCAAATAAAAAAAATGCGGTCTAAATAAACTAGGCTAAATAAACTGGCATGCTCCAAGTGGCTTTAATAACTATTCTTTAACTTTAATTATTAGTTTGCCCGAAAACTGTGAGAAATCGTGGTGAAATTCAATCGAGAATGCAGCTTGATACCTTCAATAATTGCTTTTTATGAAACTAAAGAGACGCCATTACTGAAATAAAAGTTTAAATTAACTTTGTTTCTAAAAAACGAGCAACCAACCTAACTATTCAAACCAATAAATTTTTGCGATGAAAAATTTAGTCGGTTTAAATCACTCTTATTAGTTGTGTACCCGACGCTGAATAAAAATTGTGTTAATAGCACAGGATTTTAACCGAGCACTACGCCACTTTATCTAGATATGGGTTAGATTTTTGCCTAGGCTCGCGAGATCGCTTACTTAATTTTAAAGTTTGTTGTGGAGCCCTGTTTAAACAAATTTTTGTGCAGACACGAGCTTGTGAATGTTTGCGAATAGGCTTTAATTACCTTCATTGGAGAATGGACTTGAACACGAAGCAGTTTAAAGACGCATATTTTTACAGGCTTCTTGTAATTGCAAACTTTTAACTTATCTTCAGTGAAAAATCCTTTGAGGGCAATTGATTTTTTACCCCAATATTAAAATTCGCTTTGTAGCAATTCTCAAAATTTGGTTCTTTAGATTTTGTGCCGCAGATACGAATTACCTTATGTTTCTTTTATTACTTGCTCTTACAGCGATCGACTGTCAACTAACTTTTTCTATTCTCATTACGCATTCCAGGCCTTCTATTTCAGTTACTTGACCGTTTCGAACAAAAGGATCGGCTTTGAGTTCGATGGCTAAAGTTTCATCCATAATAAAATTTTTAAATCGTTCAATCGCCCTGAGAAGCTGATCTGAGCAACTAACGGTCAACTTTATTCTGTCAGTTAATTCCAAATCGATTTCCTTTCGGTATTTTTGAATACGATTTACGAATTCACGAGCCAACATTTCATGATACAGTGTCTCATCAATCTTTGTGTCGTATCTAATCGTAAAATTCTTGAAGCTTTCACAATTTGATGGATCGAGGGGGATTCTTTCTATTAACAAATTTTCAAGCGAAATTTTTTCTCCATCAAAGTTATAAAAGCCGTTTCTTTCAATGGAATAAACCTCATCCTTTGAGAGTTTCGACAAAGCGACAATCAAATTTTTCAGGCGTTCGCCAAGAACAGGGCCCAAAACGGGGGTCACCGGCCTTACCTTGAATGAAACGTAATTTTCTTCCGCTTGATCAACCTCTACTCGCTTTACATTCAATTCGTCTTTTATAGCTTCATGAAATTTTTCCGCAACTTTATGAATTGTTTCGTCCCTTGACATTATAGTTATTGAGTTTAAAGGTTGTCTTAACTTGATATTTAACCTGCTTCTTAGCGATCTGCCGGTCTCAACTATTTGCCTAACAAGTTCCATTTCTTTTTCAAGATCGTCGTTTATGAGATCCACTTGCGGCTTAGGCAAATCCAAAAAGTGTACGGACTCAGCTGAGTTGGTAAACAATGATTTTAAGTTTTGATAAATATGTTCTGTCACGAATGGCGCAAACGGCGCCAGCAATTTTGTTAACTCGAATAAACAAGTGAACAAAGCGTAATAACCTTCGGTTTTGTCTTTGTTGTCATTTGACCAAAACCTTCGTCGGGATCTTCTGATATACCAGTTAGTCAAATCATCTATAAAATCCAAAAGCGCAGGTACTACTTTGTAAAGTCGATATTGCTTCATTTCCCGGTCAACCGATCCGATTAAGCGGTTTAGTCTTGAGATTATCCAACCGTCCAAGGGATTGGTGAATTCGAAAAACGGGTAAATTTCGGGCCTAAAATTATCTATCAAAGCGTAATTAACAAAGAAGGAGTATGCATTCCATAGAGGAAGCAGGACCTTTCGCACGGTTTCTTTGACCCCATTTTCAGAAAATCTTAGATTTTCTCCTTTAACCACAGGGCTGTTGATTAGGTAAAGCCTCAAAGCGTCCGCTCCGTAAGAGTCAATGATGTAGATCGGATCAGGGTAATTTTTAAGCCTTTTTGACATTTTTTTTCCGTCTTCCGCCAGTACAATTCCATTTACTACGACATTTTTAAAGGGAGCCGTTTGTCTCAGGTGAACTCCAAGAACGAGCAAGGTGTAAAACCAACCCCGCGTTTGATCCATCCCTTCGGCTATAAAATCAGCCGGAAACGATCTCTCAAAAATCTCTTTATTCTCAAAAGGATAATGACACTGAGCGTACGGCATCGATCCACTTTCAAACCAACAATCTAAAACTTCCGAAACACGCTTTTTGATACTACCGCAGTTTTCGCAAGGGAAAGTTATCTTGTCGACCACATGAGTGTGTAAGTCGTCGGGATATACTCCCGAGATATCAAAAAGCTCCTGTCGCGAGCCCACAACGGTAACAGATTTACAATCAGAACACCGCCATATTGGTATCGGGTTGCCCCAAAACCGATTGCGAGAGATATTCCAGTCTCTTGCTTGAGCAAGCCAGTTGCCAAATCTGCCATCTTTAACATATTCCGGAACCCAATTTATTTGAGAATTTGCTCGGATTAGGTCATCCCTGAAATCCTGAACCTTTATGTACCATCCCTCTACCGCTCTGTAAATAAGAGGGGTATCGGAACGATAACAAAAAGGATATTGGTGATTTATGGTTTCCCATTTGAATAGTTTATTTTTCGATTTCAGGTGGTTGATTATATCAATGTTAGCTTCTCGAAAGTTTTTTCCTGCAGCAAAATCTACCGGGCTTGTAAAATTGCCTATGTCGTCGAGTAAGTCAACTATCGGAAGACCAGTTTGGTTAGCTAGATCGAAGTCCTCCTCTCCGTAGCACGGTGCTATGTGTACAATTCCAGTTCCAGTATCTTTCTGAACGAATTCAGCGGTATAAACCCGAAAACAAACTTCTTCGTTTTGCGTAAAATTAAAAATGGGCTCATACCTAAGACCGGCTAAATCAGATCCACTTACAACCTTGATTTCCTTCGGCGGCTTGTTGAGAATTTTGTTTGATAGGTCTTTGAGACAAATTATCCTCTCATCTGAGACCTCGTAAATGCCGTACGCGTACTCTGCATGTACCGCCAAAGCCACATTTGCCGGTAGCGTCCACGGTGTTGTTGTCCACACCAACAGATGTGCGTTTAGCTCCGGCGAGTAAAATTTAACGTAAATACTGGGATCCTGTGTTTCTTTATAATTCAAACTTGCCTCAAAATTAGATAGCGTTGTCCCAAGTCGCCAACTGTACGCCATCACGCGCTTACCACAGTAAATTAAATTTTTGTTCCATAATTCCTTGAAAACCCACCAAACGCTTTCCATAAACTCGGGATCCATGGTTTTATAGTCGTTGTCAAAGTCTACCCATCTTCCGAGTTTATTCGTTACAAAACGCCATTCCTTTTCATACCTAAGAACGCTTTCACGGCATTTCTCATTAAACTTGTCAACTCCGAATTTTTTCACGTCTTCAGGACCATTCAAGCCCAATTCTTCCTCAATGAGCATTTCAATTGGCAGGCCATGACAATCCCATCCAAAGCGTCTTTCAACATAAAAACCTGCCATTGTAAAATACCTAGGGACTATGTCTTTCAGGGTACCTGCCAATAGATGACCGTAATGGGGAGTGCCAGTTGCAAACGGTGGACCGTCGTAGAAAGTGTAGCGAGGGCAATTTTCCCTAAGTTTTAGGGATTTTTCAAATATGCTGTTACCGTTCCAAAATTCAAGGACTTTCGTCTCTATTTCCGGAAAATTGACATTTGGAGAAACCTTTTCCATTCTTCGCTAATTATCGCAATGACAAGGTTTCGTTATCAAACCTCAACCAAGGTAATATTGCAAACTTTCTAGGAGCTGTTTTTTGACGTGCTCGGGCGAAAAATTTTTTATGACGTAGTCATGTCCTCTTTCCCCTAACCTTTCACGCAAACTTGGCGATCTTTCTAAAAGAGATATAGCCTCGCAGAATTCGGTAAAGTTTTTCACGGCAAACCCTCCCTGAGACTCCTTCACGAAATGAGTAGTTACATCACAAAACCTGTTAACCATAACAGGAACTCTGTTAATCCACGCTTCCATGATAACCAGTGAGAAAGATTCATTTTTCGATGGCTGCACTAAAACTAAAGCATTTTTAATCAGTTCGTTCTTGCGATCTTCATCCGGGCTTTCGATATCCTCTAACCAAGGGATGGCCCGAGGGTCTACAAGAGGTATTTTTCCGGGGCCTGCCACAACTAATTTTAAAGTTGCTCCAAATCCCTCGTTATAGGCCCTGACAAAATCGACGAGTTCAAGAAGACCTTTAGCTGGTTCCTTTCTGCCAAGATAAAGAAGGTAACTGGTGTCTGTTGTTTTATTTTCGTTACCGACGTGATTTTGTGGGTTTTGAGCGAAGTAAATCGGAACACCCGTTACGGCCGTTTTAAGATGGGGGTGACGCTCTAACAAGGCTTGTCTTTCTGGGTGGGAGTAACAGAGGACACCCCGGATCCTTTGAAATGCCAGATTGACTAGTTTAAAGTTGGCAAAATGCTCCCTGTGAAAACAGGGTATCATAACAACTTTTGAGCCTAACTCAATCGAAGCAAAAATGCCCGTTCCAGACAGGTAAGGTGTTACAATTATAGCATCTAAATTTCCTGCCTCCTTCCTTATGCAATCCAGTAATTCCTGACTAAAATGCAAATTTCTAAAAAAAACTTCTTCTTCTTTAACGCTCAAGGTGGCATAGTTTAGAGCTTTCCTCAGGACCCTGTGGGGCTCCCCGCTGGAGAACGAGTTTTCATCACTCATGCGAAATGTTTTGATTTTTATCAAGCATCCTTCAGAGGAAACATATTGTGAAGGTCCTTCCAAATTTTGTCCACAGTAAACGGTTACTTGGAAGGAACTGTCAAGGAGCTCTACAAGCGAGGTAATTGCTCTCTCAGCGCCACTTTTTGCCTCTTTCCCCCATTTTATCGAAATAACTCCAAGCGAGTACATTAAAGAACTTTGTTACAACAATAACACACCATTAACTGGGTGTTAAATCTTGGTTTAAGCAGTTCTGCGAAATGCCGTTTCCCTTAATCGACGATTTCCAAGCCCATGCTTTTTGCGGAGCCAAGAACTGTTCTAATGGCAGCCTCGATACCATCTGAATTCATTTCTGGCAATTTTTGCTCAGCGATTTTTCGAACATCTTCCATTTTAATTTTGCCCGCTACCGCTTTTCCGGGGGAGGTCGAACCTTTGTCAATTTTGGCGTATTTCATTAGCAAAAAACTTACTGGCGGTTGTTTTACAACGAAAGAAAATGACTTATCTTTGTAAATTGTTATTTCAACTGGCCTCAACTCACCTGAAAACTGCTGTGTTTGCGCGTTGAACTGTTTACAAAACTCCATAATATTAACACCATGTTGACCTAAAGCAGGGCCTACAGGAGGAGCTGGTGTTGCTTGTCCTGCCGGGATCATAAGTTTTACTTTCGCTACGGCTTCTTTGGCCATAGAATTAGCATGATACTAAAATCTTGTGGGAACTTTCAACACACACTTGGGAAAACAACATTAGTTTAATTGACGTCCCCTAAAAAAGTTTACTTCGAGGGTCTTTAAGTGGAAGTCCCGAGCTCCAAACAAAAGTTTTGGATACGTCCATCAAGCAATAGTTTTTTAGTAATTTTTTAAAATAAAATGTGCTTTTTTTACGTTGTTTCTCCAAATGGCACCTTTACTAAGTGAAAACGTCTATTTTTGTGGGTTACCTTGCGAATTTAATCGGTCCAATCATTATCTCTAAAAGCTAAGAACGGGATTTTTAATTGTTTAAACAGTCACTAAACCTTGAAAGTGAAACTACAAGTTATAGATTAAAATACGTTTTATTTGGATATATAAGATTTTTGAGTTTAAATGTAACCTATAATGAACATTTTCAGAGCGCTTGAACGAAAATGGAATAGAACCGATAGACATAAATCTACTAAGGCTATCAGCGAACTAGTTGAAAAGTACACTAAAAGGCCAGCGACACTTAAGGATCTCGAACCAGTAAATCTAAGAGATATTGCCAATCATGTTAGGCAACTTGCGGAAAAATTGGTAGTTCTTAGAGAGGCAATAAAATTAATCGCCAAGTCCACTCCAGTGCGTTGGTCTGGTAAGTGTGAAGAATTCTTGCATGTATATTTTAGCTTTGGTTTTTTTTTCACTCTTGGCACATTGTTCAGGCTACATCACAAAGTGGCGGACATCGGTCCTGGATGGCACCTCTTTTTGAGTTGCCTGTGGGGAATGATATTTACGTTATTATACTTGTATTGCTTAAAAACCATTTTTCGTACAAGCGAGAAATTTCACAAGACAGCAGAATTTTACGAAAAAATCAAAAGCTCCCTGAAGGAAAGGTTAGTTAACTTCCGCAATTCCAATCCCGTAATTCAAGAAGGCTTTTTAAAGTTTTTCTCAGAGTGGCTGAAGTCGCATGAAGCATTAGCGCTTTATCAACCACAAAACTGGTTCGAGGAATATCTTCGAAACATCTTTGCCAAAGCATTTAGTCCTCAGGTTGCGGAGTTTTTGGTTACTGAGTTTAGAACTCGATACGACGAGTATAAAGACAGTGCCCGTGAGATCGTTGAGAGAGAGTTTAAATTCTCAACCGCTGACGACAGGAATCAGTCTCTAACAAGCATCTCAAACGATGTGGTTGAGATTCTTTATAATTTAATACCGACTTTCGATAGGTATCTGTCGGCTGTACAAAATGAAGACAGGCTACGGGCGACACAAAGAGTTTTACGCCGATTTTTCGAAAGCTATCTTTCAGATTTGCCTTTTCAGCTTGAAACCATCAACCTTGAGTTTGTAAGTATCAATAGATCTTTAGCCGTGAGTGACTTACATAACCCCGACACCAATCGAGAGAGTTCGTCTGTAAATTCCTCCTATGAGATTAGAGAAAAACTATGGAGCCTACAACAAGCAGAACAATTCTTGGAAGATAGCATTAGCCAAATGGGTCATTTGCCTGAAGAGGCTCTGACGAATGCGATATTAGGAAAACTAATGAAGGAAAATACAATAATTTTGGGAGAAACTGATGAGAAGCTCAAGGAGAAGCTTAAAGAATTTCTTCTTCATGAATGCGAGTCTTTAGCTGACAGAGAGTGTTGGGGCAAATGTGACAAGGATCTAGTAGCGCAAGTAGTAGAAAGGATTGTTGATCGGATTTTAGTGAAGGTAGAAAATACCCGAACACAGTATGCAACTGAAATAAGCTATTTGGAAAAATTGGGAAATGATGAATGTTCAGTTGACATACAACTTAGGGGGACACAGTGAGACAGACCCGCTGACATTTCAGATGGCTAGAGCTAAATTACGAGGATACAAAAAAGTCTTGCCTTGCGTTAAAGATTCAGGCAGGGGACTTAAGTCAAGCGAGCGAAGTAGTTTTTGTATTGTTTTTTTGGACTGGGTAGGAAAACAAGGAAAGGTAGGAGTGATTAAAGGACAAATTTAAATAATTAAACCAATAATTTTACATGCATGTCGTCAACCATGTTACTCAAAGTAAAGATGGCTTTGATTACTACCTGCTACTTATGTTTCAATAGGCAGGGTAGGTCGATTTGAACGCTTTAGATTATACGCAAGATTATACGCACGCAGAGAAGACATCAAAAACCCTTTACGTCACGAACAATACTTTTAGGGTAACAAAATCGTCACCGAAAATCATAATAATAGTTAATTAAGATGATTTATCTCAGCCCGAGGACAGCCAGAGGTGGAGACTCCAAAATCAAACTTACAGAGGCGATTGACGATATTTTATCTACATACTTTCCATTACCAGAGTCGGTAAGAGAATTACGACCGGAAGAGTTCACAAAGGTTGTAATATGTACGAGAGAACTAGGTATGGGCATGGCTTCGTTAAAAGCTTTGCGAGGTAAGGTAAAGAAACGTGAAGCATACCAAATGATTGCGCTTCAGGTTTTACCAGATAGTGAGTCGTTTAAAGAGTTTCTAGACGTCTTGATTGGCGATCTACGCCCTTGGTCTAAAAATTTCACTCTTAATGTTGAAATGTTAAAAAAAATATTTCAGTACGCTTTTGGTGAAGAGGTAGCGAGCATCCTAATTCAGGAATACAAATCGGCTTTCGAGGACACAGAAAGAACCTTAGGTGTGTTGGAGTCATTGAAAAATACAAGTTCTTCGACAGTGCGTTTAAAAGAGGAGAAAGATAAAATCTTTGCGAGACTATACGATATATTTTTAATAACCAAATTCAGCGAATTTTGGCATAGAAAGAAGGTGCATGAACACACGAAAAAATTGGTAAAAGCTTTTTTTTGGACTATCTAGAAAATTTAAGAGCTGATTTGGAAGAGGTTAATCTTCTTCTCAAAATGGGTAATTTGAAAACCAGTGGCGAAACAAGGGCGGGAGATGAATTATCTGAAAGCATAAGAACTCGACTCGAGCAATTAAATGTTGCAGGAAATCTTTTAGAAGAAGCGCAGCGGTTGATAATCGCTTCTCCCGAGACAGCGCTAATCAGTGCCATTGCGGCAAGAATGTTTCTCACTGACTTAGTAAAATCTTGCGATGACAGAGAAAGAATTGAGGAGCAGGTAAATTCAGTTGTAATGGGATCTCTTGAAAAGGCTTCTACTCAATTACAAATTGTGGATTTTGATCGAGAGACCGTTGATAAATTCTTTGAAAAACTACGACAGGAAGTTGTTGAGAAGATTATAACAACTTCCAGAAATTTACGTTTTCAATGATTTGCGGTGAGCAATAATTGTAGCATCTTGAATTTGAGTGCCATAGGAATTTTTAAGTTGCCACTCCTTAAAAAAGTAATTTAAAAGTTTTTTTCAATAATTTTCTTGAATATAAAAAAATTTTTTGTATAATATTAAGTATCGGCGAATCCGGGCCGGTCAAAGATAGGTTAGGTAATCTTTGGGGTGTCCCGGAAGGTTCCGATATATTTTTTTCTGTCTTTAAGGCCTTACTTAAAGACAGTTTTTAAATTTTAAAAAAAAATATATTCTGGAAGCCTTCTTAGGAGGGGCATTGCTAGACCTAACTTGGTCGCCAAAAGCAGGTCTCAAATAAGATAGCTTCCAAGAGTTTATCATGTCCGGCTTGAGCATAATTTAAATGTTCAAGCTATTTGTTTTTTTTTGATGGAGGTGGCTATGATAGCTCTTGGCAGGCATTGTATTTGTGAGTTTTATGATTGTGACACAGGGCTTTTAAACAATATAAAGTACCTGAAGTCCCTTTTTACAACCTGCGCCAAAGACGCTGGCGCAACTGTTGTTAAAGTAGTTTTTCACAAGTTTTCTCCTCATGGGGTTTCGGGCGTAGTGATCATAGCGGAGTCGCATTTATCTGTGCACACTTGGCCTGAGTTTGGATATGCGGCAGTCGATGTATTTACTTGCGGTCCTTTGCTCAATAACACAAAAATTGCAGAAAGTTTGAAAGAAGGCCTTAAGGCAAAAAAAGCCTCTGTTACCATGCTTCAAAGAGGCATTTTATCTGCGGATCAAAAGGTTGTTTTTAATTAATCGGAAGCTTTAATAATGCCAAAAGGTCAATGGTTTTTTGGCGACAATTCGTTGGATCCTTATCGTTTGGAGGCGTGGAAAACTAAAAGAGTTGTTCATAGTGGCAGATCTTCGTATCAATTAATCGAGGTAGTTGACCTTGAGAAAATAGGCCTTTCGCTTTTTTTGGACTCTGCGATCCAATTTAGCGCTTTTGACGAAGCCCACTATCACGAATTGTTCGTGCACCCAGCTTGTTCGGTTATTAAACCATCAACGGTGTTAATTCTCGGCGGAGGAGATGGGGGATGCTTAAGGGAGGTTTGTAGGTATAAATCTATAAAGAGGGTAATATTATGCGAAATTGACCATGAGGTTATAGATGTTTGCAAGGAATTTTTTCCTGCTCTCTCGGGCAGTTTTGTCGACTCAAGGGTTGAGTTACACGTACAGGACGCGCTTGAACTTGTAAAAAATTTAGATGAAAAGATGGATTTAATTCTTGTCGATCTAACGGATCTGGGTGAGTTGTCAAAGGCTTTATATACAGCGGAATTCATGGGGAAGCTAAAAGAGCTTTTGACAGAAAACGGCGCTGTTGTTATGCAAACAAGCGGGTTGTATTACCTCAAAAGCGATCCATTTAGGCTAGATGAGTTCGTAAAATCTTTGCGCGGCATTTTTAAACATTTAGCGTTAAGTTATGTGCCAATTTATTCTTTCCCGGGCGGAGAAAACAGTTTTATCTATTTAAGTGAAAACATGGACTTTTTGAAAATTAATTTTGTTGATCCCCCGTTTGCGGAAAGTTTGTTTTTTTATACCCCAGAATACGCGCAAAGAACTTTCACTCTTCCAAAAGTTTTCGTATCTAGTACAGATCACCCATCGTTGGCTCGAATAATATGAAATTTGCGTTCCTAAAAGAGTAGACTTGTTCTGTGGCTTTGCACTTAATGTAACGTTTTAATAACACTCCAATTGAGAAAATTTTTACTCAAATTGGCTTTGATAAGTAAATTGAGGCTAGACTTCGGTGTTTAATCTCTAGAATTTAGACTGAGGAGATTTAATAAGGTAACTGTCATTTCAAGTTTTGCTAGCATTAATCTGCCATGGAAATTTTTACACAAAAATATTCAGCATAAATTTACTTTCTGCAAATAATCACTCCTCACCACAGAAATGAGCACTAATCCTTTGTTTTTAGTTGCTTTTTTAAGTTGATCAAGTACAAAAAAGAAAATCACATTTTTTACAGGTCGCTGTAATTATTGCTAACAATTTATTTCTCTTATCCTTTTATCGATATTTATATTGGTGATTTTACAAGCGTAGTCATCAGACTGCCCATGAGTAGCTGAGAGATGTTGGTCCACCTTTTGAAAATTTTTTATCTTTAAAATATTTGAAAGTCGTTGAATACCATCATAATTTGCGAGGACTTTCACTAAATTGACTCAGTGCCTGTTGGAACACTCATCTTAGGCAAAAGATCCGGCATACAGATAAAAAAAATCCATCACTACAACGTCAAATTTTTTAGCACTTTTTTTAAAATCAAGTGTCCTACACGATAACTTAATTTGGAGTATCTGTAAAGCCTTACTTTTCAACTATTTCGTCCGCCACCTTTTGCGCCTCAACTGGAATTGACAGTCGGCCTCTTTTCTGTGAATATAAACCCCGCAACACACCTCTCTTTAAACTTTCCTGAACTGGATCAACGAATTGTAATGAATAAATAGATGGAGCTTTCAGGCTTTTGACTGCTTTGTCTGCAATATAAGATCTTGAATATGCGTCTAAGAATAGTTGAAGGTTGTCAAGCAACAAATTCATCAGCTCAGTGTCTCCAGAATTAATTATTAGCCTTGCGATGTCTCTTCGTCTTGCTTCGTTTCCTATAAGGCTCTCAAGCTTCCCTCGCTTCATGGCCTCTCTGACAATCTCGGTAATGAGTTCTGGATTAAGGTTCCAGAATTTACCGCTTTGCAAATAACTAGCGAGATGCTGGTTCGTGCCTGCGTACAGGAGGAGTGAAACTGCTAAACTACCTGCATCCTGACAACTGTTTGCCAACGTTACAACTTTGTCCAAAGCATCTATTCTTTCTCGCTCAGTGTAACCCGGATAATTCATACAATGGTCTAACAAAATATGGGCAGCATTTTTTCTGGCTTCTTCAAAGATGCCTGAGTCATTCGCAAGTTTCTCAGCTTGGTTTGAGACATAGCCAAACAGTAGACTGGCTTTATACCTATAGCGACCAATAATTTCGCCCTGTGTTTGACCGTTGCTGTTTGATAAAATTTCTGTCATAACATTATACGCTGTTTCCTTT
Source organism: Deltaproteobacteria bacterium (assembly GCA_025055295.1). Classification (GTDB taxonomy): domain Bacteria; phylum Bdellovibrionota_C; class UBA2361; order JANWWW01; family JANWWW01; genus JANWWW01. The sequence continues at coordinate 4,596 of JANWWW010000012.1, read as the reverse complement.
CTAGCTTCTTCAAAAAAATAACCAGCATCTTTGACACTCATTTCCAAAGTTATAGCTTTTGCGATTTCTTTAGGGAGTATGCCTTGGTTTAGCGCTACAATAAGTTGAGCCGCAAATGCCTTGCTAGTTGAGGCGTATCCAACTAAATCGACAACGCGAGAGCGTTCAATGTGGCTGCTATCTACCGTAGCGCCGTTTGGACGCTTTGCGGCCACAAATTTTGCAACCGTGTCGGCAAAATCGTGACAACTTAGGTTCTCCCAATCCTTGAACTGCGATGCTTTAGTATTTACTTTGGTACCTACCTTGTTCATAGTCATCAAAATGTATCGTAAGATAGAAAAAAATGATCCACTAAATTTATTGCTGTAAGTGAGGGTTTAAAACCGTGGCTATTTTAACAGGTTACTTTTTTTAATTTAAGTTTTATTTTTCTTGCAAAAAATCGCAAATTTTTTTTGTTAAAAGCAATGCTTTAAAAGTATAACAAATTCGTAATCATAAAAACTGCATTTTGACCTTTTGCAGTAAAGTTTAGTTTTTGCTCGTCCGGAATTTGATTTGAGAATACGGAGTGCTTTGGTGTCGATTTATTGGGGTGATCAGGTATCTGGTCGAGGAAAAGTGACAATTTCACGAAAACTTTATGATATTAAACCGGCAACAAATATACTTAATAACTCCTTGGCAATCCTAAAAGTCGTTGAGCGATGGTTAGTTTTTGAATTTCACTAGTGCCGGCTGCTATTGTTCGACCTAAGGAATAAAAGTAAACTTTTTCAGCATCTCTTAAAGTCGCAGCGTCTTTCTTTAAAGCAAGCCTACGGTAAAACCTTGCAAATTTCTTAAAGTTTTCCGACCACAAAAGTTTATCAGCACTGCTTTCCGCACCCGGCCAAACGTCTGGGTTTTGTGGAGCCTGCTTTAATTTTTCAAGGTTTTGATAAGCGACTAGGCGCAAAAGGTTAAACTCTGATATTAGGTGTTCGAATTCCTTGCGAAAATCTTCCGTGATTATGTTGGCTATCTTTTTAACCAAATTAATCGTTTGAGTGTGTCTTGAAAAGGTCAACAAAGCTCTTTCAATCAACAAGGTCTCAATTGCTATCTTCCAACCCTGGTTTGGATCGCCAATGATGTTCTCGTTTGAAACAAATGCATTATCAAAAAAAACCTCGCAAAATTCGGCTTCTCCCGAAATTTGCCTGATTGGTTTAACCATCACCGCTTTATCAGGCTGATTTTTCATATCAATCAAGAAATAACATATTCCCTCGGATTTCTTCCTGGGCTGTGCGTCGTCAAGTCTAGCTATGCCGAATCCAAGTTGCGCGTATTTTGCAAAGCTTGTCCAAATTTTCTGGCCATTAAGAATGTAACCATCAATTGTTTTAGTTAATTTGGTTTGTAAGCTGCTTAGATCTGAACCCGCTGAAGGCTCCGAGAAAAGTTGGCATGCGATGATTTCGCCGGACACTAATTTTGGGATGATTGCCTTTTGGTTATTCGATCCGTTTCTTAAAAGAATTGGGCAAAGCATAGTAAGACCAAAGATGCCGGGTATTTGTGGACTGCCTTCCAAAGCGAGTGTTTCGAGCGCTACGGCTTCATCGTAAAAAGATATGTTACAACCGCCGTATTCAGTGGGGACAAAATTTCCAATGACTTTTTGGTCAAAAAGTTTCTTTTGCCAATTTGATCCGTCGGTGACAAATTGATCTAAGTCCTTCTCGGGAGATATATCTGGGGGCGTGTTACACTCTAAGAAATTTTTAATTTTATTTCTTATCGGATGGTTGTTGTCGATTGTTATTAGAAGGTCGTAAATATTCATCAATTTCTCCATCCCAGTATAACAAATGACGTAAAATATATTAATGCGGCGCCTTTCAATAAAGCTTGGGAGGGTGGTCGCGGGTCGCATAATACGGCCTGAGGAAAGTCGGGACTCTCGGAGCCGGGCTGGTTGCTAACCGCAACCCACCGTGAGGTGGAGATAGTGCCACAGAGAAGCAGACTACCGTGTTGATGCCTGATGCATCAAGCCGGTACAGGTGAAACGGTGGGGTAAAAGCCCACCAGAGGCGGGGTGACCCGTCTGCTTGGCAAACCTCAGCCGGAGCAAGGTCAAGCAGAAAACCTTTCGCGGCTACAGGCGAACAAGGAGGCTCGCTTGAAGTGTGGGTTTTCGGGTGGACCGCTAAGATTGATGACCACCGGGCATTAAGCCTACAGAATCCCGCTTACATCCTGAGCTTTATATGAAAGGCGCTTTGAAACAGAGTCAAGTTACATACCTTGTATCTCTTGAATTTATGATTGTCTACTTTTCTAGCTCTTTTGAAAGGGAAGCGTAAGTATTGCGTCAAAGCCAGTGAAAGTAAAATTTAGGTATTTGTAAAAAAGTTGTGATTACTTGCCAACAATGAAGAGACGTTGAGTCTTTCAGGTCAATAAAAATCATGCATTCTCATTCTACAAATTGTATAGAGACCATTAACGTAAAACACCTAATAATGGAAAAGACTATGCTTTTTACGGACGCTTAATATCCCGGCAGGAATGTTTTTTCCAACTCAAACTTGACCAAGTAACCCAACTGACGAAACATTTTCTCGTAAAGACGGTACAAATCCTCTGGATGTAAAAAAACTATTTCCTCAAATTCGGCCCTGTTTTCGTTAATCCTTTGTCGATTAATCAGGATTCTAACTTTGTCTTTGAACGTTAAAGCAAGGTATCTGCCACAACTCACAAAGCAACCCAAAATCCACCTTTTTTGTCAAGGACCTTTTAACATTTCTCAATCTTATAAGAATAGGAGCCGTCGCTTGTTAAATTAAATTTTTTGATAAATTTTCCTCAGATCTATTGGAAATTCATCTGCAGGCTGATTAATATCTTTTTTCTGAGAATTTAAGTTATTAAGATTGGGCTGGACATTTATATCCATAAAAACTAAAAACCAGCACATTAACCTTAAGTTTAGCGACATCAAGTTAACGGTATATAACGCAAAAATGTACATAGAAACTTTAATCGATTAATGAAGAATTTGAAAATACGTTTTTAAAACGGATAATCAAAAAAATTCCTTGTTTTTGCTTTAAACAAACAGGCAACTGAGCTTGAATTTGATCTTATCAATCAAGTTTTTTCTAAGTGGCAATTTTAAGTTTGGACTGTTAAGCGAAATTTTTGAAGAATTAGATATTTTTCGAACAATCATCTAATTTTCTTTGTACGCCTTTTTCGGAAAATTAACCTTAATGACTAGCTGCTTTGTGCTCTACTTTCTAATTTATCCGTTCAAAAAGTTCTCAGATAGCTTTTAAAATAGTCTGCCCTCTGAGGGCGTGTTATCAGGGCTTGCATGACTTTAATAACTTGAGCAAGTTAAAGTAACAGTTGGAGCGTTCCTTTTTTGCTATTTGTGATTTGACAGTTTAGAAAACTGAACCGGTTTTTTGATAATCCCGAAGCAGTTCCCTGAACCTTTTTGTTTTGTCAAATATTTCCGCGTTCTTTAGTATCAGAACGCTTTCATGAAGAATGCTCTCATAGGTACCGCAAAGATATTCAAGAAGCTCGAAAAATTTTTGAGGAGTAAGTATAAATGGATAATTCTTCGATAAAGGTATAATCTCACTTTCTGGTGCGGAGGCCGGCCCTCCAAGGGTGTTTACTACACTTTCAAAAAGACGAAGGCCATCGCGGTTTATTCTGGCAAAAAGATTCGCACAAAGTTTTCTCATCGCACATGACAAGACTTGTCAGTGAGGCAAAAATTTCTCGCGATCCATCCTGAGTGTGACCACCGGCAACTACCTTGCCTTGTGGACCAATACCGCTAGGCGAAACAGGCGAGGCAGGCCGAAAAAGGTTGTGATCCTCGTCAATACTCGTTTAGGGTATCTTCAATCCTGTACTTCTCTGATTCCGATAAGAAAACGTTGTCCAAATTGCGAATGTCAGGATTATCAAGTTTCGGCTCTGAACGATTTAGTCTTGTTTGAACGAATCGAGAATTTAGGTAATCTAGGCCAAAAGGTCTCAAATCCAAAACAAAACAAACAAGTCCATCACCATCTTTATTGGCATCAACTTCTAAATAAAGGATCTTGTTCTCATCGTAACCGCCGAGCAAAGCAATAGGTTTACCGTTTGAGTAGTAAATTCCTTCACTCTCTAACGTTTTTACGACTTTCTCAGGAAGGTAACTCCTCAAGCGATCATATGGGATTTGATCTATCACATGCCTGACATCTCCGACCTTCAGAGTGAAATTTGCCAAGCTGGATAAGTCTAATTTTACCATCTGTGAAACTTCAGACCCTACCATGATCACAGATGCCTGAAGATTGTCGATCTTGTTATTCGCTTTGCACCCCTGCAATGAATACCATGTTTGCAAGTCTGATGTATGGATTTCCTTTAGTTGATTTCGTAAATTTGTAAAGTATTCATGAATTTTTTCATCTGATGTTAACAATTGCTCCGGCAACGAAACTAAAAACGGGGGTTCATTTGCATACGTTTTTGATACTTTAACAGCCAGTCCGCCTTCATTTTTGACTACCTCGAGTTCAAAGGCAG
>JANWWW010000129.1 GCA_025055295.1 Deltaproteobacteria bacterium | reverse complement strand
CTGTTCCAAATGCGCATAATCAGGTAATTATCGAACCCTAATGGAATTTAAATTAATCAACAACGCTGCGACAGCGAACCCTAGCCCTGGTAATTATCGAACCCTAATGGAATTTAAATAGTGCAAGAGTTTCTGGCAGAACTTGAAGAAAAAGTGTAATTATCGAACCCTAATGGAATTTAAATAGATAAGGCTTTTCCCCCGCAATCCGCGCGCGAACGTAATTATCGAACCCTAATGGAATTTAAATAGAAAACGCAATGTTGAAACAAAAATCGTCCCATACGTAATTATCGAACCCTAATGGAATTTAAATGGGCGAGGCGTCAAGCCTCGTCCCTTGGGGTTGATTGTAATTATCGAACCCTAATGGAATTTAAATATTATTTCAAAGACGATGGCAGCACTGCGGAATATGTAATTATCGAACCCTAATGGAATTTAAATATCACTGCTTCCATCATTTTTTACCTCCAAATCAAGTAATTATCGAACCCTAATGGAATTTAAATGAAACTCACCATTAAAAAAACTCCAAACAGCCATCGTAATTATCGAACCCTAATGGAATTTAAATATTATTTTTTTTGCCATTCTTAGTTTTGCCTTAGCAGGTAATTATCGAACCCTAATGGAATTTAAATTTTCTGGAACATCCCATTTCCCATGTCGAATTGCATGTAATTATCGAACCCTAATGGAATTTAAATGCAGAGACCAGGCGCGAACTGGCGGGAGTTGGAATTGTAATTATCGAACCCTAATGGAATTTAAATTCTTGTTCTGCATCAAATGTTTCGTGTTCTGCAAAAGTAATTATCGAACCCTAATGGAATTTAAATATTTTCAAAAAATCAAAAAAAAATCAGTTTCAAAAAGTAATTATCGAACCCTAATGGAATTTAAATATCCAAATTTTGTTAAATTTTATCTGCATTTTTCGCTGGTAATTATCGAACCCTAATGGAATTTAAATAGATTTTCAATCGGCCGAAGCGACGCTCGCGCTTGGTAATTATCGAACCCTAATGGAATTTAAATAAAATTTTTTTCGCGATGCGTGAAAAAAAATAATTTGTAATTATCGAACCCTAATGGAATTTAAATACTA
>JANWWW010000128.1 GCA_025055295.1 Deltaproteobacteria bacterium | reverse complement strand
ACATGAACCGACAATTGTTCCAAAACCCACGATCTGTGACCACGTCCAAGTAGGACATTCTCATTGTTGACCATGAAAAAAACAACGACCGGAGTTAAACCATGGTACTGTCTTTTCGAAATCAGACTCAGTATTTTCATTGTTTCAGGATCACGGTGTATAACAACCCTATGCGGATTAATTTTAAAAACTACCCGTTGCATGTTTGGCTCGGGAGACGAGTTAAGACTAACTGACGAAGTCATTCTAGTTTACGTAATATGACTTTATTATTTCCCATAATGTATCCTTAAGCAAATTTTGACGAACTTATTCAAATTTTTGACCAAGCCATTAACAATTTTTGTCACCTTCAGGGATTTCATTCCCTGCTTTTTTATGGAACAAAAATTGCTAAAATGCGGTCTTGGGTATGAAGGGCTTTTCGCTGGTTGAACTGCTTATCGTTATGACCATTTTAGCGATTTTAGGATTACTATCTGTTAACTCCTTCAGTCGGGCGAAACATATTGCCGCGTTTAGCGCAAGCCAAGCCACGCTTAGACAGGTAGAGACCGCGTTGGAACTGGGTATTGTCCATACTCTTGAGATTGTAGGGGACATCGATTTTCCGCTTACACAGATTACATCTCAAGACCAAATAACAAACTCTAATATACTTAGCAACATCCTTTGGGGTTTTACTCTGCCACAAAACACAACCCTGACTTTTGCGGTAAATACATCTTGTTTTTCATCCAATTGTACACAGGCCGTTATAGGAGTAGACCACGCAAACGCATGTAAGACCATCCAAAAGACTCAGTTCGGAGATGGAGCAGAGATAGTGATCTCCCTGCCTAAAAATGCTCCCGGATGTTAAAAACTCTTAAAATGAAAAACAGAGCCTGACTGCACCCTAAAGATGAATTTTAGAGTTTTAAGGGAAAATGGAAATAAAACATCGTTTTTTTGAGCAAAAATTAAAAGGCAAAAAATCTTAAACGGAAAAAAATTCATCTTTGCGGTCAATTAAAACTTGCTTTCACGCATTGGCAGTTCCACGTCATTTATTAGATATTAATTTGCAATGTGTTTATCTTAACTCGGGTTGTGACATTAATTTTGCAATTCGTACAGCTCTATCGCGATTAAAAAAGTTTAGGATATTACCTGATCTTCTTTCAGGCATTTTTGCTAGTATTTCGACAATGAC
>JANWWW010000127.1 GCA_025055295.1 Deltaproteobacteria bacterium | reverse complement strand
AACATTTCGTTCTTCGTCGCGTAATTATCGAACCCTAATGGAATTTAAATTGTTGTAATTAGCACCGCCAGCGTTGCCCCCAGCAGGTAATTATCGAACCCTAATGGAATTTAAATAGGCAAAAAACTCGCCAGTCTTGGTCGCCTGGTCGCGTAATTATCGAACCCTAATGGAATTTAAATTCAAAATTTCCCCACCAAAAATTTCGTTTTTTGCCGTAATTATCGAACCCTAATGGAATTTAAATTTTTCTTGGCGAGAGAATTGCGAACGTTATAAAAAAGTAATTATCGAACCCTAATGGAATTTAAATGTGCCAAACATTGTGGACAAAAGATCTAGAATATTATGGTAATTATCGAACCCTAATGGAATTTAAATCAAAAGCGAACGAGAAGATCGAAGATGTTTTTCGCCGTAATTATCGAACCCTAATGGAATTTAAATGCCAGAACGCGACGGATGACGGCCACGGCCTTCCTGTAATTATCGAACCCTAATGGAATTTAAATCGTCGCGAAATTTTTCACTTCCTGAGCCGTTGGCTTGTAATTATCGAACCCTAATGGAATTTAAATGAAAAAATTTTGGCAATTGCCATTTGAAAAACATCAGTAATTATCGAACCCTAATGGAATTTAAATTGCGGAGTTTGCGGGAGTGACGATTTTCGCACGGAAGTAATTATCGAACCCTAATGGAATTTAAATAAAATTTTTTTTCGCGATGCGTGAAAAAAATAATTTGTAATTATCGAACCCTAATGGAATTTAAATAGAACGCGTAGGCGTCGAACCAGATTTTTGGGATTTGTAATTATCGAACCCTAATGGAATTTAAATATTAAAACCTCATCGTAATGAAGCCAGTTTTCCGCAAGTAATTATCGAACCCTAATGGAATTTAAATCCCAAACACTCATCTGCTGTCGAGAACCCTGCATGTAATTATCGAACCCTAATGGAATTTAAATATCTTTTGGTCACATTTTGTCGGAGCGTGAAAAAACCACGTAATTATCGAACCCTAATGGAATTTAAATAGCTTTGTTCGTTAGCGCTGTTGTGGATCGCAATTGGGTAATTATCGAACCCTAATGGAATTTAAATCCGTGAAGGCGACAGTGGATGATCAAACGTTTGAAGTAATTATCGAACCCTAATGGAATTTAAATACGGGAAAAAACCAACGAAAATTCAACTGGAGTTGG
>JANWWW010000126.1 GCA_025055295.1 Deltaproteobacteria bacterium | reverse complement strand
CGCGGCACGAATCATTGAGAAGATGGAACAAGAAGGATTCTTGGGAGCTTCAGACGGAGTAAGACCAAGAGAAGTACTTTACAACAATATTAAAAAAGTTTATCCAAACATTTGAGGTAATGCAAACAAGCCAATAATTTGAAATGGCGAAGAAATAAAATTGTCTGGGCGAGGGAGCCATTAGTCATCCTCAGTATACGAGTCGTAAAAATTAGGAAAAACAAATAAACTAACCTTGTCTGATCAGCATCGATGTGTTCAAAAGGTTCTTTTTAAAGGCGCTTCTACGGTGGTCAGTGTTTTTCGCTTTCTCCACCCAACCAATAATTGGTGACGTAAAAAAAGGCTAAATCGATATTACAAGTCGAAATTTCTGAAGAACTTTACTTCATAGACCAGTGCGTGGCAAAAATCTGGCCCGGACTGCAAGTTTAACGAAATCATAAATCTTTTTTTATGATATAAAACTCCATATCGATAATACAGCAGGTTTACAAATTTACAAGCCGGTAACCGGTTCAACCTTAATTATTATTTTTTTAGCTCACTAAGCTTTATCAGTAGTCGTTAGAAAAATCATCGCTTCACTCTTTTTTGCTTAGTCATTATCCCTACTATTGACTGTATGAAAATTTATTCACGAACTTTCATGATATAGCTGATCATGTATGAATTTAAATTAGATTGTAGAATTAGCACTTGTTAAAATTAAAATGCTATTCGTGACTTCATTCTAAAAATGGTAAATTTCTGTCAAGACAAAGAAAGAGTTGCTGCATTCGCTTAAAGCAAGGCAAATGTTCATTCTCAAATTAACCTACTAAAAGCGCGTATAATCGGCATCCTTTCTAAAAAAAGGTTATTGGAATTGTGCTGAGTCAGATATAATCCTTGTAATGGGACTATGACGTTTTTAGGTATCAACTCTGAGGATAATGATGTAATAATCAAAGCTTTTAGTTTCCTAACTACAGAACAAAATTTGACAAGTAATTTTAGGGAAAGCTACGTTATTGAACCGGGCTTACTAAAACAAATTGACCAAGATTAAAAAAAGAGAAGACTTAAGAGTTACTCCTCATTTTATAACAAATTTTTCCGTTAACGATCCGATTATTAGTGATGTTCATTTTATCTTGGCAAAACGATTGGGCTCGTTGAAAAAGTAGCACTTTTACCAAACTGAGATCAGAAACAGTGTTTGAAAATTAGTGTTTATCTAATTTTCTCA
>JANWWW010000125.1 GCA_025055295.1 Deltaproteobacteria bacterium | reverse complement strand
AATTAAGTTTAAGGCACAACTGTCCTTTCTATTGTGTAAATTCTAACATACTCACTCATGTTTGTCAAACAAAATTTGAAGTTGTTTGTTAATAATATACCATTGTTTAATACTGTGTCTTGACCATCTCTTATAAAGGTCTAAGTAAACAACGTAACAGACTTTAAGTAAGGCCATAGCATCGACCTTTTAACTTATAGCACTTTCTTTAATTTACTGTTCACACTTTCTATCACATGTGTAGTTGTAATAAGGCTTCTAAGTTCAAACGGATACTTTAAAAAGGATGTAATACACTGAAAGTCCTTCTCCCACATTCTAACCACATCCGGATACTCGTCATTCCACTTAGGCGTAAACCCGTCAAGCTCCAGCTCAACTTAATAACACTAAAAAATTTAAACTTCCCATTCCTGTCTCGGGGAACTTCAATTTCTAGGTCTAGTGTTTTTATAACTCTTTTATATACCATTACGGTAGTTCCTTTGTTTAGAACTGCTTTCATATTTTTTGCCTCATTTGGTTCTTCGTAAGAACTTTTTCATGGCCTTCACTAATTCCTTCTTCGTGACCTCTTAACCCCTTCCTAGTCGATTACACCCCAAATTTACACTAATAAAGAAAAATCCTCCTTACAGGATTTTATTTAAAGTTACTTATGAGTCGCATGATAATTGACCTAATTTGTTTCCGATTAAGCATAATAACTTAATTGTGGAATTAAATAGTTATGGTAGTGCTTTCTAAATGTTAATTTTTAGACAAGCCCATAAAGGTTAGAAGCACCATTACAAGCGCCCCTTAAAAAACCATCAACTCCTCGCCCTAACCGACAAAATCTTCTTAAGATCTATACTCCCTATAACATGAAACCAACCACCTCTCCGCTTGTCCCATAACTTATACTTCAAATAATGCCTTACCCCCACATCCGGCTCAAACTCAAGCGGTATCCCTGTCCTCCTCTCAAATGGACTAAATTCATCTAAGTTAAATCCTCCCCTCACAGTATTACTTTTTGCCTTTTCAACCTCTTTCCTTTTTAACGCCTCAACATACATCCCCCATACAACTCTTGCCTCCTTGCTAGGTTCTGAGTTACCCCTACCATAAAACTGACCCACACGATACCTATGACCATTCGGCAATTCTATCTCCCCACTACCATCCCTGACTAACTCAATAGTCGCTATCGACTCTCCTTCCTTCCTTATCGATAATATTACCGAGCCCCCACTCATACACCTTTGCGCATACCCACTTACACAGTGTTCCATCCTCTTACCT
>JANWWW010000124.1 GCA_025055295.1 Deltaproteobacteria bacterium | reverse complement strand
ATTTCGGGTATAAGCAGGATTAAAGTCAGCCTAAGTCAAGGTCAAAATACTTTCAGTTTATTTGATATTCAACTTAATGGAGAAAAGTATCATAAATTTAACATTGTAGTTGATGATGATATTTTGAATGAGTTGTCAGACGGCATTGTTAGCTTTCAGATTTTTGCCCAGGACGATTCAAATAATCGTAATAGTGTTAAAACAAAATATCAGCTGATTTTGGATAATTCTCTACCCAGTGTTAACTTCATATCCTATCCTGAAAATGTTAATGCAAATGAGGCTTTTTTGTGCATTTATGAAATTCAGGACAACAATCTTGGCGAGGTCTTTTTACGAGACGGCTTTAACAAGTACTCAGTTTTTCGGGGTTTTGACTATGACGAAAATTTGGGAGAGAAGCTTTACCTCTCTCTTCATCATGGAACGGAATATATTACTATTACTGATAAAGCAGGCAATATATTAGAAACGCGCTGTCCGTCCAAAATTATTGAGGGAAAACTGACCCAAAAGGTTGTAGAAAAAGATTGGTTTGACGATTTTTTTACTGAAGTTTCTAAATCCGTAAAAGAACTCTCTAGGTTTTACGGCAAAAGGCTTTTTGATGATCTTGGACTTAGGTTCAGGGGTTTAAGTTTCAATGAAACCATTCAGGTATCGGGGCAAGAGTCCATAGACCGCGGAGTGAAAGAAACCATCTTAAAGAATAATGTTTGGTTTTTTGGTTTAAAACCCACAACGCTTTATTGCACTTTTAATTTTAGAATTGAAAAAATTAAAACTATTGCGGATAAAACTGTGGTATTTGCGGATATAGGTTTGGGAGTAAAAATTGTCCTTGTGGGTCTTGGGCAAGTTTACTTAAAAGAGGGCAAAACATGCGCTCCAGAAGTCGTACTGGGGCAAACCGGTGAAGAATTCGGCGTTTTTACTTTCTTGAGAGACGCGGTTGTCGACCCTTTATCTTTTTTTGATACAAAAACTTTTATAAACAACTTTGTCAGGGTCAGTGCTGTTGCCAAACAAAAGCTTGGAGGGATACCTTTATCACCAATAGAAAGCGCAGCGATAAAGCGTTAAAAAAGTTTTCAAATTTGATTATCTACGATGTCAAAGTCAAATTAATTCGACTACTTTTGAGTAAGACAATTCTAAATTTATGTCCTTTGACTGCTTCGAATGAAAAAAGTTTGCAAAGAATTCTGTTAGTGAGCAAAAACATTTTCCGGATTTTCATACTTTGAGAGATCATATAAATGTCTCAACCTAAAAAGTTCTTTAATCTGAAAAACAGTAACTACACAATTCAACGACAGGGCGTATCATTTGACTAAAATGTCAATCAGTACACTGCGCCCTACTAATTTTTAAAAGAGCCTTAAGGAATCGCGAAATTTTATA
>JANWWW010000123.1 GCA_025055295.1 Deltaproteobacteria bacterium | reverse complement strand
ATTTCGGGTATAAGCAGGATTAAAGTTAGCCTAAGTCAAGGTCAAAATACTTTCAGTTTATTTGATATTCAACTTAACGGAGAAAAGTATCATGAATTTAACATTGTAGTTGATGATGATATTTTGAATGAGTTGTCAGACGGCATTGTTAGCCTTAATATTTTTGTGCAGGACGATTCAAAAAATCTTAATAGTGTTAAAACACAGTATCAGTTGATTTTGGATAATTCCCCACCCCGCCTAAGCTTCATAGCTTATCCTGAAAATGTTGATGCAAATGAAGCTTTTCTGTGCATTTATGAAATTCAGGACGACAATCTTGGCGAGGTCTTTTTGCGAGACGGCTTTAACAAGTACTCAGTTTTTCGGGGTTTCGATTATGACGAAAATTTGGGAGAAAAGCTTTATCTTTCTCTTCATCATGGATTGGAGTATATAACAGTTACTGACAAAGCAGGCAATATTTTAGAAACGCGTTGTCCGTCGAGAATTATTGAAGGAAAACCTACCCAAAAGGTTGTGGAAAAAGATTGGTTTGATGATGTTTTTAATGAAGTTTCCAAATCCGTAAAAGAACTCTCTAGGTTTTACGCCAAAAGGCTTTTTGATGATCTTGGGCTTAGGTTCAGGGGTTTAAGTTTCAACGAAACCATTCGGGTGTCGGGGCACGGGTCCATAGACCGCGGAGTGAAAGAAACCATCTTAAAGAATAATGTTTGGTTTTTTGGTTTAAAACCCACAACGCTTCATTGCACTTTTAATTTTAGAATTGAAAAAATTAAAACTGTTGCGGATAAAACTGTGGTATTTGCGGATATAGGTTTGGGAGTAAAAATTGTCCTTGTGGGTCTTGGGCAGGTTTACTTAAAAGAGGGTAAAACCTGCGCTCCAGAAGTTGTACTCGGTCAAACCGGTGAAGAACTTGGCGTTTTTACGTTTTTGAGAGACAAGGTTGTCGACCCTTTATCTTTCTTTGACACAAAAACTTTTGTAAACAACTTTGTAAGAGTCAGTGCTGTTGCCAAACAAAAGCTTGGAGGTATACCTTTATCACCAATAGAAAGCGCAGCCATAAAGCGTTAAAAAAGTTTTCAAATTTGATCATCTACGATGTCAAAGTCAAATTAATTCGACTACTTTTGGGTAAGACAATTCCAAATTTATGTCCTTTGACCGCTTCGATGAAAAAAGTTTACAAAGAATCCTGTTGGTGAGCAAAAACATTTTCCGGATTCCCATACTTTGAGAGATCATATAAATGTCTCAACTTAAAAAGTTCTTTAATCTGAAAAATAGTAACTTCATAAATTCAAAGAAAGGGGGTGTTATTTGACTAAAATGTCAATCAGTACACTGCGCCCTACTAATTTTTAAAAGAGCCTTAAGGAATCGCGAAATTTTATA
>JANWWW010000122.1 GCA_025055295.1 Deltaproteobacteria bacterium | reverse complement strand
AAATCTTCTTTGAGGATCATATTTTCTAATTGCCATATTAATTGAGATTATCTCAAAATTGTGGTATCATCTTGACCCTTTTTTTTAAAATTTCTCTACTTAACTAAATTCCCTAATCATTTTTCGACACGCCCGTTAGGAATGAAAGCAAAAGAAGCTGCAGTCCCATGCAGTTATTGTGATCTTCGCCGTGGAATCTGCAGTTTTCCCGTATAGTTAAGGTGTTGCTGATTTTGCCTGATATCAGCAAGCCTCTCTTGCATGATTTTCAAGAGCCCCCTATCAAAAGTACCTAAAATATTATTTTCGCTTCAAAAAGACGTTAAGTCCATAAAAAATTCTAATTTAAAGTAGGGAACAAAAATTTTTAATTTACGACCATGGAGATTAAAGCTAAATTTATGCCAAAGATCGTTGATTTAACAGCGATTGGGGAATAAAAAATCCAAGTAGCGTGTCTGCAATATTTTGGTTAAAATGAAACTCTAGATGACAATGACAATCGCTGCTGAAGTTTTTAACACAAAAGGTTGTGGGCGTCCAAATTTGGCTCCGTCAATATCAGAATTGTTGAATAATCTCAAAAGATTGATGGAGGTTTGTGGAGGTTTGTGCTTCGGGTTCAATTGTATTAAGGCTTCTGTTAGACCTCAGCTTCAAAGCGATATTTACGAGCGCGGACGAGCTCGTCTCAGTCCAGATTTAGCACCATATGAGGAAAATAAAATTCGAGAGAGGGCTAAGCTTGGTAAAAAACAGAAAGGTTCGGAGCATCAAGTAACTGATGCTTGGGATGACGACAGTGTAAGTCTCGAGGAACTTGTTAAAAGGCGGGACAGATAAAAATCTCTTAAGTGATTGGTTTCACAACTAAGTTGCCAAGATGAGTAATAAACAAGGCATGCCTGTTGTTATTCGAGTCTCACATAATTTCATACAGTACATGGTACTTCATGGATCTCGGTCTAGTATTAAAGCTAATGACGAGTAACCTTGCTGCTATTCAAACTCCTCCCTCCTATCATATTAGAGCCTTCTGACTGTTGTTTTCTTTACATTCTTCTCAAATCCTTCTGCTATCTCTGGTAGTATTTGAGTGCTTAGGCCTCCATAACCTGTGTTCTTTTCCTTTCAGACACCTTGATAGGCTAGATTTGTAAATTTGGGTTACTTGTCTTTAACTATCACATGCGTCCCGTCAAGTGTACAGTTTATTTGTCTCTACTTCTAAAATTATCTTTTCCTAAAAGCGTTTCAAATTTGCCCCTTGACCTTTCTAACAGCTGAGGTCTTCCACAGAGTGGATGTTTTTTAGATGCCTCATCCAAGTAAAACTTGAGCTGTGGTTTTAAATCGTTTTTTTAATTCAGAAACTCATTTGCGAAACCGAACCGGATAACTTGATTAGTTGAGCTTGTTTTGTGTTTTCCCGAAAGGCTATTTCGGT
>JANWWW010000121.1 GCA_025055295.1 Deltaproteobacteria bacterium | reverse complement strand
GGCATCCATATACTAACGGTATGGTTGAGGCGTTAAACAAGAAGGTTAAGAATGGCACAGTAAGGGAGTACTACTATGAGACTAGAGAGGAGTTTGAAAAACACTTAGGATATTACTTGCTAAACTACAACATTAACACTAAACTAAGGTCATTGAGGTACAGAACTCCCTATGAAGTGATGTGTGAGTGGTATGATAAAAAACCTGATTTGTCTATCATTAATCCTAGTAACTTAATTGGGAAGCTGCATAATTAAAATACGGAATCAAAGGCCAAATTATTTAAGTGTTATTAGCAAAAGAAAAATTTAGTAAGTGTTCACTTTAACTGTCAAGAGACACAGTTTAAGGATCTGTTGGAAAACTTAGTTTCTTAGCTACACAAAGGTCCCAGGAATAACCTTTTAAATTCGGTTTCGGTCGTTCACAATGTGATACGAACCTTTTAGAGCAAAATGAGTTTAATTTTTTTTTAGAAGTCACATCTATTCAGTATTAGCCGTGCTGTTCTTACGGCTATGTAATGCTTACTTAAAAAATAGATTCGTTGTAAAATTTTTGTGAAGAGAACAGTTATGCGCAATTTGAGCAGCGGGAGGCAGCCACAGAAAAGTTTGTTTCCACGTCGGCAAATAGGGTCATGTTTGGCAAGGTATGCAGCTCTTTTGCTTCTTGCAGGCGTAGCTTCACTTTACGCTTTTTTTGCTTTGAAATCATGCGAGAAAGCGCCACCTAAACTTAAGCCCGAAGAAGTTATCACTGGTAGATTTTTCGAAACCGTGAAGCACTTACCACTTAATGATCGGCTGAAAAGCGGAGTCTTGCGAGTTCAAGGGGGCCTTGTCACCATTGAAATTTCTCAAGAAAACGAGTTAGGTAAGTTTTGTATTATTTCTAAACCTTCACCCCCGGTCAAGTTGTATGTAAATGGTTTTTTTAGTGAAGGTGTGACAGGAGATGAAGTTAATTCTCCAGAAGTTGATGCTAAGACACCTAAAGTTCTTGCTGAGGGTTTTGTATTAACTCTGAAGCCGGTTGGTCAGAACACGCAGAATAGCGATAACTACCTTTTTCCATCCTCCTATAATTCGTCATTAGAGAGCTATAAGTTTGGAACTGACAAGGTTGATGTTTTCGTATGTGTTCCGCGAAAAAGTTTTCCGTTTTCTTTTGTCTCGAGTGTCAGAATCGAAAATGTTTTGGAGAAGGTTCAAAACATCCCTGATTCAGGGTTAACTTTGGCCGGCAACTTCAACTTTTTAGTGGTTGATGTCGATGACGATAAAACGAAAGGTTACGAGATAACGGACAAAAACAATAATTTAAGTTTGTATTTTCAGACTTGGTCGAATGAGAGTGTTGCATTGAGTCCTATTGGATATTTAGTGTTGCGGAATGGTAAAAGAATGTTGGTAAAGACGCTTAGAAAAGATGATACAGTTAATGCGTTATTGTTTATTGAATTTCAGCTGAAGTTCTCACAGGATTCTAATTATTACACCTGGTGGCGCCCTTCGCGCAAATTTCGAAGGAGATAAGTCCTAAAGGTTATTTGACTTTTTAGGTGAGTGTTTTTTTAATGTCGGGTCTCACTTTGAGTAGGTATACGCAAGAAAAAGCAGGCTTGTCCTTTTTATTGTGTAAATTCTAACACACTCACTCATGTTTGTCAAACAAAATTTCAAGTTGTTTGTTTATAATATACCAGTTAGTAATACTATGCCTCGACCACCTCTTGTATAGGTCTAAGTAAACACCATAACATACTTTAAGGAGCACCCTCTCTGATGGCATTGACCTTTTGGCATATAACACCTTCCTTAGCTTGCTGTTGACACTCTCGATGACATTAGTA
>JANWWW010000120.1 GCA_025055295.1 Deltaproteobacteria bacterium | reverse complement strand
GGATCATATTTTCTAATTGCCATATTAATTGAGATTATCTCAAAATTGTCGTATCACCTTGACCCTTTTTTTTAAAATTTCTCTACTCAACTAAATTCCCTGATCATTTTTCGACACGCCCAAAATGTGATTTTAGTCAAATTCACAAAAAACTTACTGGTCAATTAATTCTATGTTTAGTGTCCATTAACGTTATCTCCAAGACTGGAATGTTCCTTTATTAAGACACCTAATTCACGTTAACTCAGGCAAAAAATCGTGTATGGTAACCTGTTATCTTTTAAATAACAAATTAGAAATTTAAGTATTTCGCGACTTTGGTGATACTCGCAGTCAGCATCGTTTGGTAAGACAGCCCTTTCTTTCAAGAGATTAAAGAATATTGATTGCTGATTGTGAAATAAAATTTGAAGATGGTTGTAAGCAGTATTCCAGTTGGTGATATTGTGCCTAGACTTCCTCCTGTGAAGGTCTAACTAAACACCACAACAAACGCCAAAAAGCTTCCTTGAGGCTTAACCTCTTGCCGTATGAAACTCTCATTACCTTGCTGCTGACAGTATCAGTAACACTAGTAAACATGATAACTCTCTTAAGCTCAAAATGATACTCTAAAAAGGATGTTATGGAAGAAAAGTCCTTTTTCCAGAGTATTACTGCATTCGTACACCTTCTACTCCACTTAGTCTAGAAGCCCTTGCACGCTATCTTTGCTTCAATACGCAACACCAACTTTCTAGCTTGCTTGGCATTTAGCGACATAGCATATCAAACCGATAAGACTTCGAGAAAGATCCCTACTGGACAAAATTTTACTTTTCCTGACTAGAAAGTTTACTCACTAGAGTAATCTGTTTTTTAAAGCTGTGTTGTAAAAAATTGGTTGATTGCCTAACCCGTGTTTAAGACTGTTTGGTTTCCGATTGCCAAAACTTTGTGTTGAAGCTTCCTAGACAGACCGCTACTTAACACAGTTTTTTGGGGCTTTTTGTCTATTTGTTATTGTAATTTAAATTTGATTTTAATCAATTATTTCGTTAAAGTTGCCCTTATATGAAAGTTAAGTTTCACAACCCCATCGTTGAATTGTCGGGGGATGAGATGGCTCAAGTTATGTGGGCTTGGATCAAGGATATTTTAATTCGATCCTATTTTGAGGGACCAATAATAACTTTTGACCTTTCTATCGACAACCGCGACCGCACCGAGGACGGCGTTACGATTGAGGCAGCTGAAGCCATAAAAAATCATAGAGTTGGTGTTAAATGCGCCACAATTACCCCAGACGAACAAAGAGTACGAGAATTTAACTTAAAAAAAATGTGGCCAAGCCCAAATGGAACTATTAGGAATTACCTGAACGGAACTGTGTTTCGCGAACCGATAATCATAAACTCCATACCCCGTTTAATCCCGACATGGAAAAAGCCGATAGTAATCGCAAGACACGCCTATGGCGACCAGTATAAGCCTTTTGAAATTAAGGTCTCTCGAGGAACGAGTATTAAAGTCTTGGCAGGGTCTGAAGAAAAGCCTGCCTTTCATTTTGACTCTGACGGAGTATTTTTGGCAATGCACAACAAGCTCGACTCAGTAGAAGGTTTTGCAAGAAGTGTTTTTAACTATGCATTAATGAGAGGGTATGATTGTTATCTTTCGACGAAAAACACGATACTCAAGATTTATGACGGCCTTTTTAAGGAAACCTTTGAGAACCTTTTTGAAACTGAATTCAAGGCGAAATTTGACGAGTTGAACCTAAAATACGAGCACAAACTCATTGATGACATGGTAGCGAGGGTTTTAAAAAGCGAGGGAGGATTTGTCTGGGCTTTGAAGAATTATGACGGAGACGTCCAAAGCGATATGGTAGCTCAAGGATTTGGCTCGTTAGGTTTAATGACCAGTGTTCTTTTGTCGCCAGACGGACAAATTGTCGAAACTGAGGCAGCTCACGGCACAGTTACCAGACACTTTAGGTTATGGCAAAAAGGCGT
>JANWWW010000011.1 GCA_025055295.1 Deltaproteobacteria bacterium | reverse complement strand
GTGACTAAAATACGAGTTTCCCTTTACTATATCAGTCTAATATTTCAAATAAAGATCATCAAATCGCTTGGCATTTGTGCATATTCTTAAAACACCATTAGGTGAGACCCAAAATAGCGACTCATGATCTTACAATGCAAGATTTTAGGTCTTTCCTATGAAGAATACTAAAAGTCTCTCAGGGGTCATTTAAATTTTGTTACCACTGTTTGCTTGCTCTCTTTTTATAACAATTTCTTACTGATCGAGATTTATTTACGCAAACTCAAGGATATGATTTTGACAGAAGGTTCGATTTTCATTCCTTTTAATGTATTTCGCCCCGTCTCACCGCGTTGAGGTAATTTGCGTAAATTTTCACATCTTCAATATTTCGATAAATTGCCACGGCTCGCTTTCTTGCGTCACGTAAAATTAAATCCCTTAAATTCTTGAAAGAAATAACGCCAATTCTTTGATTGCGTGGCAAAAAGATTTCTCCGCAAATGCCGCACCTACATACAACGACTATTCCTTCAAAAGTAACTCTTGTGAGCTCAGTCGTAAATTTGTCAATTTCCTCACTATAATGACCGCATGAAGGGCATTCTATGTAATCTATGTAAGTTTCGGCGATTCTTTTCAGTTTAAACCTCAGCGCCATACGGCCTCCTTTTCACTCAAATTTCTTCAATTGGAATAACTTTGTCTAAAAACAGAAGTTTAATAATCTCCTTGACATATCCCGGGGCTACCCGTACTGCTAGACTTCCACTCTGTTCTTTTGCCTTGTTAAGAAGCATGAGTATCCTGCCCAGACCGTAACTATTTATTGAAATTGTTTGTGTGAGATCAATCACAACACTTTTTTGTCCTCTTTCTAAAAGATCTTCGAAAGCGTTCCTTAAAAGCTCTGCGGGAAGTTCAGACATGAGGTTTTGACTCACTTTTATAATCCCTTTGCCGTCGACTATAGCCACGTCAAACACATCAGTCATGATTAGTTTTTTCGGACAGTTGAGGCAGATTCTTGAGCAAAACTTTAATTTTTCTAAAAAAAATCTGAATTTTTCCGATAAACTTTTTCGTTTGGTTATGCAGTCTTTCGAACGAGATTTACAATACCAAAAAAACTTGCCCAGCTGGAATCAAGTCGTTGAAATTGTGCAAGATGTTCCCCCCTTGCCAACAACTATTGAAAAAGCATTGAGGCTTATTCAAGATGGTGAACATGTAAGCTTAAGACAGCTTACGGCAATTCTTGAGAAAGACTCGGGCATTGCGTCAAAAATTCTTAAAGTTGCCAATTCTGCTTTATTCAATAGGACAAAGGAAGTAAGTAACCTCTTGACCGCCACGACAGTTATAGGTCTTAAGACTTTAAAAGGAATACTAATATCTACCTCATTGAAGGACATATTTTTGCCTGAAACCGAGTTTTTAAAATTTTCTTGGAGAAAGTCTGCAATTTGTTGTGTTGTACTGAGAAGCTTGAGCGGACAAATCAAAGGTATTGATCCTGAAGATGCTGCTACGCTTGGCATTCTTCACAATCTTGGCGAGCTTGTTTTGGGAAGTCACAAGGAATACAAGAAAATCTGTTCAAAGTCTTTTGAAAAAGCGAAATTGGAGAAAGAAGTGGTTAGTTTCATTCTTGAAGATTATCTGGGCTTCAAGCCAAGCCTTGTTACAGCACTTTTGTCGAAGAAATGGAATTTTCCGGATAATTTATGTTGGCACATTTTACACAAAGATAGTCCAATTGATCTTCTTGGATGGTCCGGTCAAAGTTTTCTCATGCACCTGCTTTTTCAGGCTGTAACTTTAATGTGTGAACTATGTATGACCGGGATCAATTACGACTCAATTTCTATCCGATCAATATTGAAAGCTTGGAAAAGCGCTGACTTGCCAATCGATTTATGCGATCTCGAAAAGGTCATTAACACAGCCCTAAATGAAACGAACGAAGCAGATTTTTAACAGTTACTAAGAGCTTTCTTTGCGACCCCGATGTATTTCGGATTTTTGGTTATTAAGATCGTTTTGACCAATTTACCCTTAGCATAACATACTCCATCCCTGTCAAAAGTTATATTGTTTCTTGTCTCATTAATAAAAAACTTAAGCTTTAGAGCAGTCGATAATGCCCAGCAGGGGTACAGATCGTGCGCATAAAAAAATTTGTTGCCCGTAAACACGTAATAAAACCACCTGATTTGTCCATTCCTAAATTCATCTATTATCTGCATGAAGCTTAGAGACTTGATTTTTCTAATCGTGCCACTGTTAATGTGGAAAAAAGCGCCATTTTTGTTTATGAGGCCTGCATCTGTTGAAGTTGTGGCGCATTTTGAAAAAAATTTGATTGTAGTCTTTGCTATGCGAAAAACGCCTTTATTAGGTAAAGCGATACTCGTTAGCTGATTTTCCGGATCATCAATAACCGCGAAAACTGGCTTGTTTCTCACTGTCAGTGTGATAAGCACATAGTAAGGAATGAGCGATTTGATTAAGCCGTTTATCGTGCCGTCAATAGGATCAATTAACCATGTAAACTTCGACCGATTAAAAACTTTAATTTTTTCTTCCGAAATAACCGAGTCTTTCTTGATAAATGGAAGGTTGCATAGATAGTTCTCAACCGCAAGATCGACATTGGTGGTGTAATCGTTTTCTCCTTTCCGGTATTTTTTTAAATTTAACTTTTCTTTTTTAATTGTTTCACGAAGCGGCTCTACATGTTGTAAGGTGTTTTGTATCCTAGAAATGATTTCATTGTCTTTAATCAAAGCGCTTAGCAAGCGCAAGGGCTTCATTCTCTTTCGTTTTATCATAGGCTAGTATTTTTCTCAGGTAAAGGTTGTTAACAACTAATCGACCTGAGCTGTCTATGTCAAAATGTCCGCTGGGGAAAAAATTCACCTTGTAAGAGCCGGCTATTTTGAGAAGACTGATATAAGCCAGAAAATCCCATGCGTAGTACCCCCATTGAAAGCCTATTTCGTCTAAGGAAAAAAGCACACAATCAATCTCACCTTTTAAAAGAAGGAAAAAGGCATATCTTCCGGAAATTAACTGATAATCAGAGGGAAACGATGTCTCTACAGTGTGAAAGTTATGCAAGACAGCATAGCTAAATCGCTCTTTGGGTTCAGAATAGACTATTTCTGAAACATGGTTTTCTTCAAAGGTAAAAATTCCCGCTTCTCTTACTCCGAAACAAACCCAGAATGGCCGGAAGCCTACTAACATTCCAATCAAGGGGTCGAAATTTTTCTCCGCGTCATGGAGTGAATATAAAATAAAAAAAGGCAGGTTGCGGGAAACATTTCTTGTAAGGTCAATCGGATCCAAAACATGAAGAAATTCTGCGCCCTCGTTAAACCATCCGCTCTCCTCAGAAAGCACGGCATCTTGAGGGAACTCATTGGTTATCAGTGATAAAAAACTTTGGTCTAGGCTAAGGTCTAACGATGTAACAATATCAGACTTTCCCTTGTTGAAAATTCTTAAACTTTTCAGTTCATGATCAACGAAATCCGGCAAATTTTCCAACCATCTTAAAACTACCTCTACTCTTTTGCCAGTTTCGGTTAATTTATTAATGTTTTTACTTATCTTGGTTAAAATTGTCTGCCTGAGATCACGCATATTGCGTAATAAGGTTAGCATTATCAACAATAAAATAAAAATCCGCCAGTAATTGACTGAGAGGCGTGATCATACGGTTCGGTCGATGGCAGTATTGCAAAATAGTTTGGACGTAAGAAAAGTTCTGAAGACCTCTCGTTGGGCTGTTTGTTGTTTTTCGAAAGACTTAGAATTTTATTGAGAGAAAAAAGCAGTCTTTAAACCTTTGTTATTTTCTTTATGGGACTCACTAAAAAACTTTCTTTCAGAATATGCAAAATTGTTGCCTTTTAAATGTTTTATAAATTTTTGGCTTAAAATGGACACCCTCTCGATGTGAAAATACGATTAACCAATTAAATTAAGAAAAGAAGGAAACTTCGATCTGAAATCGACCTAAACTTTATTTCCAAGATTTTGAAATACTAAATTTTCATTCAAAATCCTTGATAGAAGTATTCAACATTTTCGTTGAATAAAAGCTCCGACGTTTTGAAAGCTTTTACTAAGTTCAAGCTCTTCAACCACTATACTTGATGGTATATCCATTTTGTTTGAATTAACTTATGATTGTAAATATGAGCTATTCATGTGGTTTGGTTGGACTTCCAAATGTCGGCAAGACAACTATTTTCAATATCCTCACCAAATCTTCGGCATTAGCGGAGAATTATCCTTTTTGCACTAAGGACTCCAACGTTGGAGTTGCTGTCATAGATGATCCAAGAGTGCATGAGCTTCAGAGAATTTTAAGGCCCAAATCCATCAGGAGAGCCACTGTTAAATTTGTTGATATCGCAGGATTGGTTAAGGATGCTCACAAAGGAGAGGGGTTGGGAAATCAATTCCTCCATTATATAAGGGAGGTAGATGCTTTGGCTCATGTGCTTCGTGTTTTTGAAGATGAGCGTGTAACTCACATTTATGGGGATGTAAATCCGATGAGAGACTATGAAATTGTCAGACTGGAGTTGATTCTAGCGGATCTCGACACGGTTACAAAGTCGTTGGAGAAATTCAAAAAGGAAGTCAAGGCGGGCAAAACTTTTGAACCCGGTTTTATTGAAGGACTTGAAACAATAAAAGCAACACTCGAAGCTGGAAAAATGGCTATAGAAGCATTAAATGGACCTAGGCAGCTTAAAGCTTACGCGAAAAGCCTTCTTACTGGAAAGCCTTTTTTCATAATACTCAACATCTCAGAAAGTGAGCTTAGTGAGGAGAGGTATGTTGAAAAACTCGAGTCTATCATTACCATGCTGGCTGAAGAGAATATACCCTCTGTTCCATTTTGTGTTTCCATAGAAGAGATGATTGCTGAGATGTCACCTGAAGAAAAGAAACAGACTCTGGAGGAGTACAACATGCCAATGTCCGGAGTTGATTTAACATGCTTTGCTGGTCTTAAGGCGCTTGATCTAATTACTTTTTTTACAACAGTTTCCGATGAATTATCCGCTTGGACAATCAAGGCTAATTCTACTGCGCTAACTGCGGCTGGGAAGATCCACTCCGACATAGCGAAAAATTTTGTCAGAGCGGAAGTTATCAGTTATCAAGATTTCGTCCAGTTAAGAGGAGAACTAAACGCAAAAAATGCCGGTAGAATGCGTCTAGAAGGCAAGGATTACATCGTTCAGGATGGCGATGTGATAAGGTTTAGGTTTAATAAAGCAGCCTAAAATTTTCGTCAAATCTTGCCTTCACAAACCTGTACTGTGAAAACAGAGGACCAAAGGTTTTTAAAAGAGTAGGGTATGGATCTTCTTTGCCGATTACGACTAAAACAAAGGGCGAGGTTCTGGACAAACTGATCACATCTCCAATTTTTTTCACTAAGGTTTTGTGATCCTGATTCGCCAAAAATTGCAAAAATAAATCTTGGTCGTTCCATGGCAAACCAAAAACTTCCTTTAAACTTCTTTCCACATAAAAAGCAAAAAGTCTCTCTTTTTCGAAAGATAATTTTCTTTTCTCGCGCTTTATCACGTTGCCTAAAAGTGAATAATCAAAGGCACCGCTTTTTACATCGTGAAAAATTTCAAAACCGATGCGTAAAACTTCCTCTAACTTGTCCGCGGAATGTTGCACGGCTAAATAAATAGTCCCTGTTTTAAAATCTGCAAGCCAGCCCGCGTCTGCTACATAAGCTAACCCCAACTCCGACCTTATTTTTTTAAACACCAAACTGTCGAAATCCTCAGATATTATGGATGAAAACAATCTTAATGCGTAACGCTTGGGACTGAGGAGATTTTCTGACTGCGCAGCCAAAACCGTGGAATACTGATCAAACGGACCCCATATCCAAATTACCACGCTTTGATTTAGAGTTGGCTTGGCGCTGTCTCCGATTTGATTGCCGTATTTTTTTTTAATGTGGGTTAAAAGGGTATTTTCATCAAAATTTTCGAAGTTTGTGATTATTCGGAAATCTAAAAAATGGAGTGAGTTGTGAAATTTTATTAGGTCTTGCCTGTCGAATTTGAGCAACGTGTCACAGTTTAAAATCCGATCATCAGAAAAAAGGAAATGTTTTACAGCGATTAAAGCCATATTGAAGGGTTTTTCCAAATTCCTTCGCAAGTTTTCGCATAAAATTTTTTTCTTCATTTCGACAGTGTCGCTGTCGAAGTTGCTTGATTTAATTATTTCGAGGAAAATGCGTGTAACTTCCGAAAAGCCGTGAGAAAAACAACTGAATCCGGCTGCTAATCTGCCGTCTTCACTGAGGCTAAAATCGAATTTGGCGGCATATTTCTTTAAAGTATTTTTTACTTGATCCGCAGTGTAAGATGCTGTCCCGCTTTCTGTTATAACAGCGTTATATAACGGGATGATTGGCGCAAGTTCCGATGGAACATTGACTTTTCCAACAAGGACCAATCTTTTCATCAAAAGTGCAGGATCGTGGACAATGTATACATCTTTATGCTTAAGTGCGCGAAAACTGAAACAGCCAAAGAAGGCGATTAGTACAATAGTCAGAATTCTTTTCATTATTTTTCAGATATTAAAACGAGGCTATTTTCTTTTCTAAAGATGCTTCTTGCGCAAGCATTGAGTTCACCTGCATCTAACTTGAGAAATTTTTCGATGATTTTTTGTATCTCAAATGGAGAGTTGTACAAAAGAACCGATTCCGACAACCATTCTGCCAATTCAAGCCTGTTTTCAAAAATTCTGGCGACGTCGGCAAGTATAAGACCTTTAAAAAGTTCTATGTTTTCTGGCGTTACAGCGCTATACAGCTCATTTTCGATTAAATGCCAAAATTCCTTAGTAACACCCTGTACGCTTTGATCTTTTAAAACAGGCATATAAACCAATATTACATTAGGGTATCTCACTCCGGGCAATTCGGAATAAGTTACTGAAGCTATGAGCTGTCGTGTTTGCACAAGATTTTTATAAACAAGTCCATATTTGTCGTCAAAAAGTAACCTCGCAATTAAACTTGCGCAAAGATCTTCGATTTCTGGGTAAACATTTTTTTTAAAGCCCACAAGTATGGCTTTTGTGCCAAAGTTTTTCACAATTTCCCGGTGATTTTTAAAACGGGTTTCGATTTGTGGGATATTTGATGTCTGTATCACTTGGGGCACTCTTGGATTTGAGGGTATTTTCTCGAAGTGACTAATCACGCGTAAAAGGTCTTTTTTAGAAATATCTCCTATTAATACAACTGCCATGTTTTTGCCAAAGTAAAATTGGGAGTGAAAGTCTAAAAGATCTCTAGGGGTCAAACTTTCAAGATCTTTCCTGTAACCTATAACCGGGTATCTATATGGATGTTTCTCGTAGGAGATGAAGGTGAAAAATTCGAGCATTTTGCCCAATGGATTGTTTTCTATGCGCATTGCTCTTTCCTCGAGAATAACTCTTCTTTCCTCAAAGAACTGTCGTGGCACCAAATCTGTTAGTCTCTTTACTTCAAGTTCTGCCCACTCAACCAAAGCCTCTGAGGGAAATCTTCCAAAATAT
Source organism: Deltaproteobacteria bacterium (assembly GCA_025055295.1). Taxonomy (GTDB): domain Bacteria; phylum Bdellovibrionota_C; class UBA2361; order JANWWW01; family JANWWW01; genus JANWWW01. The sequence goes on along the minus strand of JANWWW010000011.1, from coordinate 26,086 downwards.
TTCGTAAAGTCTGCGCTCGTCGTTGCGTTTATGTCTATTCCGCCAAGATCCGCCAACTTTGCTTGAAATTCCTCCGTGCGCCAAAGTTCGCGAAGTTTTCGCCGGATTTCCTTAAGTTCTTGGCGCTCATTGTCCGATATGTCGAGCCGCATAAGTTTTGATTCAAGTTTCCATAATCGATCGAGCAATTTCTTTTCTGTTTCAAAGTCGGTAGTGCCGATCTCGGAAGTTCCCTTAAAAGCCATATGCTCCAAAAAGTGCGAAATGCCTTTTTTACCGTCGCTTTCATCCACGGAACCAACCTTTACCGAAATAACTCCCGCAAAAGTTGGCGAATGTGTCTGATTTACCAAAACCAATCTTAGGCCATTTCTAAGAGTATGTATCTCGATTTTCTTGAAAAATTCTTCGATGAACTTTGTCTCCTCATGGTAGCTTTGGCCAAACAGAAACGCAAATAAGAGAAGCTTAAATATTCTCATCTTGTCCCTGATATGTCTTTGACTAAAGCAATTTTTTTAAGGATATGGTCATTGACCCAAGACTTATCTTCGAGTTCACGATTGTTAATGGGATGGCCCCATATTGAGATCTGGTGTCCAACAAAGTCGGAAAGTGTTCTCGAAATCATGCCAACTCTTTCACCTTTCTTTACCGTCTCACCAATCTGCTTCTGCTGCAATTCAACGGGATAAAGATGGCTTCTTAAGCCACAACCGTAGTTTATTACCAATACACCGTCGGAAAAATCCTCTAGGTAGCCTGATTGAGGAGAGATGATTTCAGAATTCACGTCTGTTAACCAGAAAACATCGAATGATAGTTTCAATTTTTCCTTGTCTTCAGACAATATGTTTTGTCCATATGCTGCGTAATAGCTGCCTCGAGATATAGGCTTTTCAAATTCTCCAACCGCTTCACAAGATTGAGGCATTCTAGGTAGTTCACAATCTTCTAATTTAAACTTACTAGATGATTGGGTTAATTTCCGGGAGATTTGACGAATTTTGCTAGCAATCGCAGGCGTTAAAACGGTTTCCCTTCCTTTAAAGTCAAGGATTAAGTGAGGAAACTTGAAAAAGTGTGTGTCAAAATTATTGGCGTATGACATAAGGGCCAGTGATTTGATATCGCTAAAGGGAATTGAGAAAAAGGTTCCTTTAACTTTTCGACGGGTTTTGATGCCAAAAAGTTCTGCGGGGATACCCGGGAAAAAAATCCTCTGATTCACAATTACACACTCAACTGAGGAAGCATCATTTAACAGCTCATAAAAAAAAAGTTCCAAACCACCTCGTCTGACATTATGCATGTAAGATATCGGCAGAATGTGCGGTTTTGTGAAATCTATTATGAACTCATACTCTTTTGCTGTTCGGTTTGCCCGCACAGATCCATCTGTTGCCGTTATGACAAGCTTGTATTTGCCCTGCTTAAACTGAGCTTTGGACGGATCTATTGTTATACTTAATGTTTTTGACTTTTCTCTTTCCGATTTAATTGTTTTATCTAGCACTTTTTGTTTGTTGAAAAACAACTGGTATCTTATCTTGGCAAGCGATGATAAGTCTTGCAACAAAAATTCAAAATTTTGAGGAGATGAGCCAACAAATTTTGCTAGTCGCTTTGGCACGATTTCGGGCGGATATGTATCAAAAAGGGCTTGCGGACCACCAAATAAGACTTGTGCCATCAACAAAGTTATCAAAACTGATCCAAAAAAAAGCCAAAGCCTTTTCACTTAAAAGCCGTGATAGCGAATTTATTTTTCTTTATTAAACCCGTTAGAATTTGCCCAAAACCTATTTCTATAAAATGCTCGAAGTAATAGTTCTCGACAGCGTAGTGTACACAGTCTTTAAATAGGACTGAATGAACTATTTGATCACTAAGCAATTCACGAATTTTGATAGGATCGTTTGGGTAAGGAAGCGCGGTTACATTAGAAATAACCGGTATTTGTGGTAGCTTCAGTGCGATTGTTTCGAGCAGGGTAGAGAATTTTTCCTTTGCGGGAAGCAATAAAGGAGTGTGAAAGGGGGCACTGACTCTCAACGGTACAATTTTGACTGTTGAACCATGAATTTTCAAAGACTCGCAAAATTTATTCAAATTATCCCACATTCCGCCAAAAACAACCTGCTCAGGGGAGTTAAAGTTGGCGACATAAACTTTGTTTTCTTCTGCTAGTTCAAAAACCTTTTTGTCTAATAAACCAACCAGCGCAATCATTCCTCCTTTACCTTCAGGAACCGCATCCTGCATAAATTCCCCACGTTTATGAGCCAGAAAGACCGCTGTCTCAAAGTCAAGCACGCCTGAACATAGAAGAGCCGATAGCTCGCCCAAACTATGACCTACAAAACACGCATAATTTTGAAGCTGAAGTCCCTCTGTTTGTTGCAGATCTTGAAATTTAACGAAACTAACCGTCAAAATCGCTGGTTGAGCCCACTTTGTTAGAGTTAATATTTCCTGAGGGCCTGAAGTCATCAAATTTAACAAATCGAAATTCAGTACGCGGTTAGCGGTTTCAAAAAAATTCAAATATTTTTCAACCAAATCATCAGCCATGCCGACTGCTTGACTCCCTTGCCCGGGGAAAAGTCCTAAAATTTTATGCATTTTCGACTAAAACATTTTAAACTGAAGCCGATAAAAATAGTAACGAGAATTTTCAGCTGTGGAGAAATATCGGGTTCTGATAGCGGATGATAATCCGGATGTAAGAGACCAACTGTTTAGCGCGCTTTCTGAGTGCTTTGAAGTGATAGTAGCCCGGAACGGTTTAGAAGCCAAAGAGAAGCTTGAGAAGAACAGAGTTGATCTGCTTATCACAGATTTTCTTATGCCCGAGATCAACGGCGAAGAACTTCTAAAAATACTTGCCGGTAAAAGTCGAAAGCCTGCTGTTCTTGTGATATCGGGTGTTAACGATCCTTCTTTGAGGGCTGAACTGTTTCAGTATGGAGCTGTAGCTTTTTTATCAAAGCCATTTACCCATGATGAGGTTAAGCATGTTGCGAGAAACATATTAGAATTAACAAAAAAGACAAGCGATATAGTCGAGGAAACAAAACAAACTTTTGCCACAGTAGTCACCCATGAATTGCGAACACCACTTGTGGCCATTTCAGCAGGATCGGAGGTGCTTTTGAAAGAGCTTGAAGACTCAACTTTGACCAACATAGTAACATCCATCAAAAAAAGCGGGCAAAGGTTGGAGAAATTTGTTTCCAATTTGACCACGTTTCAACAAATTCAGCTAGGGATAGCGGAAAAGCTCGCAATTCAGAAGCGCGTGAGAACAAATTTCGAGACCTGTGTAAATAAGGCTTTTAGGCATTTGTACGAAGATATACTCGATATCAAGCCAGTTTTTATCTTCAAAGGCAAAGGATTTTCCGCACATTTTCTGTGTAATGAGCAACAAGTTGTAACCGCTATCGCAAAAATTATTGAAAACTCTTTGAAGTTTGTGAAGCAAAAATCACCAGTAATAGTTGAGTGTATGGAAACTTTGACCACAGTCAGATTAACTATCTCTGATTTTGGAGCCGGTTTTCCTGCCGGTTATAGTGGCGACGATATCAGGCCTTTTTACCAACCAGAGAGGAAAAGCTTAGAACAGCAGGGATCAGGTTTAGGACTTTATATCGCCAAAACTCTAACTGAGCTGAATGGGGGCCAATTTAAAATTTACAACTCTAAAGGGGCGGTTAATGAGATTACTTTTCTTAAAATCTAAAGGCGAAAAAATTTTTGAATAATCAAACCCTTCAGATTTTTGGCATTTACCTTATCCATTTTTTGTGTCAACAGGAGTTTTACTCGCGGTTTCAGTAGTCTTAATTGGTAACAAGTAACAAAAGCTGTTTGGAGCAAGTTGAGTCTAATTTATCTGAATTAAGTTTTACAGGTTTCCAGAATATGAAAGTGTCAAAGGCGGGTATTCAAAATAAATATCAACATAGGATATACCTGTATCAAAATCTAACAGGTTAATATTCCAAAAATAGCTAATTACCTCAAAAAAAGTCAGTGAAAGTATATAGCTGATGGTAGACAGATAGGATAAAAGCCAATGTTTAGATTTGCTGGATAGTCATACAGGTTTGCGGGAGCATTGTTTAATCCTTAGCGTCAGTCAATCATTTTTAAACTTGGCAATCAATAAAAGCATCACACAAACTTCAAGCCCACAGCGGCTTTTTAATTTTGAACTTGAAGGGAATAGTTTTCGAGCCACCTTTAAGTCGAAAAATACCTAATTTTACAAACATCTGCAAAACCAATAACCCTGAGCATTTGAGGTTGTACCACGAGGGATAGTTCTTTTATCAAGAGTTTTCCATAGTTGCGCGTTTTATGGCTATCTGTTGGACTAGCTACCGTAAGGAACTTCAGTTTTATGAGCCTACTTTATTGTCAACAGACTGGGTACGATAATTTTCCGATGCTCTAAAAGTTTTTCTGGTAACCTATTCCAACTTTCCAATAATCTTTCCCATTTTGCTCTTCCTTGACACCTTGGAATAACACTTTGTCTCCGTTATTAAGTCTGTGTTCGATCGTTACACAGTGACTATGCTTGTGAATTTGACGCCAATCTGAGGTGTTGGTGGTAATTCTTTCAAAGTGCACTGAGGTATTGTCCCCTGCAAAGTAAATTCCGAATATATCGGAAGAATTTTTTCCTTCAGAATATCTACCCGTGGTCAGGTTCAGGTTAAATGAATTGCTTGAAAAACGGCCGTAATAAATACCGATGCAGGATTGATTTAATTCGAAGTCAAAAAAAGCCTGAAAGCCACTCGATTCCGACCCTAGTAGGTGCTCGTTTAATACCAACTCTCCATCTACACGTTTTAAGCGGCTTTCACGAACACCTGAAACATTTCTATCGAAGTGATTTAATCCAAGTCTGGCTTTGCCTGAGTCTATTGTTAAGTAGAGTGAGTTTTGATTAAAAGTGGCTGTATTGACGATTAAGCCTGAGCCTTGTACTGATAGACCGGGACCAATTTCGTAAGACCCTTCAAGGGCAAATAGAGGCCCTATCGAAAAATTTTTAACTGCAACTTGAGGCTGCTGAGTATTGTTTTGAGCTGAAAAATTTCGGTTATTTAAGTCAAATTGATTGTAGAAAGCTAAATCTGCAGCAAATCTTAATTCGCCCCTATCTCCGCCTAAATTTAGCCCTGTCTGCATGGGGCTATTAAAACGCGGAGTTGGATACTTCATTATTACTGCAACTGGTTCTCCATCAATTTTAACGGTATTAGGTTTCAACTGAGAAATTCGAACCAAATCTTGCCAGTGCTTTATTTCTTTGTCCCTGCCTTCAGGCGTTCTATTAAAACCTGAATTGCTTACAATTAAAGATCCGTCTGGTTTTATTCCCTCAATCATTATTACGTGTCTAGAATTTTCAAGTGAATTTGTGGTGACCAAACCGGAATAAACTTCACCGGTGACTTCAACAACCAAAGCAATTCTTTCACCTGCCTCTAAACGTTTTCTGAGGTCACTTAATTTTAGGACTTCAATCTGTCCCATTGTGCCTTCTACGGTTGCCAAATTATGTAAAGCTGCGACAGCTCGTATTACTGCCTTTTCATCATTTTTATTTAAATTAAGATGGCGTAAAGCATGAGCCAACTCGGTAGCTCTTGAGAATAAGCCCAATCTGTTTGCAGTTTCAGACACGTGCGGGCTCGACGAGGACAGTTCACCAACATGAACAGCACAGAGTGAGGTTACCCCTTGATTAGGTAATCGAAATGGCAACGGACGAGTTGATTGTCCAAGCGAATTCCCTGTCAAATAGTCTTGTGCATTTTGAAGCAGAGGCTGCTCTCCCTGCGACCGATTTTGCGTTAAATCAGTAAAAATCCTTCCAATCACAACCTCTTTTGGAACTTATTTACAGAATATATCTGAAAAATACTTCCTTTTGATGCTAGTTAAATTTAGGAATGAAACAGTTTGTAATTAATTAAATGTCTTTTTAGTGCTAAAAAAAGATAATTTACGATGATTGCCTTTTGATGGAAACAGCCTGTGTAAAAGAAGACTGATTTTCGTGACGTATAAATTCTCGCATGTGGAGAGAGGGATTGTTGCTCCGATTGTGTCACTTCTGGATGCTTTATTCACGTCTTTTAGAGCAAATCTGAATTTGTATTTTAATAAGACTTTGATCATGCTCCTCAATTAGGTAACATTGTGGATTTGCCTGATATCGAAAAGACCAGTGTACCTCCAATGGACATCAAAAAGAGCTCACAAGGCATGAAGATCTTGGCGTATGACACCCTCATTTATCTCCCTCTACCGCAGACCCATTCTAGATACGGAATAAGCTTGATCTAAGTCGTGGGTTATGTTGCAATTTTCAGCTGGAGTGTATTAGTGGTTAAACGATTTACTCATACACTTCATCCTTGTCAAAAACGTATATTCGGGTTTCTTGCTCGTAAAAGAAACCCGTGCAAATCACCCCTACGAGTTGTTGAATCTCCATGACAGAGCTTGTATCAAAAGTTTCCATTTTTACATCGACAATGAGATTACAGTTTTCTGTAATCGCATAACCGTGTTTTCCAGCTGACGTTTGTCTTACCGAAAAAGGCAAATTTCTTGAATTTAAATACCTAGTAACTAAACCAAGGGCTAAAGGGTGAACTTCAACCGGAATCTGAAGATTATCAAATTTGTCTACCACTTTTTTTGAATCTACGACTAAAATTGCTTTTTTAGCTTTTAGGTAACAAATCTTTTCTTTAAATAGAGCTCCGCCATAACCTTTTATTGCCCATTTTTTTGATGGAAGGACAAAGTCAGCGCTATCAACGTAAATGTCAAGCGCTTCAGCTGAGAATAAAGAGAGAACAGTTGCATCAAACTTTTTAAGTAACGTTTCACTGTCCAGACTTGATGGAACAAATTTATGTTTTTTAACAAAATCTTCTGAAAAATAATTTTCAATTATAGATGTTACCGTCTTTCCAGTTCCTATTCCAATAACCAACGAAGACGCTTGTTCTCCAAAAATTTTCTCAAACTTCACTTACTACAATTTTATTGAGTTTTTTTAATAAATAAATTACCATTTTCACTGTATGCATGTTTTACCGCAATTAGATTATGAATATGGCGCGCTTGAACCTTACATTGATGAAACTACCATGATGCTCCATCACTCAAAGCATCATCAGGCTTACGTAAATGGCCTCAACAATGCCGAACAAAAATTAAAGGAAGCTCGGGAAAGTGGAGACTTTTCGCTTGTAAAACACTGGGAGAGGGAGATTGCGTTTCATGGAAGCGGTCATTTTTTGCATTGTATTTTTTGGAAAAACATGAAGCCAAATGGCGGCGGGCAGCCTTCAAACCAGGATTTCCTCACTGCGATTAATTCGAAGTTCGGCAGTTATGAAAACATGATGAATCATTTCAAAGCAGCTAGTGTTTCGGTTGAAGGTAGCGGATGGGGCCTGTTAGTTTATAACAAAATGAACCAATCTCTAGAAATTTTGACCGCTGAGAAACACCAAGATTTAGGACAGTGGGTTGTTGAGCCTCTTCTAGTCATTGATGTTTGGGAACATGCTTATTACTTGAAATATCGAAACGATAGAGCTCAGTATGTCAATGCTTGGACGAATGTAATAAATTGGCAAAATGTTGAAGAGCGATTTTTGAGATCGGTTCAGGGCAATTGAGACCATAAATTGAGTACCCATTTTTACCAATCAGCCACGCTTGGTGCAAATTCTTTACAACTCACGTTTTAAATCAGTTTAGGTTATCAGTAAATGGAAAAACTGTAGTTCACCAATCTCAAAATTTGTTAAACGAAATTAACAATGGATACCTTCTTTGACGGGTTGCTAAGAGTCTGTCTATTGGAAGGAAAACGAAAATTGATTAGAATAGTCAAATTCGAAAATAAAAGGGCTTGTGCTTTTACGCAACAAGTTAAAATTTCAGATGGCAGTTAGAAGATAACTTTCTTAGTGGAAATTTGCCCTTTTCGAGACACGAGTCAAGTCAAAAACGTCTAATACTCTGAACCGTAAAAAGTTTAAATTAACATTAACCTGTTGAGAAATTAAGTTTTAGATTAACGTCTACATCAAGCAGGCTGAGTTGGCATCCACGAATTGAAAGGCGCTATTTATATGAGCCAACACATAGAGAACAGCCGAGAAAGATACATCAAGCCTTAATCTAGGTTTGATGAAACTGTTTTTAATACTAAATTGTGCCATTAAACATGGCTAACATTGTAAAAAAGTTATAAGCTCATGATTTGAAAAGGCATACTGTTGTTATCTCATAAAAGTTCATGGAAGTTTTGTAAATAGACTGTTCAAAGCCTAATTCATATGTGTCTGCAAAAACAACAGTTTGTAATAAGACAAGGTATCTTAAGACAAATTTCTCGCTCTACGATGAACTTTAAAAAAGGCAAACTTTTTTTATGCTGAGTCAATCAAAGAATTTAATGTCCTGAGCAAGAGGTAAAGTTCCACTCCAGTTGATTACGCAACTTTGGCGTCTCATATAAAACTTCCAACAATCACTGCCAGCCTCTCTGCCACCACCAGTGTCTTTTTCGCCGCCAAATGCTAAACCTATTTCAGCTCCACTGGTGCTTGTATTAACATTAGCAAGTCCGCAGTCGGAGTTTTCCAGAAATTTGAATCCTGTTTTTAAATCATTCGTAAAAATTGCGGAACTCAATCCTTGCGGCACTCTATTGTTAAGAGATATTGCTTCGTCAAGCGAAGAGTAACGGAAAAGATAAACTAATGGGGCAAAGGTTTCGTGATTAATTAGGTCGAAATATTCCAAAACCTTTACAAGTGTTGGCTGAACATAGGTTCTCACACCATAAAGCTCAAGTCTTTTGCCTCCAGAAACGATTTCTGCGTGCGATTTACAGACGCTTACTGCATCTTCAAATTTTTTTGCGGCTTCTTCTGAAATTAAAGGCCCCATTTTTGTCTCGCCCAGCCTGGGGTCGCCGATTGTGGTTTTAGCTAACAAATCGGCGAGCTTGCCTAAGAACTCATCAAAAACAGAAGCATGAATTATTAAACGTCTAATAGATGTACAGCGTTGTCCAGCGGTTCCAACTATTCCAAAGTAAACAGCTTTTAAGGCTTGATCCAAATTTGCGTCTTCGTGAATTATTACAGCATTATTACCGCCAAGTTCCAGAATCACTTTTTTAAATTTGTCTGCGCAAGCTTTATTAACTTCTCTCCCCATATTAACTGAGCCAGTAGCGGATATTAACCTGGGAATGTCGGAACGGACCAGATAAGAGCCCGTTTCTTTTCCGCCAAATATGGTAGTCAAGAGACCTTCGAAACCGTGTTTTTTACAAACCTTATCACAAGCTACCGAAACAAGGTATGAAGTTAAAGGAGTGAGTTCAGACGGCTTCCAAACAACTGAATTTCCGCATGTAATGGCAAGCATTGCATTCCATGCCCACACCGCAACGGGGAAGTTAAACGCAGTTATCACGCCGCAAACTCCCACTGGTAGCCACCTCTCAAACATAAAATGATTCATGCGTTCTGACGGAAAAATTTTTCCCTCTAGGGTTCTAGTCAATCCGATGCAGAATAAAATCATATCCAAAGCCTCTTGAATTTCTCCTTCCGCTTCTTCACGGATTTTGCCGACTTCTAATTGAATTGATTCAACTAGCGAGGATCTATTCGCTAGCAGCTCGTCATATAAATCAATCAACAAAGCCTGTCTTTTCGGAATTGGCACTTGTTGCCATCTTTTTTGTGCCACTGCAGACTGCTCGCATACTTTTTCTACAAGGTCTTGGCTTGCTCCAAAGAATTCCGCTACAAGTGAGCCGTCAATCGGACTGGTTTTAATGTAATGAAAACTTTCAGAAGCAATATTTTTAGTGATCTCCGATGGAATACAGGAGGGCAGGAACTTGCTGGTCGTAGGACTCATACTGCTAAAATTGAGTCGAGGACGCGCAAACTCTCAACTGCGCTTCCGCGTTTCATTTTGATAAAAGCCGAGTAAAATTTACAAAGTCTATCAACCGGCACATTCGCTGTTGCCGACAATTCTTCCTCTGAAAAAGAATTTAAAACTTCCTCAGCTTCGGCCCAGTTATTTATTGATATCAGTAGCCTTACTAAATCTAATTTTGCTAAAGATCTATCTTGAACTGATATTGATTTTTCCATGGCTTCCTTGGCTGTTTTTACGGCGTCTTCAATTTTTCCGACAGTTTTAAGGAATTCAATTAGGTCACGCCAAAACTGGAGACTTTTGCCAACTTCCGCGCGTTGACGATAGTATTTCGCGCATAGAACTGGATTTGTCGGTTGGTAATACTTGGCCATGTACTCAAGACCTACAAGACTGTATGGATAATCTTTCAAGAGCCTTTTAGTTTCGGAATACCAATCTTTGCCTTCTAAATACGATTGCTCAACCTTAAGTTCCAGATATTTTTGCTGTAAAGCATGATCTGCATAACCAATCTTTTTTAGTTCCGTCAACCATTGCGATGCTTCTTCCAGCTTTACAAGTTTCAATGCCAACTCAACGCCTAACCTCAAAGACATTGCGGTTGAGACCATCTGGTTAAAACTTTTAATGTGATCAAACGCCAATTGTTCTTGCCCCAAACGAAGAAAAGAAACGACAAGCTCATAAGCAAGGTAAGGATTTGTCGGGAACTTTGATCGCAAGCTCTCAAGAACCTTGACTCTCTCTGCGGGATCCGTGACAATCTTGGTTTTTTCAAGCTCTACAAAAAATTCCAGTTCTTTTACCGGCGATTTCAACTTTTGGGCTTGATCTTGGGCGAGCCTTTTTTCACCCAGTGTGAAAGCTTGATTGAGTATGACGGTATTTTGATATAGCTCTATAAGCTGAGATATAACGGTATCCTTTGATTTGAGTTTTAGGTAAGAAACAAACGATCCCCACAAATACCATAAAACCGTGAAACCAACGCCGATGGCGCATGCTCCGAGGACTACAACTCCAATTGGAGCGGAAATCTGAAAATCTTTCCAGAATTTCACCTCGACGATGTTAAGGTTATGGAAAATAAAAAAACCAGAAAGGACAAGAAACAATAGAAGTCCTATCGAAAATATCAACAAGCGCATCTTTCTATGATACTTCAGCAGCTGTTTAAATCTGAAGACACTTGATATTATATTTCAAATGTTACGCTTTCTTTTTCTTGGATTTTTGTTGGCCGGCTTGAGTTACGTTTTCCTACAAAGCATCGAACAGGGAAGAAAAATTTATCGCCCTGAGGATCTGACTAGTCAATTCAGTCTTTATAAAATTCGCGTTTTAGGCAGGGTTCGTAACATAAAGAAAGTGGATGATCGAGACGGTTTTACGCTTGCTTTTGATTTGGTAGGGGAAAATAGCCATTTTGTCAAAACTGTTTATGAGGGTTTTAAGCCTGAACTCCTTAAGGATGGCGTATCAGCCATCGTAGATGGCGATTGGGTAGACGGTGTATTAATAGCTTCCAATGTTTTGACTCAATGTCCTTCAAAATATGAGCCGAATGATAAAAGAGTAACGGTGGAGAACGGCTTGAACTACTATCCAGATTTAAAACTTCCGAGTCAAAGTGGCTGAAACAGGCTGGATTTTGCTGTTTTCAAGTTTCGTTATCGTTGTTTTTGGGAGTGTAACCTGTTTGTTAAGAAGGTTGACTATAGTTGAGCATTCTATTGCCACTAAAACGCTGGAAATCTCGAGCGCTTTAACTTTTGTTTTATTAATTGCGAGTTATTTGTCGCTAGTCTGGTTGTTTATAGCGGACCGCTTTGACGTTTCAACCGTTTACCAATATTCCGAGAAAAGTTTGAGTTTACTTTTCAAAATATCTGCAACGTGGAGCGGTATGCAGGGTTCGTTGCTGTTTTGGACTGTAAATTACGTTTTTTTTTCAATAGTTGCACTTAGAAAATTTAAGTCTAGAGAGGGCCATGAGTTTTTTTTTATAAGTCTCGTTTTTCTAACATTTATGCTAGTTTGGCCGGCAAATCCATTCAGATACGTAGAATTTGGCACCATACCACTTGATGGTTTGGGGCTTAATCCGCTTCTTCATAATTTTTACATGCTTATTCACCCGGTTTTAACTTACATTGGTCTGAACTCATCGATCTATTTAGTTCTAAAAAGTCTCTCGTTAGATGAAAAAAAGAAGCTTGATTGGATGGAGCTTCTCGGATGGATTAGTTTAACTTCAGGAATAGTGTTAGGTGGGTATTGGGCTTACATTGAATTAGGGTGGGGAGGTTTTTGGGCATGGGATCCAGTTGAAAACTCATCTTTTGTCCCTTGGTTAATTTACACCGCCTACATCCATTTGTACAAATATACCACTAGAAAGGGGTTGTTTCTTTTGACCGCTTTAGCTGCGCATTTTTTTACGGTGTTGGGGACATTTTTGACCAGAACCGGTTTGGTTGTTTCTGTGCATGCGTTTTCGAACTCCGATGTTGCTTATTATCTTCAGTGGTATGTTTATTTTACCCTTATATATGTAGTTTGGGCTTTATCGAATACGGGTATTCTCAGCATTCTCTCGGGATCTCTATTTGAAAAAGTAATGTTCTTGAAATGGATGGTTTTTATTTTTTATGCGCTATCGATAATTTGGGGTGTACTTTTCGGGCCGTTGTCAGAAATTTTATTCAAAGAAAAAATTTTCTTAGGCATACCTTTTTATGAAAGTATATCGCTACCTTATGTAGGGGCACTTTTAATGATTTTGCCGGCAGGCATTGGTATTTGGTCTGGTACTATTAAAAACAAGCGGGCTTTAGGAGCTTCCTTTGTATCGGCTTTATTTGTTGTTATTTTTTGTGAAGCTCTGACAAAGGACTATACAGTGTGGGAGACAACATTTCTTTCACTGATGATTTTTAACACCGTATTTTTGCTGACCGGCATTGGTTTGACTAGAAACATTTCAAGAATGCTTGTTTTTGCAATACACCTATTTTTCATAGTGATCGCAATCGGCATTATGTTTTCCTATTCGCGCAAAATGGAGAAGAACCTTACCCTGCGTAAAAATGAAAAAGTGCGTGTGTTTTATCACGATGTTACCTTCAAAGGTATAGAAGTTGCGCGAAATAGCGTTTTTGAGGAAGTGACGGCGGTAGTAAATGTTAACGACTCAGTTCTGAGGCCCTCATCCCGGTATTATTTTAAAAAAGATCAACTGACAGCCGAAGTTGACATAAAAAAAAGTGTGTTCGGAGATTTTTACATTGCTCTAGTTGAAATAGATGAGAATGAAAATTGGATAGCGGTCAAGATATTTTATAGCCCTTTTATTTGGCTCGTCTGGTCGGGGACAATTGGTCTTCTTTTTTCAGCCATTCTTAAAAAGGTTTTGACTGTGTAGCGTCTAAGAACACAAGTGAATTCCCATGTGCTTGAATTTTTTCTTGACTCTTTTTTTTATGGAGATAAACCCATTCTGCAAAATGTTCGATTGTGCCTAAAAAGAGGCGACCATTTGTGGTTGCGTGGAAGAAATGGAGTGGGAAAAACAACCATTTTAATGTGTATTGCGGGTATCCTTGAGTTTAAAGGATTTGTAAGAACAAAACTAAAACCAGTTTACATATCCGCTGCGCCGATTTTCTTTTCTTTTTTGTCACTAGATGAAAATCTTTTTATTTTTAACATGCCCGAAAAGCCAGAAGAATTAAAAGGATTACTTAAAAAGCGTGTTGATGAATTGAGTTTTGGTGAAAGGATTTTTTCAGAGATATTTAGTTTTTTGTCAAAAGACAACATATTGCTCTTAATTGACGACTGTTTTAGTTTTCTTGATGACGAAAAGTTATCGTTAATTTTTCAGAAAATAACCGTTCTGGGTCGCGAAGTTTTGTTCGTCAGTCAAGATGTAAGATGTTCTCAATTTGCAAAACGTATAATTACGCTTGAAAATGGGTCACTTGTTCAAAGTTTGTAGACTGTTATTTTGGGAGGAATTAAGAACCTTTGGTTTAATCAAATTGTGTGCATTGTATTCGATCAATCTGACCATTATTTTTGCTCTTCTTAATACCTATACCCCGGTTTCGTTTGTTTGCGCCCAAAGAGTGGCAATCTGGTACAAATTAGTTAGCGTCATTGTACTGAAAACTCTTATTTTTTGGAGGTCTTTGTATTCCGATTGGAAAAAAAGGTTGAGAATATTTTTATTGAATGGGTATAGCGTTAATGTTTTACTAATTGGGTTAAGTGCGTTCTTTTGTATCGCAAATTTTTGTTTTGTAGGGTTTATTTTTTTGGTGTCGTCGTTAATTGAAAAAAATAGTGGTGTAGTTGCTGGGTCATTAACTTTTGTGTTTTTTGATAGTTTGATTTTCTCTCAGTTACTTGTTCTATTATCCTGTTCTTTGGCTCTAGGGGATATGGAGCGACTGTCTGACAGTTTAATAAAATTTCTCGGCGGGGTAGTGCTTGTAGGCACTTCCACTTTAGTTGCCTTTGCCAATTTTGAAGAATTTGGAATTAAAAATTTCATTATTTTGTCCGCTTTGATAGTATTTTCACTAGGCTTTTTAAACTATGTCTCGCTTAGATCTTTTAAGTAGTTTCATCCTTTTCATAGTTTTTGTGGTATCAGTGACGCTTGCGCCGCCAGAGGCAACGCTTTCTTATTCTCAGAAAATTTTTTACCTTCATGTTCCAGCTGCTGTAGTAACGTATGGTCTTATAGCAATAGGCTGTGTGGCTTTTTTCATATATATCTTAAAAAAAAATTATCGTTACTGTGTTCTGGTAAGAGAGTGTTTACGCGTTTCGTTTTTTTCCGCAACAATTGTCTTGGTAACTGGCAGCTTATGGGCTAAGTACGCCTGGAACGCATTCTTTCATTTTGAACCTCGTTTAGTTTCATTTACGATTTTATGGCTGCTTCTCTTGGCTTCTTTATTGGGACCTCGCTTAAATCGTTCAACGGTCAATTATTACAACGCATTACTGATTTTATGCTTGTTTTCCGTGCCTTTTGTAAAATTCTCTTTAGAAATTTTGCCTGAAAACTTTCAACTTCACCCAAAAATAATTTCTCGAGGAGGGTTAACGGACCCGCGGTTCGAGTTTACTCTATATTCGGGAATTTTATTTCAGTTCGCAGTGTTTTTGAGTTGTCTGAGACTTTCTTATAAAATTGAGAAATCAAGATTTTGCTACATGTATGGCTGATGTTATTTTTGTAGTCGCGAGTGTAATTTTTTGGTTGATTATTTTAATGCTTTTTTTGGATATAAAACGGAGAACAGCTGAAGTCGAAAAAATGTTAAAAAGCGGTGGCAGGGAAAACGAGTGAATATGCCATTTGCTGAAAATCTGATTAATAAAGCACCGGATTTGAACAGTCACTCAATTTTGAAGCAAGTTTTTAATGTAATTGTTTTAACTAAGGACTTAGGATTAAGGCGTGTAATGATGCAATCAGAGGTGAAAAATTTTAACGACCGATCTTCGTCAAAGACTTCAAAACTTCATCACAATGAGTTTGATCGAACATAAAAGCCTCATGACCCGTAAAGTGACGGTTGTGAGGTAAAGTGTTTAGGTACCCGGAGGGGTTTAAACGTATTTTTGTGTTCAAGCTACCATAATCGATTACCCATCAGAGAAAACGTTTGCCTCGGGAAAAAGAGTATTTAGGCATTTTGTATCGTTAAAAAGCCGTTAGGTTTATTAAAGCAAACTAAGAATGAAATTCTCAGCATGATTATTTCTTATATATAAAACAAGTTGCTGAGGTACTGGATGGGTTGAAGAAATACGTCTGAAAATTTTATCACGAGAGGTTTGACTAAAATATTTTACCGTTACATAATTAAGATATGAGCCGATTAAAAGGTTTGTTGATGGGAAGAATACTTTTCCTGTGGCTGACCATGATAATTTCTTTATATTCTGAGCCGGCTAACCCTCAAATGGGAGTTGGTTTAATGATTTTGACGAATTGCACAATCAATCAATTTTTATTGGGTCAACTTGAAAAACAAGTAACTGAAAAATGTAAAGACGGGCAGTCAGAGGCTTGTAGGAACGCAATAAGTAGGTTCGCGCGCCAGTTGATGTTCTACAATTTTATTTGCTCTTCGCCTTTCTGGCCCGGTTTTTCAGATTTTGACAGCTGTCGGGGATACGCCTGGGATGTATGCGAGTATTATTGTGACGAATGGGGTCTGCCAAGAGACTTTTGCTTCGGGAGTTGTTTCATGCCTGCTCAGCGGTTTTGCCATCAAGTTTACGATCATAGTGAAAAACGTGGTTGGTAAATGCCTAGTGGAAGGTTCCTTTACTATGCTTGTTTAAATATGTAAAAGGTTCTAATCGATTCCACCAAGCTTCCAAGTACACCATTACGTTATGCTTTCTAGAACAGTCACTCTAAAGTTAATGTTGCAAAAAGGTAATAACTTGTGGAAACTCACCGAGAAGTTTTAGTTTTTTAGATTCTTAAAAAACATTACTTCATAAGATTATCTGTTACTTGAGACTCTGAACCTAATTAGTCATATCTGGAAGTGACTAGTGAAAGAATGTTTGCTTATTCGTTAAGTGCCACTTGGCTTATCTTTTTGTCGCAATTATGATAAAAATTTTCAGATTATTTTTTAGGATTTCGCAGGGCAACTTCGGAAGAGGCGGTTATCTAATATACAAACAGGTTAATTATCTTTAACAAGATTTTTTTCCTTACCGTGATTTTGTTCACACGCATTTTGTATTCCATATAAAACTTGCAAGCCCTGTTCGAGCAAATGATCTTTTAATTCTGCTTGGGGCTCTGGGTCACGGTATCCAACGAGATTTCGCAGAATTTTTAAAGTATTTTTTGTTATGTCTTCCGGTTGTGATTTTTTTTTCGAAAGATTCTTTCCAAAAATTGAGCCCCAAGTATCGTTTATTGATTGAGAGGCTAAGAATAAATATCCTATTCTTTGCTCTGAAATTGGTAACTCGCTTGACCTTGAGATCCAATTTCTCCACTTTTTCTCTAATTCCGGATTTCCTGAGATGTAGTGTGACGACCACAACTTGTGTAAAATTTGCGATCGACACTCGGGACAAAGCCTAGCAAAAGCCTCAGCATGCCTTCGTAAATCACGATTTCTGTAATTATTAAGTGACGGATTATTTACTGGAACAGTTGATAGGGCCAAACTGATTAATATTGAATAAGATTTTCCGATATGTTTTCTCAACAAGTTGCCAGCTTTAAGAAGAATGTCAGAATTTTTTCTGAACATAAAAATTAGAAGAAATTATATCACGGTTTAAATTTTTGCGAAATTTAAGCTTTGGCTGTTGGTAACGGCATTAAATGGTGTACATTCCAAATAAACTTTGGTAACACAAGCAATTAACTAGAATCCCTCGCAACAGAGCTTTAGTGTTTTCTCATCAAGTCAAGAGTATCAAGGATTGGTTGAAATGTGTGGTTTTTCGATTGTGGGAGAGCTCAAAAGTTCGATGAGCCTTTTAGGTATTACATCAAGCGGAAGGACTTCAGTTGCAGCACCCATATTTATGGCCTGTTTAGGCATTCCGAAAACCACACATGTTGTTTCATCTTGGCAAATTGTGTGGCATCCAGCGAGCTTTAGCTGAAACAAACCCTCTGCTCCGTCAGAGCCCATCCCAGTAAGCAAAACACCTATTGAGTTTCTGCCCCAAGCTTTAGCTAAGCTTTTAAATGTAACATCAACACTAGGTCTATGACCTGCCACCAAAGGGCCTTCTTTGATTTCTAAAAAAAGCTGGGCTCCAGAATTTCGCACAATCATGTGGAAATTCCCCGGAGCTATAAAAACTTTTCCAGCTGTTATAATATCTCCGTTTGAGGCCTCTTTAACGTCTACCCTGCAAATTTTGGCTAATCTGTCGGCAAATGACTTTGTAAAACCCGGTGGCATGTGTTGTACGATAAGGGTTCCCGGAAATCCCTCGGGTAGCGAGGTTAATATAAACTCAAGTGCTTGCACGCCTCCAGTTGAGGCTCCTATAGCTACAACTTTGCTCGAAGTGTCCACTTTTTGAAGTCCTAGTGGTTTGGCGGATTGAATTTTCGCCATGAGTTTTGAAAGGTCGGCGGATTTTGCAGCCCGTATCTTTTCCGGAAGCTGTGCTGTAAGGTCTCCGAGAGCATACATGCTGCCAGGCTTGCAAAGAGCTTCCACCGCTCCTAACCTTAAAGCCTCAAATGCAACATCCGAGCCGTGTTTTGCAAGGGAACTTACAACAATAACAGGGGTTGGCTTAAACTTCATTAGCTTAGACAAAAAGGTAAGTCCATCCATCCTTGGCATTTCGATGTCAAGAAGAATAACATCCACTCCATCCGAGTTTAATATTATGTCTCTTGCTTGATACGGGTCGCTTGCCATCCCCACGATTTCAAAGTCTTTATGCTTAGAGAGTTCAGATGAAAGAGTTTGCCGGACAAAAGCGCTATCGTCAACTATTAGAATTTTAATCGTACTCATAAATTCTAACTCCTAAGATACTGCCTTCACATTCAAGAAAGTTAAACTCCTCCAAGTTTTTAAGATCTTTTGATTTAATCGCGTACCAAGAAGGCGGTTTCAAAGCATAGGTTTGCCTGGAACCGTACACGTGGGTCAAGAGATTTCCGGCGAAAATGTTCCCCAGTTCGCATAAAGCGTCAACTATGTCCGTATCATTTGCCTTGTCAAGATCAATCAAATTGGATAATAATTTCTGACCAAGTTCATTATCGGTTAGAACAAGAACGGCACCCGAACGAGGCCCTGAGAAATCAATCTGGATAACATTTATTCCCTCTGGCAAACTCGGAGATCCCTCAATTGGTTCTGAAATGATAAAGGCGAATTGAGAAAGTAAATTTGCTATTTCGCGCTGTAAATTTTTTGAATCTGTCATGTACATAACATTTAAAAAATCTTTTCAAAAACAGTTTTTAATTTTTCCGGCGCAATTGGCTTTCTCACGATTTCCAAAACTCCAAGCTTTTTCAAGTAAGCCAATCTTTCCTCCGACCCTTCCGTAGACACTACGATTATTTTAAGGTCACGTAGTTCGTCTTTTTTTCTGGCTTCTTCAACAAATTCAATTCCGGTCATTACAGGCATGTTGATATCCAAAAAGACACAATCAACCCACTGATTATCAAGTATTTCCAAAGCCTGTTTTCCGTTTTCAGCCTCGTAAACCTGACCGATGCTAACAGAACTCTGGATCAGAGCCCTTCTAAGCACTTTTCTGGCTAAACTGCTGTCATCGACAAGCAATACGTTGTACGCCATTTTATAAGTAAATCGTTTTATCTGGCAATTTTATAAAGACCCTTTCCTCGACCGTGTCAAGAATGAGACTTCTCGGCATATCTCCTCCAACATGTTCGCCTTTGGTAAAGAGAGCGTTTTTCCAGGCCAATTTTCGAAAGACTGTGTAATTTCGATGTCCGATTTCGAATGGATCTAGGTCTTTGCCAGAATTACCACATCCAGCGATGTATATTTCAAGGTCAGATTTTGTACTGCCCTCTCTTAACATTTCTTCCAGAAGAAGAGGAACGCCTGTGTCAACATAAAGCGCAGGATTTTTTTTGGCTTTTTCCTCATCTGACGAAGATAGAGGCAAAAGGCAGTGTATCATTCCAAATAGTTTTAGGTTTCTGTCGATAACCGCCATACCTAAGCAGCTTCCAAGGTTTTGAGCCACCATTATCACACCTTTATGGCAAACACGATATTGCCCTATGTTTATTAACGCAGTGGTATTTTTTTGGTAGGTTATCATACTTTTTGAAAAATCGAATGTCCTTTGAATTCGAGTCCCTCAATTTTTACGTTTATGAATTCACTTCTTCCAACGTACAAATATCCGCCTACCTTTAAAAGAGGGGCCAGATGTTTCAGGCACTTGATTTTTTGTTCATGCTCGAAATATATGAAAACATTCCGACAAAAGATATAGTCGAAGGTGGGTTTTAATGGGTACGGGGTATTCACAAGATTAAGGAACTCGAAACGAATATTTTGCTTGATTTTTTCTCTTACATATGCATGTGCTCCTTCATGAGTAAAAAATTGTCGAAATGGTTCTGGCAGTTTAGCGAGTTGCTTTACAGGATATACTCCTTTTCTCGCAACGGTTAACGCTTTTGTGTCAATGTCGGTGGCCAAAATTTTGTAATTTTTTCCGGCAATTTCGCACACTATCCCAATTGTATAAGCTTCATGCCCAAACGAACACGCCGCACTCCAGATCTTGACCGGGTTTGATTGATTCTCTTTCAGTGACGCCAAAAGATGCTCGAAATGCTCTGGTTCGCGGTAAAAATAAGTGTGATTCACCGTAACAAAATTTATGAATTCATCGAATCCATCTGGATCAGCGAGAATAAGTTGCAGTGCTTGACCGGGAGCAAGCTGCTTGGCTAAACCAAATTTTTGAATTTTGTTGGTTAAAAGCAGGTCTTTAGTCTCATCGAATACAATACCGGTTACCTCAAGTATTTTAGTTTTAAGGCGCTCTAAGTCAGAGGTGGAAATATCCTGCGTATGGGTCATTTAGCAATTTTGGAAAATACCTCTAGCCTTTTCCCTTGCTAAATCCAAAGTTTCCCTGATGTCTACAATTAAAGATATGCTCCCATCGGACATTACACTGCATCCAGATATTCCTTTTCTAACCCCTACGAAAGCATCTATTGATTTGATCACAGTGGTGAAGCTTTCCAAAACTTCATCCACCAAAAGAGCGAATTTTTCCTCCCCAGTTTCAAGAACCAGGACTTTTTTGCCAGATAGTTGATTCAAATTGATCGAGCTATAGCTGTTTACACCGAAAACACAACTCCCATCATACAATGGTAAATACTGACCTCGAAAATTGAATGTCAAACCTTTTTCGGCAGTCAAAAACACGTCATCTTTAGGATCGACTATCTCAACAACTGCCAAAGTTGGCGCAAGGTAAACCTCTTGCTCAATTCTAAACAAGATGCCGTCGAGTATTGCTAAAGTTAAAGGCAGTTCAATGACAAATTTAGTACCAAGATCTTTCTCCGAGTCAATCAAAATCCTGCCTCTGAGGTCTGAAACGTTTCGTTTGACAACATCCATACCTACACCTCTTCCGGAGAGATCCGTGACCTTTTCAGCCGTTGAAAAGCCCGGCATAAATATTAACGAGAAAATCTCTTCTTTGGTAAGTTTTTGATCTTTAGACACAAGACCTCTCTCTATGGCCTTGGCCAAAATTTTTTCTTCATCCAATCCCTTGCCATCGTCTTTGAGAATTACCTGAATCGTGCCACCTTTGTGTGTCGCTTCCAGTGTTATCTTGCCTTCCCTAGGTTTACCTTTGGCAAGTCTCTCTTCGGGAGTCTCGACACCATGGTCTACGCAGTTTCTTACCATATGCAGTAATGGGTCTGTGAGTTTTTCGATTATATTGCGATCTAATTCCGTCTCTTCTCCTTTCATTTCAAATTTGATTTGCTTACCGGTTTTTTTACTTAGGTCCCAAACCAATCTGGCCATCTTTTGAAAGAGACCTTTTATGGGAACAAGCCTCAGAGCTATACCAACGCTTTGAAGCTCCCTAGCAAACTTTTCAACTTGGTGGGTCAAATCCAAAACCTCTATGTTGTCCTTGAGAAGCAAACGCGCATGCCTTACAAGCATATTTGTGTAAATACACATTTCACCAATACTGTCAATTAAATGATCGAGCCTTACTGTGTCGACTTTCACGAAAGGTTTCTCATTCTCGGTTTTCTTCGGGGCAACTTCATTTGTATTAGTCTCTTTTGGGTTTATGTTGGTTTTTAACACATCAGAGGCAACAAATTGACCAGACTTGATAGCTTCTAGACTTGATAATAGGTCAAGAGATTGCTCGCTCCAGACAATTGGAGTACGTTCCTTCCAAAACTCTTTGCCTTTCTGCAGTAGGAACCGAGCTAGGTCAACATAATTTGCGAGGCAACTCTTTAAGTTTTCGCAAAACTGTCGTTTTGATCCTCTAACCTCGTCAAGCAGGTTTTCGAGCAAGTGGCTCAAATTTTGAAGCTCTTCAAATTTAAAAAAACCAGATGCTCCTTTGATCGAATGAACAGACCTGAATATTAAATCAATCTCGTTCTCAGGGTTTTCAACGACTGTTCTTTCAATGACAGCGAGATGGTCTTCCGCTTCGGCCATAAATTCGCTGTATAGTTCCATTTCTCCTTCAAGTGTATAGTGCTTATGTTCGTTACCAGCTGTTTTTTGAGTATCGCGGGAAGCACTAGTTGCAGGATGACTCTCGGGACGTTGATCTGGAATATTTTTGTTGTCGCCGGTCTTTGAATTTGTATAGTGCTGTTTGATTAGGTCTGAATATTCTGGATCATGCAATAGTTCTTTAAGTAGTTCTAAATTAGCTGACGGGCCAAAAACGGAAAAATCCAAATTATCAGGATTCAAAGTCGATTTAGAACCAGTTTGAGAGGACATTGAGGGACTCCACAAAGTATCCAACACCTTGCCCGATTTACTGAACTCATCGAGACACTCTGAGCAATATGAGAGAAAACTAAAAATCTCGTCGCTTATGTCTGCAACGTTATTTTTGCCCAGCACAAACTCTTCGAAAAGATGGCAACTTTTCTCTAATTGGTGAAATCCGACGCAACCAGCGTCGCCCTTAAGTGTGTGGACGAACCTCTTAAGTTTAGTCAAGATTTCTTCATGGGAAGAACCTTCTTCCATCAGTTTTGAGGAAATCCAGTCAGACATTTCGTCGAGTTCCGGAAGATATTTTTCAATAAACTCACCGGCAAAACTCGTAACTTTTTCTGTTTCGCTTTTTTGTTTGGAAAAATACTCAATTATGTAGTGGGGATTTTTCCACAGGTCTTCGTTCCACTTTAATTCATCAAGCAATTTGTCGATTTGACTCAGTAACTCGGGTTCTTTTTCTCCTTGCTGGCTTTTAAAATTTTGAAGCCAAGCAATAAATTCCTCTCTGTCATAAGGATTAGTTAAATCAAGAAGAAGTAGCTGTTCGGAAATAAGATCTAGCCCTTTCCTCAATTCCATGTTTCACAAGAGATAATCGGATGTATAGCAAATTTTTAAAGGCTTATTTTGAGTCAGCAGGAGTGACAAATGGCACTGACGGAAGGTATTTTGTGATTTTCAACAAACATGGTGTGTTATTAGGCTTTAATAGAAACTTTGACGAATGACAGGCAAAAAATGTAAGCTGAATTTAGTTGAGACAAACTAAATTGATTACAAAAGTGTTGACCTGTCTCGGAAATTAACAGGAATCGTAAGAAAATCTAATTAAAAAAAACACTAAAAACTTAAGTTTTTTTCGCGGTATTTTTTGGATTTTTTTGTAAATTGTTAGAGAAAGTCGAGTTCTCAAAAGGGATCATTTATGTCCTCCCTTAGCCAATTTTTAGCGTTGGTGCAAAAAAAACTCAAATTTAGAGGAAAGAGAAAGAAAAATCTGGGTAGGAATGAGCTTATTGTTTAACATGGTTTGGCCACGTTCTGTTAACAAATTTCAATTTTTTAACAATCCGAAAAGACTAAAATATTTTTTAAAAAAGGATAACCTTTAAGCACCGCTACGATATCCCCGAATTTTGGTACTCACGGTATGGACTACAATTTTTGGCCACACCCACTACCATAGCTTGAAAAATTCAATAATTTTAAATCCTTTGTCGTTTCTAAAATTAACTGCTATGCAAACAAACGATTTGTGAAAGCAATTTTACCCTCAAACTAGATTAAAGTTTACGCACAAAAACATCGATAAAAAAAGACCTTAGTTACAGTGAATATGGCAATCAACCCTACTGATATTTAGATTGTTGACTGGTTGAAATCCAATGACAAAACTTCTAGGGGGAGTTGGTAACGACACATAAAATGAACATGACTGATTATTATCAGCAATTTGACAGTTGCTGCTGGGTGATAAATAGTTTCCATTAGCTGACGCTAGGTAGAGAGTTCTACTTTTGCCGCTGCCAGGAGGATTCTCTAAATAAAATGTCGCAAAAAAGTTTTTGCAATTCCCGAAGTTTTTTAAAGCATAATCAGATGCAGCAGCACTGCCAACTTCAACAATACGATTAGGAAAAGCGTATTCCACATAAGCGTTCGACAAGCTGCCCACTGACTTGCCAGCGAAAATGTAAAACGGTAACCAACCGCTTACATGGTGCTGAGCTTTTCTTTTGTAACACCCTTATTTTTTAAATATCCAGTTTTAATCGCTTTTCCAATATTTGAGTAACCTTATGGACACGAATTAGTCGAAGAATATTTCATAGAGCCATTTTGGTTTTTACACAGGCTCTGCGTCTCTACCGTACCTAAAAAGCTTAAAAAAATGCAAAAATAAAGTATTTTATTTGAGAAAATCTAATCGTTTCTCATCCTTTTTTCATACTATCAATCCATAAGTTACAGTCCCTTTGAATGCTCGAATTTGGAGAGATTGTTAATTAACCTATCGGAAAATTCATTTCAAAAAAAGGGGCTAAAAAATTGGCATTTTTCCGAGAGTCCATTTAGGAGCTTTTAGAGGATCGTGCTTTCAAATGTCTAAATTTTAACATTCTTGCTACTTGTTGCAGCAAGTATGCAGCTCTACTATTCATGTTTTTTGGTTGTCTTAACAAATCAAAGCATTCAAATCTTTATTACAGGTTATATTTTCTGATTGCCATAGCTATTGAAATTATTTCAAAGGCCCATTTGCGACTCTTTTTTATGAAATTTCTCTACTAAACTTTTTTTCCTAATCGTTTCCGACACACCTTTTTACTTTCCTCTTTTGGTTCCGTATAAAGACCTTCCTTGTTTTCGGTTTTGAACCCCTTGGCAATCAAGGGTGCCTCGGACAATATGGTACCTAACTCCCGGCAAATCTTTTACACGGCCTCCCCGTACAAGAACAACGGAGTGCTCCTGTAAATTATGCCCAATTCCTGGAATATAAGCTGTGATTTCTTGTCCGGTTGATAGTCGAACACGCGCAACTTTTCTAAGAGCTGAATTTGGTTTCTTGGGGGTTGTCGTGAAAACACGTACACAAACGCCTCGTTTTTGAGGGCATTTTCTCAAAGCAGGACTTTTGCTTTTCTTTTTTAGCGGTTTTCGACCACGTCTGATTAACTGCGAGATTCTCGTCATTTCCCAATAATTATGCCAAAAGAAATCGTTTCAAGTAAATCTTGAAGCAAAACTTTTAATTTCATTTAATAACGTTGGTGGAATACTTTTCTGTACCTGGTTTTCATGATAAGCACACCGCAGAAACTTCTCTGAAGACAAAGATTCTTGACATTTGTCGCAGAATTGCCAGCCTGTACTGCTATCAGCATATAGAGACCCCGCATGTTGAAAGCGCTCAGCTGCTTACAAGAGGGGGTGAAGATATCCAAAAGGAGATTTATCTTTTTCAAGACAAAGGGGAAAGGAAGATTGGATTGCGATTTGATCTTACCGTGCCTTTATTGAGATATGTTGCCGAACACAGCCCTCAAATGCCGTTTAAAAGATTTGCGTATGGTGATGTTTTCCGCGGAGAAAAACCTCAAAAAGGCAGATTTCGAGAGTTCACGCAAGCGGATTTTGATATTGTTGGAGTGACCAGCTCCAACGCAGAGATCGAGATACTGGAAATATTTAGCAAAATACTAACTGAACTGAATTTTGATTTTATTATCCTTGTTAACGACCGCCGCCTTGCAGACAAATTAGTAGAACTATTACAGTGCAGGGACAAACTTGCATTTTTTAGAATTCTTGATAAATCAAAAAAACTTGAGCAAACGGCTTTTCTAGACGAACTCAAAAAGCAGTTGGATAACCCAATGATCGATCGGATGTTAAGGTACATTAACGACCCGAAGAAATTGCTTTTTGATATAGAGCCTCTTTTGCCAGAACCCTGTCAGAACATAAGAAAATTTATGAGTCTTTTCTCAACTGTTCTTTTCGAT
>JANWWW010000119.1 GCA_025055295.1 Deltaproteobacteria bacterium | reverse complement strand
CGATTTTTCTTTTGACAAATTGTCTGATATCGGATTCTATAGACTTGTTTCGCGTATCCCCGACGGTGGGGCAATAGAGCATCCTACTACCGGGGCTTTGTTCCAAGGTAATCAGTATAAAACCGAGTATGTGAATTTGATCCAAAATTACGCTACGGAACTTGCAAAAGTTTTACTAAAAGCGGCGACTGAAGAAGGTTTTGAAGTGTATTTGTTTGAAAATGGAGAACCAATCCCTGTTAAAGCAACGCTAAGGGACACAGGTAACATTATTCTTAATGTAAAGCTTAAGTCGGATGTTCCGATAAGTATCGATATTACGTCGGATATTAACAAGCTTCTTGCTAATGGTAGGGTTCGAGCAATTGGCAACAGGTCGATATCAGGTGTTGATGTCTTGCGAGACCTGCGCGCTTTAGAAGCTAGTTATTCACTGGTAGCGGACATTAATCGCAGACTTTCGAGCAATAAACAGGTTTCGCCGGAAGAAGAGAGCAGAGTGGAAGAGTTGTTTAAAAAATATGGTGGGGCTGGACAAAACTTGAGCTTAGCTCAAAAAACAGACTGGCTTCTGAAGCATTTGGGGCAAACACTCAACCAAATGCAGAGCGAAACTCTTACAGCTCTTACTCGTTATCTGGAGACAAAAATTAAAGAGATAGTGCGGACAGCCAGCGGTTCGTTTACAAACTTGGATGACATGATTAATGTCTTTGGTCATGTTGATCCTGTCACAATTACTTTTAGCGGCAGTTACAGAAGAATTGATGGCAAAGGCACGATAGAAGATGTTTTTACAGTACCTAACTTTGAACTAAGTTATGCGGAAGAAAGATTTCCCATCGCAAATATTTTGGAGAAACATTTGGTTCAAAATTCCGCGAACCGTGGAGTTCAAACTGGGTCATTAGTCACGATAAATCGTGACACCATCAAAGCGGTGATCGATGATCTTTTCCCTGTAATCTTCGCAAGACTAGCTCTGCTTAAGAAAGAAGGAAAAATTGCCATTTCTCCAAGCAACCACCAAGTAGGAGAGATCTTGGATAAAACAATTACTGAATATCAGGAGTATTTTGACAAACTACGGCAGGGA
This sequence comes from Deltaproteobacteria bacterium, assembly GCA_025055295.1. GTDB lineage: Bacteria > Bdellovibrionota_C > UBA2361 > JANWWW01 > JANWWW01 > JANWWW01. The sequence goes on along the minus strand of JANWWW010000119.1, from coordinate 954 downwards.
CAGCAACAACAGGATGTGCCAGTCAAAAGCTTCTATCAATGGGTTAAAGATAACTATAACGCCCCTCCTGCAGATTTAAGAGTCTCAGGACAGGATTTTAAAAAGTCAGTCATCCTTACTGTTTTGAATATTTTTGCTCCCGGGTTTGTAAAAAGCGAAAATGATTTAAGTGAAATAATTGTAGGAATAGAAAAAACACATAATCAAAAAAACATAGAAAGGATTGTTCTTTTCAGTGATCCTGACGGCACAAATCCGATTTCAGCAAACGTTGTTGACGCCCTAAGGATTAGAAACGAGGGAAATAACCGAATAAGACAAGATATACTGGCATTCGATGGAAAAGGCACGGTAAATATGCGCACCTTTTCATTAGCTAAAATTGAGGATCATCCTTTTATCCGGGTAGTTCTCGGTGAGCTGCTTAGAGGTGTCACGAGATACCAATACGCATCTTTTTCTGGAGCCATCAACCCAGCACCGAACCAGACTTTTGATCAATACATGGAAAACCTGGCCAATCTACCCATAAACCAAGTTATTACTAACGTGCCAGCCCAAGCGCTCGTTAGTGAAGAATTAGTCAATGTAGCAGGGTTAATCTTAGCGGAAAAGTTCTCCGAAAAAGTGAAATTTGGCAACAGAACAGATATAACAATTTGGGAGATTATGACAGGAAAAGAGAGTTGGGATAAACTCGGTGCGCTTGATATAGAATTTACACATGACTTTTTCAAAGGATGGCAGAGCAAGTAATTGAGACTGCGACACAATTTCTACAGCCTGAAAATTCAGGGCTGTGCTATGCAATGGTATTTGTGAATAAATTAAGACTACAGAAACCTGAAGAACTCGAAAGAGCGGTCAAAGAATTAACAGCGACAGGTCACACCAGAATTGGTTATATGACCGTGTCAGTTCCGGGCAAAGGGCCGCTGGGAACTAGATTGGATA
>JANWWW010000118.1 GCA_025055295.1 Deltaproteobacteria bacterium | reverse complement strand
TGCCCAAGATATCCATGCATTGACGAACCAACGATTGTTGTTGAACCTTACGAATGTAAGGGTAAAGATTATTCACGGGAACTTTATTTGTTACACTTCATATCGGAAAACTACATATACCGTCTTGGTATGCAAAGAACCCAGTGGATATGCAATCACGTCATACAATCTGGTCTTTTGAACAAATCAAAACTTAAAAATGTCAAGAAGGAACTTAGATCATTAAAAGCAACAGCTCCTAAAATTTACGAGGCAACTAGAAGGCATTTGTTAAAAATTTCAATTTATCCGATTGTAGAGTGTCAAGAACCAAATCCGTACTGCTCGAAAGTTTATAACGATGGATATGATGAGTACATGAAGGAAGTGAAAAAGTTGGTCAACCGGATGCGCAAAACCTATACGTTGTGCTTTAACGCTGTGCCATTTTGGTACTTTGAAAAGAAAGGTTTGGCAGCAAGGGAAGCGGCGACATTTTTAATTTTTAAAACCATGAGGTTAGTTGAAAAATCGGTCACTTCAATTCATAAAACCCTTCCGCGCGAAATTTACAAGTGTGACATTCCCTCTCCTTAAAAATGCTTCCGATCTATTTTTAGGTCCGGGTAAAATCAAAAAGAGCATTTTGCATAAAATTCAAAAAATTACAGTGATCCTCAGCGACATGTTGAAAAATCGAGGCCTAGCATTAGATTGGCCGAGGGACAAAATTCTGGGCAAGGAATAACGGTTTTTAAACATTTGCGTTTAACAACCATGAAGGAGAAAATTCAAAGCTTTTTCATGACACCGTGCCTCTAAGGTTGTGAAAGAAAAATTGAGTAGCTGGATAAGTTACTCTGTCTCCTCTGTCAGAATAAACCTTACATTTTTGCGATACTTTTTGTTTTCCTCAGGTTAAAATCAACTGTTTAACGACAATTTCAAGCTAGTCGATTCTTGTTTACTAGGACTGTGATTTGCCTTCTTAGCTACCTACCTCCTCAAGATATTCTCTAACAAGTCTTTGGGCTATTAGGTTGTTTTCAAAATGGCCGGTTTTGAATGCCTCAATTTTACATACCCATCTACGGCCAGTTGTAAAAAGGTCTCCTATTATGTCTAAAATTTTATGCCGGGCTGGCTCATTTGGGAACCTCAAAGACGTGTTAAGAGGTTTTAACCCATCAAGAAGCACGAAGTTGTTAAATCTCCCGCCTTGCGCTAAATCTTGACTGTGCGCTACTTCAATGTCGCGAAGAAAGGCAAAAGTTCGAGCGGGAGCTATTTCGGTCAAATAATCCATCCGTTCGTCATAGTAAGCCGAGATGAAATGTCCATCGACCTCGAGCGTGTACTCTACTGAGAAAACTTCAGAGGGTTCTATTAGAATCGCTTTTCCATCGTCAAAGTTGAGTTCAAGCGTGTCCGTTACAAAAATTTCTTGCTCTTCGCCAATCGTTTCTACACCTGCATCCAAAAGGGTTTGTGCGAACTGCATCGAGCTTCCATCCAGTACCGGTATTTCGCCACCTGCTTTCATATGGCAGTCTGTTATGCCCAAACCCCATAGCGATGATAATAGATGTTCTACCGTTTTTACTTCAAAGTCACCAGCTTTTAGGTTGGTCGATAATTTATCAGAAGATACACTGAAAGCGCTCAAGGGGACTTCTAAAGGACTTTCGAGCGGACTTAAAACGATACCACAATTTTTCTTTGGTTCAATTCGCAACCCAAATTTTCTGCCCGTATGGATCCCGAGTCCCATAAACATACAGGACTGGCTAATGGTTCTTTTGAGAGTTTTGCGCGTTTTAACACCTCGACGGGGACGATATTTTTTCCCAATAAATCCTGATAGAGATATGGTGGATTCCGAACTGAAACTTAAATTTCTAAGTACATTGGACAACTTTTCGAAGTTTAAAGGTTTTTCCAAATAGTGGTCTGCTCCAAGCCGCAGGCATTTAACTATCGTTTCAGGGTCCCCTTGTGAGCTTACGACAATGAGGTGTTCGCAATAACTGGTTTTAAGCTCACGGATCATCTGTAACCCGTTCCCATCTGTTAGCCACAGGTCCAAAACAATAAGATCAAATGGTTTACCATATTCCTGAAGCAT
>JANWWW010000117.1 GCA_025055295.1 Deltaproteobacteria bacterium | reverse complement strand
AGAAAAAATAGTCTGCTTCAACCGTAATCTTTTCCTTCGGAACTTTGTTTTTACAGCTTAAGAAGATCCACGGGGAAATATCAGGCACTTTCTCACAAGTGCCATGAATACTTTGGTAGATCTGAATTACCCGGTGCTTGTTGAGGAAATAGTTATTTCTCTCCAAAGAAGCTATTAAAAAAAGCACATTCTGAAAAGCCTTAGACGATTTACTCGCAAGACGTTTCAAAAAGTCCGAAACCACAAAATACGGGAATTCTCTCAAAATTGCGGCCAAATAATCAATTTCGCTCTCTGAGAGTCTCGCGACTTTTATTTTTTCAATCAATTTTAGGAACCTTGGAAACACCGAGTTCTTTTGTCCTCGCAAGTTGTTAATTCTTCCTTCTAAAACTTCTTTACGAACAAGAGCCGCAATTCCTGTGTAAGCCTTTAAAAGCCAATCTTTGGTGTTCCAAGGTTTTGGAATAAAGTGTATCAGTCTTAGTTGAAGCTCGGGATCGGCACCATTCTTTTTAATAACCTCCAAAGCGCACAAAAATTCCCCATCGAGTTGGTCGATATTCTGGTTGAGTCGGAATGCTCTTTCATCCAAATCAAGATAATTCAAAATAACCCGTTTTGCCCGTATCAGTGAGTCATTGTTATACACCCGAGGCTCGTCGCATAGACTGTTTTGAGTCCACAAGCACACAGTGTACGACAGGAAAAAACCGATCAATACTCTAATTTCCATTTTCCTTCTCCAAGCAGATAAAGTCTTTGATTGTGAAAAGCATAAAGGCTTTCTCGAACACCGATACTTACCCATAAATAAGCTCTTCTAGAAAGTTCTTCATAGAATATTTTTTCCGTGTAAGCGTCGAGTGCCGTAGTCATTTCGTCTAAAAAACAAAACTTTGCTTCGGACAAGAAAAGCCTGACCCACGCTATTTTCTGCTGCTCTCCAACAGATAAAACCTTACTCCAATCCTGAACAGCGTCCAATCCTCCATTTTTCTCAATAGTCAGGTCCAAAAAACAGCGAGTGCAAATTTCTCTTATGGTATCAAGACTAGGCACTTTTCTAACCCCGTACAATAGTTGACTGAGCAGCGTACCCTCGAAACAATACGGTTTTTGAGGAAGATAAAAAGATTCTTCGTATGGCGGCGCGATAACTTCTCCTTCAAACGTCTCCCAAAGACCTGCTAAGACACGAAATATGGAAGATTTACCAACACCCGAGTCTCCAATTATGAGCAATCCGCCACCAAAATGACTAAAAGTCAGGTCTGAGATCACTGCTCTTTTGTCCAAAGGTAGATAAATTGTTACGCCTTGAAATTTAACCTGTGGAGCATGTTTTATTTTTTTCGACACAGAAGAGTAGTCTTCAACTATTTCATAGAAACTACCAAGTCGATTAACAACGGCTGCGTAAGAACTCAAATTTGAAAAATGAGAAACTATCAAACTTAAAGCACCTAGAAAATGTTCAAAGGCAACCGACGCGGTTATTATGTCTCCATAAGTTCGTTCTCCAATTAGAACCTCTCTTGCCATTACCAAATGAGGGATCAGCCATATCAAATGATTGTAAGTGCCTGTGACTATTCCCAAGTTTCTGTTGACTGCTATGATGTTTAGCATATTGTTAACAGCTTCGCGTAGATACTGCCGAGCTTTTGAGCTCTCTCTTTCAGACTGCCTGTAAAAATTTATTGCCTCGGAATTTTCTCTAATACTGACAAGTTTAAAACGGTAATTAGCTTCCTTCATCAATTGAAGCCAATTTAGCGTTATCAATCTTCGTCCTACCAAAAAGGTAAGGGTGGTGCCTAATAGCGCGTACAAAAGAGCTATCCAAGGAAGCCTCGAGTCTAAATTAAAAAGTATACCACCTTGAATCACAAGAGTTGCGGTTGAGGCCACTAAAATCAACAAAAATGATATAGTTTGGGCGCAAAAAGTTCTTGTGTCCTCCTCGATACGTTGATCCGGATTGTCAATCGCTTTGAAAACGTTTATTTTATAACTCACATAAGGAGCAAGATATCTACGAAGAAGATCGATGTTTATTGATCTCCTCAATCTGAGCACCAAGCGGTCCTCAAAAAATCTCTTGAAA
>JANWWW010000116.1 GCA_025055295.1 Deltaproteobacteria bacterium | reverse complement strand
AGTAACAAAAGAGGCAATAAAAAAAGTAAGAGGCGAATTCAGTGGTCTAGTATGTTCTAACTGCAACAAAACCTTAGACTCGGATTTAAACGCAGCCCTTAATATTGCTTGTTTGGGTTACTTAACTAAGTGTTTAAATTTGAGTTCAGACGGAAAAACCTTTATACCTGTATTAATTGATAGCACTAACGAGCCAGAAAAATATGAAACCACAGACATGGATGTTAACTCCCAAGATCAGTCGAATAAAGCTTCCACAAAAAATAAAATATTAGTTAGAGCAAATGAGCTCTTACACCAATTAATTCAGTCTGATTTAAACGCCAAGATTTATGGAGAAATAAACTCCATCAAACTGCCTTGCAATGTTTCGTTTGAGGAAGTAATACCAAGTACTCCTGACAAATTTAAATAAAGTATAAGTGCACCTACTTAATTAAATTAAACCCGCATAATCCGTAAACAAAAAAGCTCTGAATAAGTTACCAAATTTCAAAAATATTCCGATAGTTACAAATTTTGGCAAATTGTTGCAGAGTTACAATACCAAATGCGCCACCTACGGGCTTCATCAAATAATATTCAAGCTTAATAAGGGTATTTTTTGGTAGCTTGACAATAAATTCTTGTTTGCGAAGTATATTTGCTTCTTTCTCAAAGACCTCAGTTATACAAAAATGATCAATAGAAGCTAAAATAAACTAAGCCTTCAACACAGGACTTAAAACATACTTCAAAAACAACTAATCTTGGTATAACGAGTTTTCTTTATCAAAAAACTTCATACAGTCAACCTAGTAAAACCCTTTTATAATATTTCAGCACAGTCTAACATTCTGCAACTAAATCCCCATTCATTGTCATACCATGCAACTACCTTAACTAGCTCGTCGTTTACCATCGTTAGATCCAAATCTACTACTGCTGATGAGGTAGTGCCTTTAAAGTCGCAAGACACAAGAGGTTCTTTTGCTACTGATAATATGCCTTTTAAACTACCTTCAGCATATTTTTGAAATGCTTCGTTAACCTCATCTTTGCTTGCTTTTCTGTTCAATAAACAAACAAAATCTACGACCGACACTACGGAAACTGGAACCCTCAGCGCTAATCCATCAACTTTGCCATCAAGAGAAGTTAAAACTTTTCCAACTGCTCTAGCCGCACCGGTTGTGGTTGGAATTATTGACAACCCAGCAGCCCGAGCTCTTCTTAGATCTTTGTGAGGGAGGTCTAAAATCCGCTGATCATTAGTGTAAGCATGGGCTGTTGTCATCAATCCGTTCTTGATACCAAAAACTTCATTAAGGACAAATGCAACCGGGGCCAAACAATTAGTAGTACAGGACGCACAACTTACAACATTGTGCCTACTCCGATCGTACTGTTGATGATTTACTCCAAACGCTATTGTTAAATCTGCATCATCACACGGAGCTGAGACTAGAACTTTTTTCGCGCCTTGCTCAAGGTGAATTATCGCCTTTTCCTTCTTCGTGTGCAGGCCTGTACATTCCAAAACCACATCAACGCCTAATGATCCCCAAGGCAAGTTTTCAAGTTTTGGCTCTGCCAACACCTTGATTTTTTTTCCATTTACCTCGAGCCAGTCCTGACCATAGCTAACATTACCTGAAAAAGTTCCAAAGTTAGAGTCATATTTAAGTAAATGAGCTAAGGTTTTGGTATCAGTTATGTCGTTTATTCCTACGAACTCAAGACCAGGTTTTGGATAGTTAGTAAAATAAGCCCTTAAAACGCTTCTACCAATTCTTCCAAAGCCGTTAATTGCAACTCTGATCATTTCTTCGTATTTTAATTTATTAGGGGCATAAATTAGAATCATAAAACTCATGGAATTTGAGGGGGGAAATTTTTGGCAGGTCTTCCAAACTTCAGGACCGATAGGTATTGGGGTATTTCTTATTTTGCTCGGAATGTCTGTGCTAAGTTGGGCCATAATTTTCATGAAATACGTCCAAATCAGCAAAGCGTCCTTAGACACAGAGAAATTTCTCGACTTTTTTTTTAAAAGCACAAACCTAAAACAAATACTTGAAGTGTCGAGAGAGTACCCGACAAGTCCTGTTTCACAAATGTTCGAAGCCGGTTTTAAAGATGTATTAGCTCTAAAAGACGAATTAAAGGATATGGATAGCATTCTTTCGATAATAGACAGAAATCTTCGTAGGATTTACACCATCAAAGCAAACCATCTTGAGGGATGGGTGAGCTTTCTCGCCACGGTAGCGTCAAC
>JANWWW010000115.1 GCA_025055295.1 Deltaproteobacteria bacterium | reverse complement strand
GTGTAATTTGCCAAAGAGCATCGTATAACGAATCATCTTTTTCTGATCGAGTCTGCGTTACATAATTTGCCCACTCAACTAACATCTGACGATCATCTTCATCAATCCAGCGATTGACCATAATCATGACCGCCGTCGCTCTTACAAAGTCACCATTCTTCCAACTAGCAGTTTCTCGAATACCAAACGCAACTTGGGTTAGGTAATCTACTAGTTTTGGGTCACTAGAGATAACCTTGTTTATCAAACCCCGAAATTTTGGCTTACCAAATCTTGTAATGTCATCTTCGTGGAATGAAAGATCACCTGCTTCCCGAATAGGCCATGCTTCATATAGCCTCGCCACTAAACCTAATCTGAAATCATAGTCTAATTGAAGCTCACCTGATTTAAGTCGATCAAACTGTTTCAAAAGAAATTCCAAGTTTTCGCTCCTAATGTATTTATGTATACCCAGATAGAAATCCCTTAGAATTGAACGCGAATGAAACCTCCTCGATCCACCTCGTTGTTCGTTTTCGGCTACCTCAAGGTTGTGAAGTCCTATATCGGCTAATCTTTGGTTTAAAACGAGCTGTTTTAATGCTGTTTTTGCCTCTTCCAACATCCTAAATCTTATACTGGAATTTATAGATGAAGGTGAGTAAATACCCCCCAAATCCGCAAGTGAGCTACTTTCACCAACATCGGGGTACGTATTGATCACGTCCCAAGCTTTGGAATATAACTCCCAATCATCCGGATGTATGGGTCTTTGCCAAACGTCAAGAGAACCTCGAAAATAAATACAGACTAATCTAAGGAACGGATCGTTTCTAAGTTCGTCGACAAATGCGTTTAGATCATCTGAGACCATCTCCCCTAAAACGAACCGTTCAATACTATCCCATCTTTCTCTGATTACGGTCTTCAACTCTTCGAACTCAACCTCAGTTAAGTAATTTTCGCTAAGGAGTTGTTGGCACTTTTGCTCAACCCGAGACCAAGCAGCTGGCTCTCGTCTAATATCAGTAGTAAAACTAAGTTCTGCCATAATTATAATTATATTTGGTCGCTTAATTTAGTCAAATTAATCCAGTAACACGGAATTGAGTATGTTCAAATGTCCTACTGGGGAAATTTATGAAAAATTTGAGGGTAGCGAGACCGATGGATTATCTTAACTTGTCTTTTGGAAAAGGAAAAAATATGGCAATTTTTTCCAAGACCATAGCCAAAAACCAACTTTCAAAGCCAACACCGTTTGCAATACAAGAATCTTTTTGGCTGATGAAAATCAAAAGAATAGTCATTTTTGGTACCGAAAGTCCTCTATTCTTTAAAATATCGAAATATATGAAAAGTGCAGTGAGCACGCTCCAAAGTGTCTAAATGCAACATTAAACCAATGAAACAGGGTTTTAGACCGCAAGCGTCCTGACCTTTTAAGCAAATAACAGATTCTTATGAATTTTAATAAACCAGCATATGATTTCAATAATCCGGTTCATGATTATTGTGAAGCGCTTATTCATTCCATTTAGTTAAGGAAGTTAGAGTCGCCAGAATCCATGCGAGGAAATGCCTCAACTGAGCTAGTACAAAAAAGTGGTCATTGAATACAGCTTCCATAAAAAAATCGCAATTAGTAAGCACCTAAGCCTGATAGGTGGGGAGCTATCACGGTTGTTTATCAAGCTTAACTAAAGTGACCTAAAATAGGGCACGCTCGAGTCAAGGGGCTTTTTGAAAAACCGCAGTAAAAAAACCAATAAGCCTTAAGTAAGCTACTCACAGAATATTAAAGCACAAGGTTTTGAAACTGAATTTTTCGACACACCCGAGATTAATTAATCCGGCAAGCAACAAAGAAATCGGGCGATGGCTTTAAAAGTTCCGAGTTTAGGTTGAAGATATACTTTAAAAAAGCGATTATGAGTAATCTCTGAGTTTAAAAAATATCTCGAATTTCAGAAAGATCAAAGGAATAACATTAATCCAAGTGGACTTGTCCCATTTAGCAATCCCCATTTATTTTTCGCTTGGTTACTTTCCTGAACAAGCTAGGAATTTTTTTATGGAACGGAATGTCACCTTCATTACCTGTATGTTCTCTCATCACGTTGACCCGACGAAACAAGAAATTGAGCCTTTCTCAGCTCCATTAAGGTATTTTTTTTGTTTAGTTCATAAGTGCTTAATTTCTTTTTGTCAGCAACATTTTTTAAAAATAAAACCAAACTAACCGCGAATACGCCAAAACAAAAAAGCCAATATAGGCCTAACCTTAATGATGACCCTTTACTGTCTGCGAGCTCAACCACTAAACTGCCCCATATTATAGCACCAAACTATTTGACTAGTCAACAAAAATGAACCATAGTTCACGAAGCCCGCAAATGAACGAAAAAAAATTCAACAAACTGCTATAATATTATCAAATGGTGGAGCCTTGGGAGGACAAAGCTTCAG
>JANWWW010000114.1 GCA_025055295.1 Deltaproteobacteria bacterium | reverse complement strand
TTTAAATATTGTTGTAATTCTTCTTTTGAGATCCCTTTACCGTGAAGTTTACTATCCGCCACTTTGGCTAGCCATCTCAAAAATTCTGTGTCATCAATACTCTTTGGAGCAATCCCAGAAGCTTTGTTTACAGTGCCTTCACTTGATAAAAAATCCCCAGCCCTCTTTTGAATATCAGGCGATTGAAGAGCCTGATCTCTTCGATGAGAATGTACAAAACCTCGATCTGGCACGGAGAAAACCCTTCTAAAAGACAAGTCATAACGGATCAAGTTTTGCTGCAGAAAAAAAGTTTTTCTCTAACTTCTGTTCCTTTGGGATGCAATAATACCACCAGTTTTTAATTTATATTGTAAGACTGGTTTTGTGGGGGCCTTGTATTTTTTAACTGGTAATAGGACAAATTGTAATGTTCAGTAGAGAACAGATACTTTTAATTTCTACGGTTTGCAAATTGATCAATCACTAAATTGTCGAAATTTTTATTCAAGTATTTTTAAACTTAGACCCAAGCCACGCTTTTGTGTTTGTGCTTTTACTTATATTTGAAGATATTTAATATGAAAAATTTTTATCTATAGATAAGTTTCAAAAAGGAGTTTTTTGCAGGAAAACCTCAGGAAAGTTATTTCTTGATTCAATCAAGCTTTGACCCTAATTGAAGCCGTAAAAGTTAGCAAGATCCTTTTTCCAAGTGAAATTAAGTTAACACATTTTTATTCCTGCGCAATAACACCGTAAAATGAACACAAATAGACAGTTACAACTTGCGTCTGTGGAAACTCATGCAATAGTCTTTTTGCTAAGGGCGCATGAATTTTTTTCGCAGTATGAAAAAGGAAATCAAGTCTCGGACCAGAAAAAATCTGACCAAAACCAGCATTCGAAAGATAATTTGACAGATCCTGAAATTGTCAAGCTCTTGGGAACTGACGCTTTACTCGACCTTGTTAGATTGGAAAGTTTACAAATTCCGAGAAATTTGCGTTCGTTTTTGGCGATAGAGTTAGACCGAAAGTACAGCACGCTTAAGTTAAGCCGCGACCTCCTTTCATCATATGAACGACAACTTAAAAAAGATCCGGAATTTTTGGACAAAATTCAAAAAGCGGTGGGAGATCAATTAGTTCAAATGATGAATCAAGATCCAAACCTTCAAAAAAATCTCGGTGAATGGGTGGATAAGGTGAAAAAAATTAATGATCCAAAAACCAGCTCCTTTGAGAGATTTTCGCTAATTAGTGAGACGCTAGAGCTTTTAAAGAGAGGTGGTAGGCCGCTTCTTAATGCGATCAAATTACTTGACTTTTATTCGGAGCTTAGATCAGTGAAAAAAGAGTACGAACAAAAAGTTTCCCAAAGGCAAGGAAAAGAGGATACTTTCATCCGACCTCATTCAAAGTCATTTGTCATTTTAGAAGAAATCATTAGGCGAGCAGAATTAGAGAGGTTGAGGATTCTAAAATACGAAGTACCGCCCAGTTTGAACAAGAGTAAAATTGATGAATTAGTGGTCAATAATCAAACAGATTTAAGACCGAAATGAAGTCGATTTAAGCATGGACTTTTAAGGCGAATGCGTGAGTGTCAGAATATTTCTCCAGTTTTATTCTCCAACAGCATGTAAAAATAACAGAATGCTCAAATTAACAGGCTCCAGTGGAAGAAAGAACGATTCTTATACTAATAAATAACGGTAAAAGAATCTAGTCGGTTTTAGAAAACTGAGATCTAATAAAAATTAAATAATTGGATTCAACCTAGGATTTTTTTGATCTTAAATGAAAAACCGGGATAAAACGTTCCGGAAACAATTTTAAAGCTTTGAGCCGTTTTGCCATGAAGTAGAGCAAGAAGCAGAGCATGTGAAAATCTTTAATGTATGGTTACTCTGCGATTTAAGTTAAATTTAAGATAGGATTTAGGTAAACTAAAACTAGATGGATTCCAGAGCTCTGAGGGGGACTTTTTTAAATTTTTTCTCCGATAAAGGTCATTTGGTTTGGAAAAGTTCTTCTTTGATTCCGGCCAACGATCCAACGATTCTGTTCACGAACGCTGGTATGAATCAGTTTAAAAATTTTTTCTTGGGAGTAGATGAACCGCCAAGGAGAGCTATATGTTCATGTCAGAAGTGCCTAAGAATTTCTGGCAAACATAATGATTTGGAAAACATTGGTTTTACCAGGAGACATCATACCTTTTTTGAAATGCTAGGGAATTTTTCATTTGGAGATTACTTCAAAAAAGAAGCTATATCTTTTGCGTGGGAGTTTGTAACAGAACAGTTAAAAATTGATCCAGCATTGATTTGGGTTACTTTTTACAAGGAAGACAACGAAACCAAAACGCTGTGGAAAAGCGTAACAAACTTACCTGAATCAAAAATTATTCCGATGGGATCAGACGATAATTTTTGGAGCATGGGAGATACAGGGCCGTGTGGGCCATGTA
>JANWWW010000113.1 GCA_025055295.1 Deltaproteobacteria bacterium | reverse complement strand
TTTTGATTTTCTGCAAACCTCTTACAAAAACTGAACAAAACTAAACCAGAAGAAACTGGGACAAGTATCCAGACTAGAAGGTTATTTCGCCAGAAAAATTCTAATCCATCAACACTAGTGGTGAAGATTAAGTGATTTAACCGAAACGTGAGGTGGCTGTTAAAGAAAAAAAATCATTTAGTAAGAAACTTTGTTAAAGAGTGACGCTTTCCTGAAATTGCTTAAACTTTTGCCCGTCCTTGAGCCAACCGTATTGAGGGGAATAAATGCAATTATGTTAATGTAATAATTATTTCTGTACCTATCTTATTTTTGCTCCTCATATGCCCTATAAAGCCTTGTTAAAGCTGTTGAGTATGCGGCTGTTCGCAAGGAACAATTATGGTCTTTTGAAAAATGCCAAATAACTTCGGTTGCGTAAACCATTTTTTCCCTTAATTTTTCGAACACTTCTTTCTCGGTCCAGTAGTAACCGGTCTTATTTTGAACCCATTCCAAATAGCTAACTGTTACGCCCCCACTATTAGCTAGCACATCAGGAATTACCACAATTTTTTTCTCCGCCAAAATTTGGTCTGCTTCTGGAGTTACAGGGCCGTTGGCAAGTTCCACAATGACTTTTGCTTTGACATTTTCCGCAATTTTATTGTTAATACTGTCTTCCATTGCCGCTGGGACAAGAAAATCAAGATCCATTGTGAGCAGGTCCTCATGAAGGATCGTTGAGTGGGGTGTTTCATGAAATTCGCCGTCTTTGAAAGTCACACCCCTCAAGGTTCCAAATTTAGCCTTATATGCGATGACAGCGTCAATATCAAATCCTTCTTCCGAATATATTGCGGTTGACGAGTCGGAAATTGCAACAATTTTATGACCGTCGTTTGCGGCAATTTTTGCGAAACTTGCGCCTACGTTACCAAAGCCTTGAATTGCTATTCGAGCCCCGGTTTTAGGCAGTCCAAGGAATTTTTGTATCGTTTGAAGAACGTAAAAACCGCCTCTTCCGGTTGCGTCTTCCCTTCCAAGAGAGCCACCCATAGACAATGGTTTGCCAGTAAAAACCCCTCTTTCGAATGAGCCTTTGATTTTACAATATTCGTCAACCATCCATCCCATTATCTTAGAGTTGGTATACATGTCGGGGGCTGGTATGTCGGAATCTTCCCCAAGCAGTTGCCATGAACCACGAACATATTCTCTCGACAGCCGTTCGAGTTCCTGGGGTGACAAACTCTTAGAATTTACCTTAACGCCGCCTTTTGCTCCGCCATATGGAAGGCCGGCGACCGCGCATTTAATAGTCATCCAAAAAGCAAGAGACTTGGTTTCGTTTTCATCCACATTCGGATGAAATCTGATCCCCCCTTTTCCGGGTCCAAGCAGGGTTGAGTGAACCACCCTATAAGCATCAAACACCCTAACTCTGCCATCATCGGATTTGATCCTTATCGCAAACTGAAAAACCCGTTCCGGTGTTCTTATGACCTCAAGAAACTCATCGGAAACCGAGATATGCTCAAGGGCAGGTTTCAAACGAAGCAAGGCTTGATTGAACAAATTCATACCAGACTTAGTTTACTGACTAAGATCAACAAAAGTAAATAATGGTCGTTAGGGCTGGTACAAGAGGCTCAGTTGGTATAACCCTAGTGGACAATAAGCCGGAAGATTTACGTTAAATAAAAATAAGCTATTTCATTAAAAATCGCTTGGGTGGATAATTCAATTTTGAAAAAACTGTGGGACCTCCTAATTACATGGTAATTCTTGATTGTTTCAAGGGTGACCTTGCGATTCTTTTTCATCTTTGTAAAACCAATGAAATCGACGCGCTTGAATTGGTTTTATATGATATTCTGCAAAAGTATTTGCCGGGCCAAAACTGTTCGCTGCTTGAAAGGTGTTTTTTTCTTGTCGTTTTTTCCTACTTGTTGGAGCATAAATCTTACAAAGCTTTAGGTTTTTGTAGGCACAGCGATCTTGCGGACAGTGTGGAGGACTGGGAAATTGCTTTAAAGTTTAACATTAAAAGTCACTTTCAGTCGTGGTTATCATCAGCCGTTCAAGGTCTAATGTCTAGGGTTTCGGTTTTTCAAAACAACCGTCATCCAAAGGTTAGCACGAGTAAGGAATTAACAATAAGCCCGTCCCGACTTTTTAACGTCGCAAAATCCTTATTGGAACAAAAAAGTTCTTACCAGTCATACTTTGGGCTGTTTATTTCATTTTTAAGGGACAAAGTCAAACAGGTCGTTGACTATAAAAACAAACTAATCGATTTGCTAAAAAAAAGGCAAAAGGTTAAGTTGAAGCAATATACAGGCAACAGACTTGACGCTGTTTGCATGTTTTTGGCAGCGCTTGAGCTGGCAAAGGACGGCCATATTAATCTTAGTCAAGTTGGAAACGATATTCTAATCACTCAAGCATATCAAGCAGTTAAAGACGCTATTGGTG
>JANWWW010000112.1 GCA_025055295.1 Deltaproteobacteria bacterium | reverse complement strand
GCACGCGTTGCTGGTTAGATGAAAAAATTGTTATCACAAAAGTTCACTGCAGTTTAAAGTCGGTTTGTTTTCTTATTGGTGTAAAGTACTAAATTGATGTCTAATATAAAAGTTTTTTTTCAAAGCTTTACCTTGAATTAATTTTCGGTGAGGAAAAACTTGAACTTTAGTTGCAGATAATTACCTGATTCTCATCAGTGTGTGCAAATTTGAGGTTACAACCAGCCTCGGCTTCGGTGTAAAGCCCTGAAATGATCGTAAGTTATTTCTCACTATAACTTAGACTTGGTCGAGTAAAAATTTAGAGGCTTTAGCCGTGCTATTCTCTTTTTAAGAAACCTGGCAAACAATTAGGAACGTTAATATTCGCTCAGACGCCAAGCGACAGTCACCGGACCTCAAGCATTGGTCAAATGCGAATGGGCCAGGGTAGACTCGAACTACCGACCTCACGCTTATCAGGCGTGCGCTCTCACCAGCTGAGCTACAGGCCCTGTTTATTTGTATTAACTATATCACGGGCGGAATAAAAATTAAATTTTTTTCAGCTGGGCAAGACATGACTTCTTGAAGAATTTTTTGCATCAAAAAAGGTCATTGAAAACATGAAAGTGAGTCCCACTTTTTAGTAATTTACCCAGCCTTACACATGTAACACTAAATGTAATTTGGCAAAAAAAGTAGAACATCAACAAAACTTGATTAAGGCGAACACGCTAGAAAATTTCGACGCTTTTTACCCAAAAATTGCTGTGTACTGCAAGACAAATCTTTTTTAAGCATTCCCTTGGCCCACAAAAAATAATTTGAGAAAACCCTAGAAATGGGTAATGCCTTAGCCCTGATCATCGCGAAATTAATATTTTTTGGTTTGTGACACTAAAAATATGTTTAATAAGTTCACACAATAAAAGTGTTGGCTCATTTAAAACTCCGGTTTAAGAGACTTAGGATATATTATGAGCTCCCTATCAGGGTCATTCAACCGAATTTCGAAGATTCGACAATCACCCGATTGAACAGTAAAATATCCCCATGAGGCATCTATCACTATGAGTCTCTTTTCAAATAGATCCTGCATGCACCGAACTCGTGCTCGGTGCCGAGGAGCAAAAATGCCTTGAATGTCTTCAAATTTTGGCAGTTCAGGTCTCCTAAAAACCGAAATCCAATAGTTGAACGGATCCCTTAACTTGAATAAGTCCAGAAAATATTTGTAAATTTCAATAGCCCTTCGATTCAATCCAAGGTCTTCGGGTGTTTTTCCAGTTTCCACCACTTTTAAAAGTTCATAAAGCTCCAAGTCCAGAGGACGTGGCAACGTTCCAAGATTAACCGATACATCAAACAAGTTATAAGCAGGTTCGTTGCTTGCGATACCACCTACTTCACTCTCATTAAAAATTTTTTCCATGTGCAACATGTAAGGGGTATCTAGAATGTAAAGCAGGGCTTCACTATCTTTCTTCGTCAAACATTCAATGACAAATTCCCAAAGCCTTAGGAATGGATCAATTTGCGAAGAAAAACCCAATCTTTTAATCCGCCTTATTACTTCAAAATGAGCTTCCGCAAGATCGATAATTAAAAAATCATCGTTTTGGCGCTCTTCAGACTCAAAAATTCCCACGCCCTGATTTGCAATTTTTTTAAGTATCTGAACTGGATCGTTCTCAAATAAGTCATTTTTTAATAACGGAAGATCTCCCGCTTCCAAGAGTGTTAAAAGACAGCTTAAGGCAAACCGCGTCAGCAAGACGTTAAAAGCTAAATAATTAAAATGAAAAAAGTTGAAATGAAGAATCACATGAGGATATTTTCCATTCTCGGCAAACATAGGGTTTTTCATGAGGCTATCTTTTGCATTATATGAGCTAATAGATTTAACCGTGCTCGCCTTCGAGCATAACAGAGTCAGAGGCTGGTTGTTACTAACAGTTAAAATCGGTGAATTGAAAATGACCAACGTGGCTAAT
The DNA here is from genome assembly GCA_025055295.1 of Deltaproteobacteria bacterium. Classification (GTDB taxonomy): domain Bacteria; phylum Bdellovibrionota_C; class UBA2361; order JANWWW01; family JANWWW01; genus JANWWW01. The sequence goes on along the minus strand of JANWWW010000112.1, from coordinate 571 downwards.
AGTTTAAAAAACGGAGAGTTTTGGTAGCAAATCTCAGGTAGCTCTTTTAAGACCCGCTGGCTGTATGTACTTGCGTTAAGATGATGGCCCCAAAATTTTGTAGATTCGCCACCTACAGGTCGGCCTTTGAGATTTAAAACACAGGGATAAGAAATCAAGGGTAGCTTGCGATGCAGGTCAACGCTTGAGTAAAACTCTTCCATTTTTCTTTCAAGGTAACGCACGTAAAACCAAAGCAAAAAGTGGTTGTGAATGCAGTCCAGTACGCGACACTCTGGATAGGCGATCTCGAGGGTCTCACGATCATGATAAGTGCGTCCTAGCTGTGACCAAACCTCAACATCGCCCATTTTCGTTTCGTTAATTAACCATCCATGTTCCCTTCCTATTTCTCTCAGAAACCTTTCGATATTGCCGTAATAGAATGGTATTTCGCATTCCAAGGAGACAATTCTTTTCAAGGGGTTTAGAATTTGACGATCAGACAAGGAGAGGCTTATCTGTTGCGGTTCGTAAAACATATCCTACTAAAATTCTAAAGCAGGATATTAAGTTAGTCATCTTCGCGCTT
>JANWWW010000111.1 GCA_025055295.1 Deltaproteobacteria bacterium | reverse complement strand
GTATCAAGTCGTGCCTGATTAATTTTGGCGCCTTTTAACCTGCTCTCAAGAATACCGATAACCTTTGGCAAATATATTTTTATTATCCTTCCAGAGGAGAGTTTGTGATAGAACGTGCCGGCTGCAATTTCATTCAAAATAAATACTTTTTCATCAGTTGAAATAAAAATTTCCCGCGGGAACAAAACCACCTGAAAGTTGCTTGGAGAGTGAGTGACTACTAATTCTCGATACGACTTAAACTCGAATTTATATTCCTTGAAACTTTGAGACAAGAAATTTAAGAGCTCCCCACCGTGATTGTTAAATACGTATTCCATTCGGTGCAGTGGGTCAATGCCTGCCATCTTGTTGTTTTTGACTAAATCCAACGTGAATTCATTTAGAGCTCTTAGAACTTGCGAAATGTCAGGACTCTCATGATTAGAGTTTAACTCTTCGTCTTGTTCATTCGATAAATATGGGAAAACAATATCCTGTACTCTGATTTCGCCCAAAAAGCAATCATGGTAAGAAGAATAGCTATCGCGACAAGTTATGTTTACAGGAGTTAAACTTTCGTTCCGAAATACAAATGGCATTTTTGGATTTTCCAGATCAGTATGTTCACAATCAATGTGCAAATTTAAAGGGTCTGACGAATCATTAACGAAATCATGGATTTTAGCAAGCGGAAAACACTTTTCAGCTACCTGCTCAACAACTCGCTCAATAAGTTCATACAAGCCCTCACCATCAGCATTTTGAGCCACTAGATCGCTTTTCTTAATTCCTAAACGGAGAAAGTCTATCTCGCAAAATAAGCATAAAATTAAAAGAGCACCAAAATAAACTGTTTTAAAAAAATTATACACAGTAAATGAAGCTTGACTTTGTTTTTCCCTCCTAAAAATCCCCATGATAATCATGTTAGCTCATAGAAAAAATTTAGTCTAGGTTACAAGGTTTTATCCGTTACTCAATTCGGTTTAAAACTGTTCTTCGTGATTATCCAGTGTTTAAAACGGACAAATTTATATAACGATGAGGTCTGCGCATTGATAAATCGTTCCTCTTGATCAGTATCTTGGATTTCTGTTTATTTGCAAATAGACATCTTTAAGCGGTCAAATTTCAGCAAAGGAATAAATGTAAAGTTATTTTAACTCTTAGAAACCTGAATTCTGGCGCAGAATGCCAGTATGCTCTACTAGGAGTTAAATTCCAAAAAAGCCCTACTACCTACAATGCACATCAATGAATTCGTTGTTTTACGCTAAACATATTCTAATTTCAATTGAGATCACAGGCGATTTTCAAACTAAAATTTGTTAGTAAATATAAATTGTCTTATATAAAGCCCTGGTGGTCTGCAGCATTCGTTCCCTAAGCCTTGGTACAAAGCATATCGGGAAAAAGGTGACGGGTTGAGAATCAGATTTGGCAAAAACCTTACACTGTCTCAGAAAGAAATGTGTCTTTAATATATCGTTCGTCTATTACTCGCTGGATGAGGTAATTAATAGGTTGCCGTTTTCAGCTTACTCACCTTTTCAACAACCAGTAAATGTGTTAAATTTATAGTAAAAAGAGGTGGATTTACAACAAAAAGAAAAAAACACCGCCAGTCACTCTTGTGAAGTAACTCAACAAAAAAGTGGGCCAAATATATTAAATTTCTCTATCCGTCGTTACTCAAGGGTGTTGGTTGTTACAGTTAGTCTGATTATGGGAGGTTATGCTGGCTTAAAAATATATGACACTTTTAGATTAAGTATCCCAGACCCAGTGGTAGATAGAATAGCCCCTGCGGTTAAGGGTGCTTGTCCAGACTGCCTTAAAAAAGTCGCTAGAAACTTCTTTGATGAGAATGAGGTTGATTATGCAATTAGGCTTATTGACGAAAAACCAAAGTACTGGGAAAGACGATACGTTTTAATTCTGATTAATAAGCAGATGGAAAACGCATATCCGAATGACTACTGGTTGGGAAAACTTTTACAGGATTTTTTTGGTCGAAGAGGTATTACTACATACAATGACCCAGGATTTAACTCGGAGCTTGCTGGATTGAACATTTTGCAAGCCCTAGAGTCGGCTGCTTATGAATGCCAAAAACATGATGGCCCGAAACGCAACACTCCTCCGGATGAGTTATTTAAGTAATGGAAATTGTTTTACGCTCATAGTAGGAAAATTTAAGTGAGCAAAGCTTGAGAGGCTATTCGGTCTATCTATTAATGAGGAATTTTAAGGACGAGGCGAGGTTGAGTTTTTTGACCCTTTTTTAGCGATGAAAGAGCTTATTTGGAACAAATCAGATACAAGCATAAAACTTGTTCAGTTTTACCAAAGAGTTAGTTTGGGTAGTTAAAGCAAAAATTTTTCCAGTTGTCATCGATTCAAAACTTAAATTAGGGTCTGTCAATGCCACAAAGTATTTTTAATTCTTCCTCAAGGATTGGAACTCCGGATGCTTTGGTTAAAATCTCAGAAATCGCTTGCGTAAGCGGCTTAAACAGATCCGGTGCAGACCTTGCAACCTCGGGGTTTACAAAAAGATCTGTTATAAAAGCTCCTACGTTTTTACCCCGCATTGCTCGTGTAACCCAGCTCAAGTTAGATGAAGTTCTCAGGTGCTTTCGGTCAAAACCTAAGTGTTGCCAAGCTTC
>JANWWW010000110.1 GCA_025055295.1 Deltaproteobacteria bacterium | reverse complement strand
ACAAACATGAGTGAGTATGTTAGAAGTTACACAATAGAAAGGACAATCCTAGAAAAGTTAATTAATATTCAATTGTTGCGTTATGCTACTTGGCTCGACAGCCAAAAAACAAACTGTTTTTGGTAAAAATTAAGTGTTGACAAGGTATATACCCATTAAAGACAATCACGAGTATGGTAAAAAATAACATCGTAGGATTATTCATGCTTTTAAGTCTTTGCCAAATTATCTCGCAAAGCGTTTACAACGATGGATACTTTCGAAAAGATGGGACGTATGTACGACCCTATTTTAGGTCTTATCCTGACAAAAAGAGGTGGAATAATTTTGGTCCAAGTATTACTTTCAGTGATAGAATTTCGCCCTACCAGCGAGATTTCGATTTAGATGGAACGCCTAATTGGGTGGACTTTGATGATGATAATGATGGCTGGTTGGATGACTTTGATCGAAACCAATATGGGGCTGATTAATTATTTAAGCGAAGAGAATAAACTTGACATTCAGGGACTTTTGTCTGCAGCAAGTGGTGAGTAATTTGAGGTTTCAACTCAGTTTTCCACGTAATTTAAATTCACCCCATATGTTTCTTTATAAAGTAGTGATACCAACAAGCCTAAGATGCACCAACAGGCTATGACAGACATACAGATCATAAAGGGACTAACACTGTAGAATTCCTTAAAGAACGAAACCGAAATAACTGCGCTTGCTCTTATAAAATTCGGCAAACTGGTGGTTGCCAAGGCACGAAAATTGGTACCGAATCTTTCAGCACATGAAAGTAATATCACTGCCCAATTAGTCGTCAACGTGGACAAAACAAATAACCAAGCCAAGTACAAAAATTCAGCTCCTGGAGGCTGTAAAAGCAAATAACCTGCTAACATGATACCAAAAATTTGTGCCAACCGTATCGCCCAAAGTCTGCTTTTGAAAATCTGACTGCAAGCGGCTAAAATGAAGTCTCCTAGTGTTATTCCAAGGTAAGTAAATAGAACCGCTTTGTGGGTGGGGATCTGCTCAAGTCCTAAACTTTTTGAAATTTCAGGAGTAAATGTCATCCATACCCCTGCAATAGCCCAAGTATGAGCGCCAAACAATATCAAGAATAGGAAATTTTTGGTTCTTTCAAAACTTGAAAAAAATTTAATCAAATCTCCTCTGACAGCAACCTCAGATTTCGTTTCTTTGAAAATTTCACTCTCTTGAACTCGCAATCTAAATAGTAGTAGCGAAAAGCCCATAACCCCGCCAAGAATGTACCCGTGGCGCCAGTAAAGGTATTCTGCAACTAAAGATGCCACGATGACTCCTGATATGCCAAAGGCTGTTAAGATTGCTACACCCCACCCTCTGTGTTTCTCGCTCATTTGCTCAGCGGTTAAAGTAACAGCTGCCCCCAGCTCACCGGCTAGTCCAAAACCACAAATAAATCTTAAAATCGCATAATAAAAAACATTATTGACAAATGCGCATAAAAGGGTGGCAAGGGAATATAGAGCTATTGTTCCAAAAAGGGCTTCTTTTCGTCCTAATTTATCCCCCAAGTACCCAAAAAAAATTCCTCCTAGAAGGAGACCAATAAACTGATAATTTAATATTGTCGATCCTACTGTTAAAAGCTCATCATCGCTAACTCCCAACTCTTTGAGACTTGGGACTCGATAAATTTGATATAGAAGAAGATCAAAGAGATCAACAAAGTAGCCTAAGGCTCCAGCAATGACGGCTAGAAATTGTCCCTTTTGCATAAACAATTAGTCTAAATTTGCCGAGATGAATTGTCTATTCGGTAATTTTGACCAAAAGACGCTCATAATCGGGAGACTCGTAAAAAAACTAAATCTTACTTTTTAAAGGTTGAGTATGAACTATGCAAGGCATCATTATGAAAAATTCTAATTGGGCCAAACAGAACCAGTCCACTACTTCGATACAAACATCTTTTTCATACTCAGTGAGATGCTGGTAAACAGACATCAGATTAATTGAGCGACGGCAAATTAAAAATGATGCTTCTTCAAAGAGTAAATGAATGACCTAAAGGGTAGGTTCTTAGCCACAGTCCTTAAAGGAAATGATTTCATTCAGAATTTCAAAACAACTGTGACAAGCTTCGGTATATTGTGACAAAGTGTTAAATTAGACAGTTATTCTCCGGGCACGAAATAGAATTTTTCAGCACATCGTGAAACGCCATTTGTTACTTGATTGAAGTGAACTAATCTTGCACGTTGCAGGTTGTAAATAGTTGGTCTTAAGAGCTTTTTTCAACTATTGCTAAATGTTTTACTATTTTGTGAAGTGAGTTATTTTGACTAAAGAGGAATTTGTAAGAGCAGTTAACAAATTATGGGGGCGCTTAGTGTGCATCAGAAGAAACAACCTGATTAAGTGGCTACAGCCAAAGATTCGTTATGTTATCACGAAAACAGATGTAAAGCTTTTAAACAAGCTTTATGCCAAATCGCGCGGACCTTAAGCCAATATAAAGAGCAATTAACAGGCCGATGTAATTGCCATAGAAAGTCGCTTTGCCTGTCCAAACGTTTAAATCGTTTAAATGCATATCATAGACTATACCGGTTCGGCTATTTTAAATTAAGGGGCTTGTCGAAAAATTCAGTTTTAAAACAAGCTATCAAAAAATTCAACGCTTTATCATTGGGTTATTTTTATTATTTTCTCAAAT
>JANWWW010000010.1:29995-34356 GCA_025055295.1 Deltaproteobacteria bacterium | reverse complement strand
AAATTTCATCAGTCAAAAAACCTAGCATTTCTCCTACCGGAGTAAAAACAAAACACCGCATAACCTGAAGAGAAACACTGATGTCAGTCGCTTCAGCTAGCGGATCATATAAATCAACAAGATTTCGTGGAATTTTTAATTCGGAAACTAAAAAAGTGTATAAAAAATCTGCTACTTCGCTTTGATCAATATGCTCAAAGCTGGGTGATGGATAGTGACTCAAATACTCGGTTAGCTTTTCTTTAAGTATTAAAATTAATTCTTCCTTCGTATACTCGTCCCTTACCGTCCTAAGGAATAAACAAAAGTCATCAAATGTAAGCTGTCTTGGATCAATTTTTTCGGTTTCCAGTAAAAGTAGTTCTGCTAAATTGTTTGGTTGAGTGTCGTTAGATAAATTCCTTAACTGGATTAACCTGAATGTTTCAGCAACAAAATGCCTCCTAAAGTGCGGACTTCCATGTTCTACATCTGACGAAATCAAGTGAGTTTCTGAATTACTGGTTAGCTCACACAACCGTTGCGCCAACTGCAAGGCGCCAATAGGATTAATTCCACCTTCATCCAGTCTCGTTACACTCCTAAGATCGCTTGCAAGTTCTTCTGCGCGGACACTCACCAAATCAGGTTTATCCGCCCCGCTCTCTAGGTGATTTAATTCATGTGCCAGTAGAGCAAAAATTTCCTCCCGACTTTTGGCTCTCCTTAGAAAGTTTTCCTCAATCACGATTGTACTGGTTTTAGCACAGGCTAGTCCGAAGAACTCTTCCTTGTCTGGGTTTAGAGATTTGGCAACTAAAATTCTAACGGTTTTGGAAGGTTTGAGTATCTGGATCATTTTATGAAGCTCATCGTAAATAGGATGACTTGGATTGATAAACTTAAATTCACCTAACCGTTTAACGTCAACAAGATTGAAACTGCACCCGTTTAACAAAGACCGGACCGCTATTCGAGACCCTTTTTGGAGACTTTCTAACATTGTTAAATCTCAGTTTAAAGAAAACAACCGCTTTAGTCAACTTAGTACACACTACTGACGACCTAAAGTATCCGGATTTTAAGGGTCCTTGCGATGGGTGTGTCAGTTCTTAATTTCGATTACTGAAGAACGTGTTATCTAACTACATGTTACTCTGTCAAATGAATTTGCAATCACCCGAGTTCCTGCTGCGCTTTTTTTCTTAAGAAGTAACGAATCAAACAGAATTGAATTATTACGTAGAAAATGACATGGATTTAAATTAGATGTCACTCGTGGTGCAGTTTTTAAACAAGCGCGAAGCGTTTAAACGACAACTTTAATTTTGCGGGTTTAGCGCTTAGAAAATTTATCTTTAAACTTAGACTTATCACGCAAAAACTTATAGGTGGGCAAATTGAATAATGATTTTTCTTAAGTCGATAAAGAGGTTAAACGTGATCCCAGAGGTTTTCTGGAAAAATAAAATTGCAAAAACTTAACTTATCGTTTATCCAAAGGGAATAATTCTCTGATCAAATTAAGTTTTCTTCTGTTCTTTTAAAGATTAACCCAGCGCAAACCCTCTGTTTTATTTCGTTTTGTAAATAAACGGAATGCCCCCACTACCCGGTCCTTTGGTAGTCGCATTAAGCATTGCGTTAACCTCAAATGCATCTTCCAAGACAAAAGAGTCATTCAAAATTTTTAGGTAGTAATAATGAGCTGGAATGAGATCCCCATGCCTATTAAGCCTGTCCGGAACCCACATAAGTCTAATGACAGCTGGCCTCACAACCGGCTTGTAGGGCGCTGGTGAATGCTCGAAACTTTGCTGAGACATTATCTCAGATTTGATTGACTGCAAAGCTTTTTCTTCTCTTGCTTTACCTCCGCCTGTTAAAGCGTCATCGCTTTTTATGCCGGCGTAGGCTTCCCTGGGAGGTGTCTTGTAATATGGATTAATAGCATTAGACACCCTCGAGCAACCAGTTAGAACAATAATTCCAATAACTGCCAAACTTAGCCGTTTCATATTTTTAATCAAAAATCGATCCGTATCCTGTTTCCATCTCTTCTTCAAGATGAGCCAACAGTTCATCCCCAACTTCTACGCTTTTTGAAAACACTGCTGTCGCTTGCCGGCCTGCATAAACCTGAACGACAGGCGTTAGAAGATTTGCCCTCTGTCTCACAGCATCCGAATAAACTCCAGCCATGCCTTGCAAAGCTCTTGCCGCTCCTAACTCAAGAGGACTGCCCGAAAACTCCTCAGTGATTTCGCCAAAATAGTCAAAAACGGTCACTCGTTTTCTTCTGGCTACTTCAAACCCCTCTCCAAAGCCCCTTACACCCTCTGCAATTCCAGCGCCCAAGATTTTCTCCGACAGAGGGTCAATCAAAATCCCGGGAAGACCTCTGATGCCGTCTTCCCCTACTACCCAGCCGTCAACTTTTAATTCTTTTCTACTGCCGTCTGGCAGCGATATTGTCATGCTCGTAAGTCTAAACAAAACCCGTTGATCTATCAAAGAACCTTGAGCAGCCGCTAAAATCCTAGCCTCTCCAACAGGTAAAGTAGTATTGTTCGGTCCATATATATCCCCAATTACTCGAAAAACTACCGGATAAGGACTTCCATCAACCGGAGCATTTACTCCAGACAGAAGCTCCACCTTGACCGCATCACCCGCATTAATTACAGCCGATCTTTTGGGTTGTATTGGCATAGACACAGGCTGAACTGATTCTTCCTTCATAAATTTCTCCATCTCCGATTTTTGAAGCTCAGGAATTGGTTTAACCTCACCACCAAGAGATTGTCCCCCTACACTAGTTTGTTGGTTTTGTTTGTTTTGTTGTTCAGCTATTTTTTCAACAAGTTTGGTAAATATCTCTTTAGTTCTTTCCTGATGCTCCTGAAGAATTTGTTTTTGTTGCTCAAGCTCTTGTTGAGTTTTTTGCGTAGCTTCAGACAATTTTTCCAAATCAGCCGTGAATCGCTCAAGAAGATCCTTATAAACCTCGCGTCCTTGTGTAGACTGAGTGAAGGCAAGATCTTTAGGTTCGGTTTTTCTTTTCTTTCGCGCGTTTTGATTTCCATCGGGCAAAAGCAAGAGCACAATTGCAGACACCAAAACAAGAGCCAAAACCGCAAATAATAACCGCTTATCTTCTCTAATTTTGGTTACTAAATCTTTAACCTTTTGCATACGTTACCTCGCTTTAGCAACAATGTAAACAAAAGCTTTATGGGCTTCGCTATATCTTTGTTCAGTGGTTATGGGTTTTGGAGATAGCTCCCATTTGTTTAGTGAGATTGCTCGGGTACCGTTAATCTTAAATACTGAGGGATCGATTTTAACAGTTTCATCAGTTACATTCTCAGCTTCAAGAACATACCCCCAAAGTTGAGGACCAAGATACATTTTTACCAATTTTGCGTGTAATTGCCCATTGTTGACAACAACTGATCCTGCTCCGGCGTCTGAGACTTTGTATCCGGGTATTGCCGGCTTTCCAAATTCTGTTGCAAGCACCATCTCCCGCATCAGTCCCGCCACCTGATACTGACTTGGGTAAATAAACTGACGGTCTCTGTATTTTGGCAACTCGTCCTCATCAGACAGCGCTGTACGCGGCCTTTGGTCTTTGACAATCACGATGTCGTCACGAGATTTAGCGTCAGGAGCCGGTTTAATTCTTAGCGAATAACTGCGATTATCTTTCGTTCTTACTAATATAACCTCCCCTTCAGGGACAATTTTATCCTGCGCAAAAATAATCAAGTCTGTACCCACTTTATCAACTGAAATCAGAGACCCCTGTTTTTTGTAGCCTCCAAGCACATCGTCAGGAAACTGCACTTGCGTCGCCTCGCCTGGGAGTACATAAATCTCTATCTCCCCTGACGAGTATTCAAGTTCTCTCGCAAAAATTGCCAGCGAGAGAGCTAGCGCAGTGACCCTGATAATACATCTCACAATCATGTTTGAGTTTTTATTACCTTTATCGAAAATATTACCTTTCTGCATCACGCAAATCTTTGAAGTCTACAACCAAGATACCTTGAGGGTTTAAATTATTGTGAGGGAATGTTCTTAAAACTATCTCGGTTGTTGCCATCGTATGTCTAGTTTCTCTGCCCGCAAGAATTCTGATTCTTTCACCACCCAAAGTAACTTTGACTACTGACTTTTCACGCTCAACCTTAGCCTTCAGCGGATCAATTATGAACATTTGACTCGTCCCTGTGGTTTTCACAACGGGTATCTCTTGCTTAAAAAAGATGTCGGCAAAGGCGGCTTGAGTAGAGGGAGCTAGATAAAATTTTGCCGTCGCGTACTGGCGTTCTATGCTTGTCGGTGTGTAACTAAAAACAAGATTGGCAAAATTAATG
>JANWWW010000010.1:0-29899 GCA_025055295.1 Deltaproteobacteria bacterium | reverse complement strand
CCGGGAAGCGGGCTTCGCGGAACGTTTAATGTGATGTTTCTGTTAATAAAGACAACTCCCGCAAATACCAATGCGAAAACAGCAACAGGCAGCTGGAGCAGAAACATCGCTCTCCAAAAAAAAGCTTTCTGTTGGTAATCTTCCCACGCTCTTATTAATTGTCCGTCACTGACTGATTTGGGCTTTGTTTCCGCTACAACATCATTTAATGTAACCTGTTCAGGTCTATCAGACGTTTTCTTGACCTTCGTTTTCATACTTTTCCTCGTTGTTTAACAAGTAAAAATTCGTGAAACTTTAGCCTATAAAACTCGGTGCCTTTGATTGAAGAAACTCTGTTTCCGCTCCAAAATTTGCAGAAACTGGCAGGTTTGGGTATCAGAGGTGGAGGAAGTCCAATGATGTCACATGCCTTATTTACAAGACCACGTTTTTCGTCAGGATATTTTTCTCTTAAAAGCCTCAATGTGTAGGTCAAACCTACTGTTAATATAAGAATTATGACACCGTCAATTCCTTTAGGGGGTCTAATGAAAGTTTGGACAACGACTATATAGAAAAATCCGAAACCAGCGCCAGCCAGCCATTCGTCAAGTTTCGCTCCAAAAAAGCTCCATCCTTCATTGAGTGTGGGTATCTCTGGTCCTACGTATTGCATTGCTATTTCTGTTCTATAAAAATCTTTTCAGATTGAAATTTCGGCTCAAGTCTGGCTGCAGCCTCTCCTTCTCTACCCCTAGGATTAATGGCTTTGTCTAACTCTCTTGCCTGCTGTTTTAAGGTGTCAATTACTTGATCAGGTGAAAAAGGAAGAATGTTTTGAGATTTTTGTCTTGCTATGTCAACTAGTCTCGCAGCCTCTTCGATATGTCTTTTAGCGCGAAAAATAGCCACCTTTGAAGTGTTTATCCCGTCTGCTTCGGATAAGAGAATGAGAAAAATCAAAATTTTTGACAAACGTATCATCATTAATTCATTTCAATAAAAAAAAAGAAATGCTTCAAAATACCTGTAAGAGACTGACTCAATAATTTGAATTTTTTACCTGCTGACGAAAGAATAACGCCTACTCTTAAAAAACACTCATACTTCGACGTTTTTTTAAATTATGCCGTTTTTAATCCTCCGAAAATATTAAAAACATGTTTTAATATCGGCGAGATGTTATTAAGCTAACGATTAAATCATTGTCGCCAAAAAACCCCATGGACGAGCATTTTAAAACTGTAGCTAGGCCTGCGCAACCTGCAGGGTGAGATGAAATGCTTAAATTCTTGTCTAAAAAATTCGCAAGGTCTTCTAGTTCTTGATCTTCAAACCCTGCCGCAAAACCATTTGAATTAATGATAGCGTTGAAAGCGTTCGATCCGTCTAAAGACCGCCAGTTAATTAGGGGTTCATTAGTTTCTGTTTCGCTCTGGAAAATCTGAGGCAAATCCCGGTACGCCGTTTTGTTGACAAACGAAGTTATTATGGGATTGCAAACACAAGACCCAGCAAGGAATTTGACCGAGGCTGAGCTGAGAATGGTTTCAAAATACAATCCGGCAAGCGTAACACCGTTTGACACCGGTATAGCAAGATGCGTGGGCGTTCCCAAATTTAACTGTTTTAAATCCTGCAAGATCTCTCGCCAAATTGAAGAATAACCGCAATACTCTAGCGCCCTGTTGTGTTCTCCGGGATTTGCGTCGTAGTATCCCTTTTCTTTCGCTACCTGTTGACTTTCTAAAACGCTTTCTTCATAAGTTCCATCAAATCTGACAATCTTTGCTCCCAATTCTACTAGTTCATTTACACGGGGACTTTCAAAACTTTTTGGAACGTAAATTTCTGTTTGCAATCCATAGTCTCTTGCAAAATAGGCCAAAGAAGCGCCAAAATTTCCGCAAGACGCAGCGCAAATTTTTTTCATTCCGAGAAGAAATGCATTTACAACGTGTCGCTTCCCGATCCTATCTTTGTGAGTTCCGGTCGGATTTACACCCTCATGTTTAAGAAAAAGCTTAAACGACGTACCAAAGATATTGGATACTTCTATTAGCATTTACTTCAATGACAACCTTCGATTAATTTCACTTTTGCAATCTTCTAATCTGCCTTCGTCGATTAAGTTCAAAATTTTCATCAAAAAATATTTTTCATCTTCGCTTCCTTCACTGTTCGGCGAAGCCTTCTTGAAACTTGCTTCTGTTTGATTAAGGCTAAAGTTATCCTGCTCTTTTTCTTCCGACGAATTTTCGAAAGACTCCAATGCTTTCTGTGTCTCATGTGCCTGTTCCGACTCTTCACCGTATAGGACAATCCTTTGAGACAGAGCTTTTGACAGCAGTTTTTTCGCGTAATCATTAAAACCGTAAATTCCCGCAACGATTCCGAGATCGTGGGTAATTGAGTCTTCAAGTTCTTCTACAAGCCCAAACTGGAAGACGTCTTCAAAAAAATTTTTCTCCTCAATATCAATGCCGTTCTTAATTTTTTCTACCAGCTGATACACGACTTTTACTGGTTCTATTGAGAAAAAAGCTGACGTAGAACCCACTCTCACTCTGTAAATTTCATTAATATCCTCTTCAGCCAAAAAGTTTAAAAAGTGACTCTCAAGTGTCTGAAGGGTCATGTTAGCAAAAGGAAATTTTTTTTCGGAAAAAAATTTTAAAAAAGTGCAACACAAGGATATGAAAATATCCTCGTCGCCAGCGAACTCTTTAATTTTGTCTAAAATTTTCGAGAATTTTCCGTAATCAGGCGATTCAACGCTAAAATTTAGATATAGAATTCCCGCAAGAAGAGCCTCCTTTGTCACAGGTTCAAGAAAAGGTAATTCAAATCTTGTAAAACCTTGAAGCACAACAGAACACGCGTTGATAACACTTGTGACGTTTTGGAAACGATCAAGTTTATGTCTTTGAACCAAGCCGTTGAAAGTCGAAGCGTAACCTATTGCGGTCAGGTCTTTTTCAAGAAAAAGATAACATGTTAAATAGAAAAGCTTCTCAGCGCTTTCAACAGAATAGTCTCCAATTTCATCTCTCGTTAAACCTTCCTCAAGGTTCCGTATTTTCCGAACAATCCTTTCCCGCACGGAAGACAACATTTGTCTTTTTTAAGATATCAGCTATTGTCAATGGCGCGCAACCTTCAAACCTGTTGTTGACAGCCACAAAGTACTTAACATGCGGTCGCGTCGTGATATACCCAGCCAAATCAGATTTTGCTCTTTCCTGAGGAAGTTTGACCCGGTCATAAGGCTTAAACATCTCAACCGCTTTTTCATAAGAAATTCCAAGTGGTGTCAGAAGTCTAACGTATATTTTATCGAACTTATTCAAATTTATTTCACTGATTTGATCTGTGATTCCTGGCATATAGCTCCAATGATTTAAACACGGCGTTGCCCCTAAACCAAGGAAGCTTTCAAAAAGGTTCAGGAATTCCCGGTTTCGAAATTCTATAGAAAAATTTAAAAAATAAGGCAAATTACTATTTAAAAAATTTTGTAATTTTTCGGAAAAATCGATTAAGGAGTAATTCATGTGACTGAATTGAAGATGGAAAAATAGAACTTTGCCGATTAAAGTGTCTGGAAAATTTTTTAAAAATTTGTCTTTAAACTCTATGTCATTTAAAAACTTTTCTTCTGGACGCGTAATTGTGCGGGTTACTTTAAACACAACCCTCTTGTCCGTTGGTATCTGTTGGTCGAGTCTTTTTAGCGTGTCTGCGGTAGGATAGTCGTAATACGTAAAATCTACTTCAACGAAGTCAAACAACGGACACAAAAAATACTCAACAAGCGCACTTTGTCTAAACGAGGTTTTGTTTTTGTAATTTTTGAAGTAGACGATCCCCTTCCATCCCTCATAAATCCAGCTTGTTGTGCCAAATGAAACATTGTTCGGTCTCGCTTCGAGCAGCTCTTTGTATTTTGCAAAAACATGACCGCGAAAAAGCAAGCTTATTTTCTAAAAAAAATATTCACGAGTATTGTAAGGATCACAGAAATAACAAAACATGTTGCGATCGGAATGTATACTTTAAAATTTTGTTTTTCAAAAACGAGGTCTCCGGGCAAACCACCGAGGCCAATCTTGTGACCAAAAATTAAGGCCAAACCGCCGATCGCCAGGCCAACACCAAGAAAAACTAGAATTCTTCCTAGTTCATCCATCAAGAGCTGAACAAATAAAAGATATGTACCGTTCTTTAGCAGAGTTTTCAAGCTTTACAGATTGGCAAATAAAACTCAAAGCTTGGTATAAATCTCTTTCAAACTTTTTGCCTTGTTTAAATTTCTCCAAAATAACGAGAATTTCGGGGTGTGGAGGATATTTGATCATATCGTCGTCTTCATCTTTTTTTGAGTTCTGCTTTTTGCAGGAGTTCTTAAAGAAATTTTTTAAAGTAAAGCACTGGGGGCAGTCCGAATATGAAAAAGTAGCATTTTCAACAAACTCAATCCATACGTCCAAAGCTTTATCGCCAATTAGACGGGAACAAAAAGCCTGAGCTGGCGTTAAACTTACGTCAGCAAAACAAGTTAGAGCCCATAACATTAAACCAAAACGAATCACTTTGTCTTTTTGGAGGCACGTTCATTCATCATGCTTGTTGTAAGGTTGCGCGACCGAACTTTATTCTTATCGGTGCCAAGCAAGAGGGATATCTTGTTTTTTATTTTTGTTAATTTTTCTTTGAACTTAGTAAACGCTTTGGCTCCTTTCAAAGCAACCTTAAGACCCGATTTAATACGGTTTCTTACAATTTCCAAAACCTTCTGTGATTTTAAATAGCAATCTCTTAAAACATTTTCGTTCGCGATCATAACATAAAGCCTTTGTTGTAAATCCTGTTGCTTTCGCTGATTATATACTCTTTGAAGTTCTTCTTTTTTATGCGAACAGGTTTCATAATTTAACAACTCTCGAGCCTGCCTATGACACTTGACCGGTTGAAGGTCTGAAACAGTTGGATTTAACTGTTCTCCCGGCTTCGTTGTTGGGACGTCTTTAAACTGCGTCGGACTAAGAAAATTTTTTCTGGAATTCTGAATTTCATAATGACTTTCAACCGAGTTGAGAACCTTGAGATTATAAGCTAGTTCGGAGGCGGACATCTGACCTAACAGGTATTTTGCGTACAAGGTTTGTTTAGTTTTTTGTTCCTCGGGTGACCGGTCTACCGCTTTTTCGGGCATTATTAATCTACAAATGTTATTGCGAAAATTATAAAAAACGTTCAACACGTGCCTTGAGGGATTCGAACCCCCGACCTCTTGGTTCGTAGCCAAGTGCTCTATCCACTGAGCTAAAGGCACCTGAAAAACTTATAAACTTTCTCCTACGACTTCCGCAAGATCTTTGACTGGAACTTTGACCTCTCTATTTAACATCATTAGTCCATCAGTAATCATATGATTGCAAAATGGGCACATTGTCACAATTGTGTCAGGGTTGGTTTCCATCAGCTCTTTGGCTCGTATTACGTTTACCCTTTCGCCAACCTTGAGATCATAAAAATACTGCCCTCCCCCTGCTCCACAACAAAATGTTTTATTTTTAGACCTCGAAACTTCCCTTATCTTTCCTATCGACAAAAGCGTTTCCCTAGGAGCCTCAAAACTATTCAGATATCTTGCCAGATAACAAGGATCATGTATTGTAAACGATATATCAGAAAATTTTGTAGGAAGCCTTCCTGAGCGGATCAGACCCAAAATAAACTCAGAGTGATGTTTGGCTTGCGCCAAGAAACCATCAAAAATTTTTGGGTATTCGTTTTTAAAAACATTGACGCAATGAGGGCAATGACTAAGAAGAGTTTTAAATCTAAATGATTTTAATAATTCGACGACATTCCGGGCGCATGTCTGGAACAAAGCTTCCTCGCCAATTCTTCTTGCCGGATCCCCGGTGCAAATTTCTTGATCCCCTAGGACCGCAAAATCTACGTTAGCGGTTTTTAAAATGCGAACAAGACTTTTCAAAATGCTCTCCTTCCTTTTGTCACCGACAGAGATGCATCCAACCCATAGAAGAACCTCGGTTTCCCCTCCCTTTTCGAGAATTCTTACGTCAAGGTTTTTAAAAAATTCACTCTTTGACTGCGGCATACGCATCGGCTTTTCAGTTTCTTGAACTGACCTTAGAGCCACCAAGGCTTCGGCTGGGGCTTTTCCTTCCATTGTAACAGCAAACCTTCTCGCCTCAACTATGTGGTCAAGATGGTTGATACCCACAGGACAAGCTTCAACACACGCCATACATGTTGTACATGCCCAAAAAAAATTTTCCTCAAAGAGACCATTCATAAGGGTGTTTCCTTTGTTGAGCAAAGCTTTGTTTAGAGACTCGTTCGAACTTGGTCTCTCCGGCCAGTTCAGGGTCAGATTTCTGACAAGGAATTTGTCAAGTTTAGTTAGAAACGAACCAACTGCTGTTCCCGTGTAAATTTCATACAATTTTTGCTTCTGCCGCAAAATAAGCCACTTTGGACTTAGCGGCTTCTGACTGACAAAAGCTGGACACACTTCCTGACATCTCCCGCAACTTGTGCAAGCGTCAAGATCAAGCTTTTCTTTCGGACCCAGATCTAAGATTGTTTCACGTCCGATCTTTTCCAACTCTCCCTGTTCTAACCTTTCGAACAAGTTTTTGTACCGCCAAAGATATTCGTTGGAAAAAAGAAGCAGGTTAAAGGGACCAGTGATGATGTGGAAAGCCTTTGTGTAAACAAGCAGGGCAAAAAAAACAAAAACTGATATTGTATGAGCCCACCAGTTAATGAAATGAAAATAAGCAAGGTTTTCAAAGTCGAAAGAATTAAAAAGAACAGAAACTATGTAACCGCCGAAAGAGTAAAACTTCCAAGGGTCATTGGTCAAAGCTATTCTTATTCCCTCAATGATGAAACCTTGCAGACACAATATAATCAAGCCTAAGGTTAGAATTAAGTCGCCTCTAGAGGAAATAAGGCTTTCGTCTTTTTCGAAAAATCTTTTGTACAAGAAATGACAACAAAGCGTTATCACGAGTATTCCAGCTAGATCGCTTAAAAAAGTTATAGCCAGATAATATGTGCCCCTGTAGATCCTAATTCCTAAATCATAATCGATGAAAACCGAGGTGGTCGTTACAACAAGCACCAGAAAACCAAAATAAACGAAGAAATGCGCCCAGCCCGTGTTTTTTCTTTCAGGGAACTTGGACTGAAATAAAATCGCTTTCAAAAAAGGGACTAGGTTAGTCGGACAGATCTTCAGCAAACCCCACAATTTGAATCTCTGGTATAAGGAGAAAAACAGATACCCTAGAGCAACTAAAAATAACCCGTACATCAAAACTTTGTTCCATATTGATGGAAGGTTAAAAAAAATCTCGCGAGTGGGTTCCATTGGCTAAAATTATAGACCGTCCGAGCATTAAGTCTGCATCCTAATATTTAGGTGTCGAAGAAAATATTCAAGAAGGGCAAGCTCGTTGACTTATTGCTCCATGTCCCTCACTGTGGAGACGTTTTTGCCAGCATTCCCGACAAAGAATTGCCCAGCATATTTTCGAAACTTGTAAAGTCAAAACGGCTACACGCAGTTGGCCTGGTCAGAGGAGATAATACAAGTCTATGGTTGGAAGCAATAGCACGACTTGAGGAACTCGATATTCTGGTAATACCTGTTGTTCAAGTTAATCTTGACATATTAAACTGTAAAAAATTTACGTTTAGTTGTTTTCTGCCACCCGATGAACCCGAGCAATCGACCACGGAATTTATAAGGCGTTTTGAGGCATTGACCAGCTTAAATTTCTCAAGCAAAATGCAGGCGCTCGTTGACCTTGTTGAGCTAAGCTCCGGTTTCATTTTGCCTACTAAAGTTGATCTAACTCCTGCCAGTCTTCAGTGCGTGCCGGTTTTACATGCCGACTGGGGATTCAATACATTTGATATTGTTTATCAAGAAACGAAGGAACATTTAAAAAGATTGCTGGGTGGAAAAAAATATCAGATTGTTGCCTGCTCAGACGCCGTGTTGCTATCGCAAATCGCGAGCAGAACTATAAGCGTTTCAGAAGGATCGATTACGTTTGCGTCTCTGAGAGCGCTTGTCAAAGGTAAGAATTCCCGTCTCAAATATTCGATCAACCTGCAACCAACAGGCGTTTTTCGCGAAAAATTTCACGCCAACCTATAAACCCGTTTTTTTTTAAAAAAAGCAAAAATTCGTTACTGTTTGAGTTGTCATCGCAAAATTCACATGTCGCAGGAGCAATCCGCCAAAAAACAGGGAATAGTAAGAAAAATTTCAAAAGTTATCTAACTTTCTCGATTTTTACAATTTAAGCCCTCAATCTTTTTTTTGCAAAAAACCGCATCATTCAGTGATAATTTTCCCAAGAAATGGCCTGTAGAAACTATCCTTTTCCGAACACAATCTCTTGAGTTGTTCAACTGTCTCAATACTGATTTCAACAAGCTGTAAAATTTCGTTTAGCAGTTTTCTGTTTTCTTCGATAGTCATATTTATAATTTTCCGCTCATTAGCGGGCAAATTTGACACGATAATTTTCGTTCGGTTTTCTGAAATTTTTTTCGTGACTTCTTCTATTTCATCAATCACAGTCTGATCTGTTTTTCCTGAAAAAAGATTATCCTTTACTTTTAAAAAAAGATTGGTCAGCTGTTTTTGAAGTTGAAGTTCAAATTCCTCGGGTTTCACTTAGGAACGGATGTATTAATTCTTCAACAATTTTTTTTGCCGCGTCCCGACTGTTCACTGCGTAAGTTCCAGCTTGGATTTCTTTTTTTATTCTCGCTACTTTGTCGGCTCTGATGTTCTCGAGCTCTAGGTCCTTTGTCAAATTTTCAAAAGCTTTGATTAGACCTCCTATTACACCTCCACCGTCTGCGTCTTCCGAATGTCTCAATTCAACATTACGGTCATTTTCTGCGGCACCTGTTTTTGAAGCGGGAGCGATATTTTTATTCAAAACGTTATTTTTATTAAAAACGTTTGGATCTATATTCACAGGTCGTTTACCGTCAGGATTACTAACTTTCATATCTTTTAATTATATCAACAAAAATTTTTTTTCGTTTCAATTAATATATGATTAAAAACATAAGAAAAAGTTGCTCAAATTTTTTTTTGTTCCAGTTCCTCCGTTAGCTTTGAGAGCAACTTGGTGTCAAGTTCAACAAGCTTTTTTGAAAGCGCCTCAATCAAAGAGTCTTTTAAAAATTCTTTTTCAACGCTTTTGCCTGGGATTTGAATATTTTTAAAAAGTTCTTTTAAAAACAAGCCCATGAATTGTTGTGTTAGTTTTTCCGCCGCATGTGACGGCTGAAGAGTCGAACTCTTTACCGGTTCAATTGATCCAGTCTTCATAAACCTACATTATTACGAGTTCTGCCTTAAGCGCTCCTGCTTTTTTCAAAGCAGAAAATATTGACACCAAATCTCGTGGGGTAACACCGAGGGAATTAAGGCCTTTGATTAGTTCAGACAAAGGTATGTCACCACCAATTTCATTCAAGGTGCGTTTTTCTTCCGCTGTAGTCAGTTCTGTATTCTCGATAACCTCAGTGTTACCTTCACCCAGAGGATTTGGTTGGCTGACCGTCGAAGTGCTCTTGACTATTACACTGATGTTGCCATGGGCTATTGCCACTTTGGAGACTTTAACATCTTCGCTGACAATCACAGTGCCAGTCCTTTCATTAACCACTATTACGGCGGAGGACCCTGTATCGATGGGTAGGTTTTCAAGTCGAGCCAGAAGATTAACAAATGCCTGAGGTGAAGTCACTGAGACTTTGGCGAGGTCAACATCCACCGTTCCGCTGTCAAATGCAACCGCTATATCTTTGCCAAAATTGTCATTTATGATTTTTTGAACTCTGCTGGCAGTCGTAAAGTCAGGCTTGTTGAGATATATTCTGACAGATTGACGTTGGGTTATGTCAAAGTTAATTGCTCGTTCAACTATTGCACCGCCTGAAATGTAGCCAACTGTTGGATGATTTTGGGTAACACTATCTCCGGCAGACGTTTGGAACGAATATCCACCAACAGTTAAGGGGCCTTGCGCTACAGCGTACACCTGACCGTCTGGACCTCTTAATGGTGTTAAAACAAGTGTCCCACCTTGCAAACTTTTCGCATCACCGATAGACGAGACAGTTACATCCAAAGTGGTTCCAACTCCGGCAAAAGGCGGAAGATCCGCTGTAACTATTACCGCTGCCGAGTTTTTAACCTTTACCTGTTTTGGATCTACTTTTATGCCGAAAGCCTCCAACATGTTGCTAACCGACTTGACTGTAAAAAAACTGCTTCCTCCATCGCCCGTCCCATTAAGGCCCACCACTATGCCGTATCCAATTAATTGGTTGCCGCGTACACCCTCTATTTTGGCTATGTCTTTTAGCCTTGGCGAGGCTACAATAAAGAACGGCAAACAGACGAGAATAAAAAACCTCAAAACGGCCATAGGTCTCTTACAATATTGCTTAACCAGCCTCCTCTTTGAGGACTGCTTACCGAACCTGAACCCATGAATTCGATTCTCACCTGGGCAAGTCTCTGTGAGTCTATTTGATTAAATGAGTCTATGTCCTCCGGGCGTGCATAGCCAGTCAAAACCATTATTTGTTCTTCGTTGTTGACTTTGATGTGTTTTCGACCTTCCAACTTTAGCAAACCCGAAGGAGTTTTATCGACAACAACCGTTGTAATGGTCGCTTTAATGTTGCCTTTTCTTGAGGTCTTGCCTTCATTCTTCGCAAACGACTCGCTCCCACCTTTGACGAGTGGCTTAGACAAATCAACTTCACCTGAAGAATCTTTTGAAAGGTATGTATCAATTCTCTTAAATAACCATTTAGGCAACCCCAAAAATTGTTCAATGGTGGCGGAGACACCGCTGTTTGATTTGACATCAGTTTTTGCGTCTGAAGTTGCCTCTGCCGAATCGTATACAAGAACGGTTACAAGGTCGTTAATCTGAACCCCTCGACGGTCAACTGCCAAAAATCCCGCTCTATAATCGTCTCTCCAAAGACTTGCGGAAACACCAACATTAAATGGACCGTTTTTCCACGAATCATTGTTTGCGCTTTCTACCCGAAAACTTGGCTCAGTTGAAAAACTTGCCCTCGTTTCATCAGTTTCAAGCTCGTCAAAATTAAAATTTGTTTCGCTTCTCGGCACTTTTTGCACAGCTGATGTTTTCACTGTAGAACATGAGTAAAAAAACACGAGACAAAGAATGGAAATTCTAGTAAACATACGCTATTCCATCTTCTTTGACAATTGCGGTTACAACTTTGCCGGAGGTAGGATTTTTTACATTTAAGGTGTCGCCTACTGAGGCGTCGTTCATAGCGGAGCCCGACATTTTAATTTCAAGAACTCCGGACTTATATACAACCTCCACCGGGTCTTTTCGCTTTACCAGTATTTCTTTTTCAGTGTTGCTATCTGAACAAACCGTATCTGTCGTGAGGTCGTATTTTGCAATCCGATTGACACAACGATCAAAAGAAAGGCCTGTTCTGTCTTCCATGAAAACTTTTTGAATGACTTCCGGCATAACCCTTTCTCCTCTTTTTAATGGCTTCGTAAAGACAGCTACTTCATTTAATTTTTTAAACCTAAACTCAAAAGAAACCTTGTAAATTGACCCACTCTCATCGACGAAAGTAAACAACCCGTTGGCAGCGTGCTGACTTATGTCTATTTTTTCAACGTAAGCATCTTTGATATGCACTGGAGCCATAAATTCATCACTGACCCTGAGAGAGATCGGTTTTATTGGAATTTGGTTGCTCTCAAGATATTTCGAAAGCAATGCTTTCAGGTGTTGATAATCAGGAGGACTACCCTTTCTGTAAATTTCGAGTGTAGGAGGCAAAACATACCCAATAGCGTCCAGATTAAATCCTCTCCTTCGTAGATTACCGAGTATTTCCTCTGAAGACAAAAACAGGCTCTTACCCGGTTCCAGATCATCAACTATTAAAACTTTTCCGATTGCTGTTGCAAGCTCAAGGTTTTTGATAGGCGTTATTTCGGCGATATCTTTAAGATATACTTTGCCGCTGGAGACTTCTGCGCTCTTGCCAACGATAATCTTAACCTCATGATCCGCCATGATAAATTGCGATAGAATAAAAAACGCCATAAAAAACATGACTATCGCTTTAATCCTATCGCTAATGTCAACATTTCTTCGGCTGTTATGATTCCCTTTGACGCAGCCTCGTAAGCTTTCTGAACTGAAATCATGCGCACAATTTCTTCAACTATGCTTACGTTGCTAGACTCAAGAAATCCCTGTTGAACAGTGCCGAAACCTTCAACCGAGAATTGGCCTTCCTCCGGACTTCCGGATTGCTCTGTCTCTACAAACAAATTTTTACCGATTGCCTTTAATCCACCTGCATTTGGGAATCTAAATGCTGTTAGCTGGCCTGCTTCTTGCGGCGTATTATTGCCTGGAACAAGATAAGTGACTGTCCCGTTTGACGAGATCGAGACGCTCAAAGCGTTCGAGGGGATCTCGGCAACTCCTGCAATGGGATATCCATCTGTCGTTACTAGTCTTCCTTCCGCCGAAAGCGCAAAATTTCCGCTTCTTGTGTAAGCCATGGTGCCATCAGGCATTTCAACACCAAAAAATCCTTCTCCCTGTATCGCAACATCAAAAGGGTTTGAGCTGGGCACCAAGTCGCCCTGCGTAAAAATACGCGTAGAACCCGCTACCCTTGTACCCAAGCCTACGTACAATCCACTGGGTGAACGGGTCTCCTGATCTGTTTCAGCTCCTGGCTCAAGCACATATTGGTAAGTTAGGTCCTCAAAATTTGCTCTTGATCTTTTAAATCCGGTAGTGTTGGCATTGGCAAGATTGTTGGAAATTGTGTCTAACTGAAATTGTTGCGCAGTCATGCCAGTTCCGGCTGAATATAAAGCTCTAATCATGGCCTCGCTCCATTTATCGCAGACTGATTAAGCTCCTCCAGAGTCTTTATTATTTTCGAGAACAGCTCGAACTGTTTGTTTGTAGAGATTAACTCTATCATGGTTGGTATCAACTCGACATTGCTTTGTTCTACACTACCGGGGACAAGGCGCGGGTTTTCCACAACCTGAAAACCTTCTTTTGCCTCAAATAAATTTAAACCGATTTTTTTGACTTCGCCATTGATTTTCACGACTTGCAATTTACCGAGCGTAACTTCCTGCCCGCCAACAGTTCCCGTGATTTTACCATTTGGGGATATTTTGACATTGCTGGCTCCCGCAACGTTTATGATGCCCCCGTCGCCTAAAACCTTGTAACCTGAGGGAGTTACTAAATCCTGATTTGAATCAATCTCAAAAGTACCCGCTCTAGTCAGCATGATGCCTACTGGCGTTTGAACAACAAAAAATTCGTCTGAACTACCAATAGCTACATCAAGAGGCCTTCCTGTGTGCTGAATAGCTCCTTGGCGTAAATCGGTTTTAACATCAACAAGTTTGCTTCCATGAAACCTCTCGAAATCTGGCCTAGCGTATGGGCTTATCGGGTTAAATTTTGAAGCAAGTGTTTCTTCGAATACCTGTCTGGTTTGTATGACCTTGTCTTGCTTATAACCCGGGGTGTTGGTATTTGCGAGATTATTGTTGAGAATGTCCAGTTTTTTAAATAAAAAAAAGCCAGCTGTTGCTACTGAATAAGTCCCGTTATCCATAACTAAAACTGCCGTGAATTTCCAAGAACACCAAGGCGCGGATCTGATCTAAGAGGATCGACACCCGTCGAATTCGGTTTTATTGTTTCGACATCTATGTCAAAGTTTTGGCGCTCAAGAACGATTTTTGTGGATGTTTTGGAAGGCTTTGGTGGTTGATTTGATGAACGGAGAAGCAACTTCGACTTTTCAACAAGTATTGACCGTGAATACTCGTCCAACTGTCTTTTAAAATCCTCTACTCTGTCAAAAAATTCTGATGCTTTTGACTTAATTTCAGATATTCCGTGCTTTAACATTTTCTCCGCCTCTAATACGCAGTCTTTGTATGCCCGTAAAGATTCATCAAATCGTTTAGCCTCGTTTATACTGTATTTTAGGGCATCTGAAATATTTTGAGCTTCGTCCAAAAAGCGTTCAAAAGTCGCTTTTTGGTTTTTGGCCTCTTCAAGAAGGCCTTGAAGGTCCTTTTTTATGAAGTTGTAGCTGGAACCTCCTTTGCCTTTTCGATTTAAAACAAAATAAACAAAAAGGCCACATCCTATCAAAAAGGTTACAAAAGCTAAAGTTGTTGGCATCTTTGACAACCTCGCCTTTGTTCATGCAAAAGTGGTGCCAGGTTTTCTCTTTATCACGAGAAATAATATTTGCAATAATTTCCGTGTGAGTGACATCATTTGGCGAGGTCGCCGGTCTCTTAGATCGATGGTAGGGTATGTAACTTTGCTAATGGCAGGATTTTACCTCATGTGGCGTTTTGAAAAGCTACTCCCGGAACGCGTAACAAATTTTACCTACTTAGTTTTCGCATTGGCAGTGCTCGAACTTTTGCGACGTATCTACAATGTGCGCTATACCGTTACACCAACTCATATTATTCAAGAAACAGGTCTTCTCGGCCTCGTTTACAAAATTTTTACCATTAACTTTGAAGATATCAGAGATATTAAAGTTCACCAGACTCTGATCGGTCGTATATTTAATTTTGGAACCGTTGCGGTAGGAACTGCCGCCGAAGGCACTGAGGAAATCTTTTTCCAAGGCGTCAAGCACCCTCACGCAGTAGCAGAAATCATTAAAATGCAAAGCTCACAACAGCCGGTAAAGTCGGATGAATGAAAAATGGTTCTTGGACTTGAGACGTTAAACTTTGGAATCAAAATTTCTTATAAAAAAAAACATACTTGAAGCTAATACATTCGAAAACATCATAAACCACAATGCTAAATGGTTCTGATAAATTAATTGAGAGTCTCAGCCATTAGTTGAAACACCTTTACCAGCCAAAGGTCAAAAATTTTTCCTTAACTCGTGGTAAGCTAATTCAACTATTAAAAAGATTATGATAGATTAACCCAAAAAACCCTACTAACCCAGATGCTTTCCACGGAGAGCCAAACAAGAGGATGTTCACTCTCCTGACTAAACAACACAAAGCTTCTTTTTTCCCAACAGATTTTGTAAATGTTTCAGCTAACTCAATCTTTTTGAGCAACTAACTTGACTTTTACATTAAAGTCATCATATATCAAACGATTACCGAGATTTTCAAAAAATTTACCAGATCCATACCTTACGTTCCAAAGCGTGCGGTCAAGAGTTATGTCAGCTTCTCCCTTAAGCTCTTGTTGGTCAACAGTTATTTTTGCGTCAAACGACACGGGTTGCTTTATCCCCTTGATCTCAAGATCGCCTGAAAGTTCATAAACATTTTCATTTTTTTTACTTATTCTGCGAACTTCCAAAGTTGAATAACGGTGCTTCGAAACATCAAAAAAATCGGAGTCCTTTAAATGGTTTGTCAATTTTGCGTTATCTTTCGGATCTTGGATGTCTTCCACAAAAATAGTATTCATATCTATAACAAATCTGCCTCTTGAAAATTCACCTTTTTCGTTGGCAACAAGAAACCCTTCCTTTAACTTAACCGTTCCGTAGTGTTTTCCCGTTACTTTGCTACCCTCCCAACGCAAAATACTCTGTTCCGGATTCGCATGGAAGATTGTCTCTGCCGACAACGCGCCAATTATAAAGCATAACAAAAAGTTTAACATGGTATTAAATATTAGGAACTATTCTTGGGACTTTCAAGTTTTACTTTTGTTAATTATGCCTGGACCCAAGCGGACTCGAACCGCTGACCTCTTGACTGCCAGTCAAGCGCTCTCCCAACTGAGCTATGGGCCCTTTTTTCGCAAAGCATTTATTCTAACACTTTAATGGAATAATTTCCTTAAAAATTTTAAGAATTTCGTTTACTTCAAGATTGTCACCTGGGCTATTAAAACCAATTGTACGCGTGTTAGATATCCCCCCCGGTTTGGTAATGGAAATTACAATCCGTTTGTTCCAGTTGTCTTTCGCGCGGATTTCTCTCTGAATTTTTTCGACCAAACCGTTAATTCTGCCAAATTGATCTTTTGTTAATTCAACTTTAGTAACTCGTCCACCTGTTATGCCAGCATGGCAAGTCCCTCGGACAATACCATCTGATCCAAGCGAGTAAATTAACCTTTGAGCGCCTTCCTTTATCGCTACATTCAAACTTATCCAGTTAACGGCACTGTTATTGGTTGGCTCAACCCTTATTGGGCCGTAAACTTTAGCGCAACCTAACCCCGCAAGTACCAGAGCCAAATTCAATACTAAATTCAATTCTCTGATAATTTTAACCAAATTTCTCATTTTTGACTGAAATCTTAAAATTTACCTCTCTATGATTATTACATAATTATCGTAAACGTTTGCCATATTCCCCGCTCCTCAAACCCCACTGATTCAAAAAAAGTAAGTAGATAAACTGACTTGGGCGCCAAATTTTTCAAATGGCAGAACCAAAATTTTTACTTTTTTCTCACCTTTTGCTACCCGAGTCATGTCAAAGCTCTGACTAATCCGGTTTTTAAACCCCAAATTAATCCATATCAAAAATCAGCACGGTATGGCTTATGATATATCTTAGTTAGATAATGAATTTTTTTTCGAAACACCAGGCGTTTCAGCAAATGAAGCGAACATTGCGCCACTCGGTTGAACTAAACCCAAACAATACCAAGTAAACAACACTAAATCACTTCTTCGGAGCGACTTTTTTGCCTGGAATAGGACCTTTCTTTGGACCCTTCCTGGTTCGGGCATTTGTCTTCGTTCGCTGGCCTCTAACAGGGAGATTTCTTTTATGTCTCATGCCCCGATACGTACCCAAATCAATCAGGCTTTTTATGTTCTGTTGCACTTGTCTTCTAAGCTCGCCTTCAATTGCAAAATTCGACTCAATGATGTTTCTGATCTTTGAAGCCTCCTCTTCATCCAGATCTTTTACCCTTCTTGTTGGGTCAACTCCCGCAGCCTTACACACAAGAATTCCCGTCGTCCTACCGATACCATATATGGTCCTCAGAGCAATTCCAACGGGCTTCTTTTCCGGTATTTCTACTCCACCAATTCGCATACTATAAAAAACGCTCCTGGGTATTTTAAAAAAAACCTAACCCCAAAACAACTAAAGATTTGGATTTCGCAGATAATCCTCTTTGCTTATATTTTCTTGGTTTTCAACGTTAAAAGGCTTTATTTTCTCAATATCCTCATTTTTAACAAATCCTAAATAAAAACCTTCCACGGGGCTCAATGAGAACCTGCCGTTAATTGGATTGAAATACACAGCTGTAACACCTGTAGTTGTCGGAAAGTCTTGAACTCCGTTAAACAATCCAAAAACTTTGTTTTGGTTTATGATTTGGTAAATCTCTCCCATGAATTCTTTCCACAATGGGGCTGCAAGCCTTCCACCTGTCATCTTTTCACCAAGGCTTTTCCGGGTATCAAAACCAATCCAGACTCCTCCGGTAATCTCCGGAGTACTCGCGATGAACCAAGCATCTACAAAATCGTTTGTCGTGCCTGTTTTGCCAGATACCGCAACCGGAAAGTCTTTTAAAGTTGTTGCCGTGCCACTCTTTACAACATACTTCATCATTTCGCATAAAATATAAGCTGCCCTTGGATCGGACCCTTGAATGAGATTGTCAATTAAAAATTTGTCGCTGTCATAAATCACTTGACCCTTGGAATTTTTAACCCGTTTTACGTAGCGTGTTTTAGCGAGTACTCCCTCTGAACAAATGGCGCCGTAAGCGCGCACAAGCTCAATCAAAGTCACGTCTCCACTACCTAGTCCCAAAGTTAAGTTTCTTGGCAACTTACTCTCTATACCCAAATTTCTGGCTGTTTTTATGACATTGCTGACCCCAACTGACGCTGTGACAAAAACAGCCGGCAAATTCCTGCTTCGCTCCAGTGCTCGAGTTAGAGTCATAGGGCCTTCAAACTCTTCATCATAATTCTGAGGGCTCCAGATTTGACCTCCAATACGGTAGGTTCGGGGCACATCATTAACTATGGATAACGGGGTGTATCCGAAGCGTTCTAGGGCAGTAAGATAAACAAAAGGCTTGAACGCGGAGCCGGCTTGTCTCAAAGACTGTGTTACCCTGTTAAACTGTGTAACCTTGAATGAAAAACCTCCTTGCAAAGCAAGAACTTCCCCCCCTTTAGGGTTAATTACAACAGCAGCACCTTCAATTTCTGGAGTTTGCACCAACTGGTTTGTTTTTAAATCTACTTCAACCAAATCTCCTGACTTCAGACTATCTAAAATCGGTTTAAAGCGTTTTTTGCCTTCATGAATGTCGAAATTAAACCATTCTTCCTGGCTTTTCAGGTTCAACTGAATTGTACCGCCGTTTATACCAACAAATGCTAAACCCATTTTTCTGTCAATTTTTTCAACTATACCTACAGGGTAATAAACGTTTTCCGAACTTTTAACCGGTCCTCTGTAGCCGTAGCTCCGATCAAGCTCAGTAAGATGTTTTTTTAGCGTTTTTTCCACAGAATGTTGAAAATCGCTTATCAGAAACGTTTCAATCGTCAAACCTTCAGTGTCAATATCAATTTCAGGGAGAATTTCTTCAAGTTCTTTTCTGACTTCCGCCAAATAGTAAGGCGCCAAATAATAATTTTCAAGATTTGCAGGGTAAATTTTTAGCTCTTTCATGAATATTTGATTGGCTTCTTTTGCCGACAAAAAACCTCCTTTCACCATTTGGTCAAGAACATATCTTTGTCGCGCTTTTGCCGCGCGAGAATTTCTCAAAGGTGAGTATTTCGAGGGCGCTTGAGGCAAACCAGCCAACAAAGTCGCTTCTGCGAGAGTCAAGTCAGAGAGATTTTTGCGAAAATAATTTTTGGCGGCGGCCTTCACTCCATAAGAATTGTTTCCCAAAAACACCAGATTTAGATAAAGTTCAAGTATTTGTTCTTTTGTTAGAAAGTTTTCGATCTGATATGCTAAAACAGCCTCTTGAATTTTTCTTACAAAGCTTTTTTCCCTTGTCAAAAGCAAGTTCTTAACTACCTGTTGAGTTATAGTGCTACCGCCCTGCTTTATCTTGCCTTCTCGCAAATTAACGATCAGTGCCCTAAGTATTCCCACAAAGTCTACTCCTTTGTGCCGAAAAAAATTAAGGTCTTCTGCTGCAACGAACGCGTTTATGACGTGAGCTGGTATTTCTTGAATCGAGGCAAAATATCTGTTTTCCCTAAAATACTCACCCATTAAAATTCCGTCTCTTGACCAGACAAAACTTGTTTGTGGCAACACTTTGTGGTCTAGTTCAAGCACCGGGGGTAAGTCTCTTAAAACCGAGTGGTAGAACCAGTAAATCAAAAGAGCACACGGCAGAGAAAACAAGATCGTAAGATCAAAAAGTAAACCAACTAACCTTTTGATAAACTGATGTATCATCCACAAAACAACGGCTGATCAAGCCATTTTTTTTTTGTGCGGAGGGCGGGAGTCGAACCCGCACGCTTGTTTCCAAGCCCAGGATTTTAAGTCCTGTATGTCTACCAATTCCATCACCTCCGCGGTATATTAAATTGTACTTCATCACATTTTAAGGGTTCAAACTTTGTTGGTAGAAAGATCGGATCTTCAAAAGCTTATTCCTTCTGTAGCTTCAGAGTTAAAAGAATACGATTACATAGTTTATGCTGATGGAGCTTCACGTGGTAATCCGGGGCCAGCTGGGATTGGGCTAGTGATAATCACCAGAGGTGGCAAAGTTTTCTCGGCTCAAAGATCCTTCGGCGAAGCCACAAATAACCAAATGGAGCTTAAAAGCATAATTGAATCGTTAAAATGTCTCGAAGATGAAAAAAAAGTTTTAATAAGAACAGACTCACAATATGTAGCAAAAGCTTTTTCCGAAAATTGGGTCGAGACTTGGAAAAAAAGTAACTGGAAGAAAAAAGATAAAACAGAGGTAAAGAACAAAGACTTATGGAAGGAACTTTTGTTCGAATTAAAAAAAAAGAGGGTCTTTTTTGAATGGATTCGAGGTCACCATGAAGATAAATTCAATCTTGAGGTGGATAGATTAGCCGTTGCCGCAGCAAAATCTTCAGCAAATAAACTGCATCAAGTTTAGAATAAAACTGATAAAGTTAAAAGAAAATGGATGTTGACTCGTATACCCTTCAATTATTAATCCACTATGGCAAGGTGGCAAAGGATTTTCTCTCACCGTTTAAGCCTCTTTTTGTAGGCGGGTTTTACCTATCATCTTTTTTGCTGCTTGTCATGGTCTTATTTCAAGGAATCGTAGTTCTAAAAGACCTTGTTTTGGCTATTCTATTTAATGTAAAGCATAACCTAGCGTGTTTCCCAAGGTTATCCCTATTTTTTTTGCTGCTTTTTTTGGCAACTCTTTGCGGTGTGCTAAAACTTATTTTATAAAACCTCTCCTGAGAAACATCGTCCACCTAAAACCGACAATTTGTAATAACCTTTGCTACACACTCAGATGTTACAACAAGTCTTAATCAAGCGATACTTTATTAAACACCACATCGGTGCATCTTTTCGTCTCAAGCTTTGAACCCCAATATTAAATTTTGCCCACTACCCAAATTCCACTTTTCGTCTTGTTTAAGTTTATTGCATACTTATTAGTTTCTTATTCAGAACTTAAAACGACTTATTTTATTGAATTCATGCTCCATCAGCTCGACATAGCTAAATTCAGCCTGAAAAAGATTTTATTGGTGGATACCCAATCACCAGCCGGGCTTGTTTGGCCGTATGCTTTGTAAATAGCTTCCATTGGAATCACTGGTATTGGTGGCATTGCGCCGATATTCGCAATCAACCAATATGCAAACTCAATAGGGGGTACTATGATAGGAATAGATGCTTTGTTGCCAAGAGCTTCGTCTTGAGTGAAAAATAATCCAGTTTGCACAGGGTTCTGCGGAGTTGTGTTGCTGCCTGAACCGCCGCTTGACCCGCTCTGGGATTCTTTTGGCAAAAGTGTCCCTGCCAAGCTGATCCTGTAAACAGGAGGTTGTACAAGAGCTCCTGGAATGCGAAACTCTACCTCATAATCTCTTAAAATTATCATTTGCGACTTAAGTCTGTTTTCCAAAACAATACAGAGATACTCTGGGCTAGGACTCTTTATTACTTCATTAATTATTTTGAATGAACATGATTTCTCACCACCGCCATTTCCACCACCGTCGTCTTCATCCTCCTCTTCCTCGAGTTTAGCGATACCGAGTAAAGCAAAAGACTCTCCTAGTCTCTGCTTTGAACTCGAACCACAACCAACTAAAACGAACCCAAACAAAACCAAGACTACTAACAAAACACCTTTTTTCATAACCCTAAAAATCAGTCAACATTCCCCGTCATGGCAGCGTCATCAAAGCTTCCTTCTACTATTCTCGGTGTAATAATAAAGATTAGCTCCTCGTCAGACCCTCTGGCCTCTTGGCTTCGAAATGCGTAGCCTAAAACAGGTATATCTTTAAGAAAAGGAAGCCCTGACACCACAGAACTGTCAGTTATCTTGTAGATGCCACCTAAAACAAAAGTTTGACCACTTGAAACAAGAATTGTGGAATTAGCCTTTCTCTCTATAGTAGATGGTATTTGATCAACCACCTTGGACCCAAGAGAACTTGACTCAGCGTATATATCTAATAAGACCCAATAATCTGGCGATGCCTGAGGCGTCATCGTAAGCTTTATTCCAACTTTCACTTCATCAGCAGCGCTTCCTGAGGACGTAGATCCACCGGATCCAACAACAATCTGATTACCTCCCTGATTTCGTCGTATTCTGATAACTTCGGTCGCCTCTATGGATGCTTTTGAGTTATTTGTTGTAACAAGAGTGGGCCTTGATACTATTCTTGCCATTCCGTCCTGTTCAAAGGCCGAAATTATCGAGGTTAAATCTTTCGTCCCATCGGCGCTGCCAAAAATCATACTAATTAATCCATTTCCAGTAGCTCCCGAGATAGGAAAATCTGAGCCGACGCCTACTTTCATCGAATTTGGGAAATTCCACCCCAATGGATTACCTGTATCCGAGGACGCTATGTAATTGAAACCGAATCTCATTCCAAGACTTCTCGAAAGATTTCTGTCTGCCTCCAAGATAATAGTCTCAAGGAGGACTTGCGGAGTTCTAAGGTCAAGCCTTTTAACCAGCTCAGATACATTTTGTATACCTCTTTCAATATCTTTGACAATTAACTGATTCGTTCTTTCGTCAAAAGTAATGTTGCCTCGATCAGTCAACACGGTTTCAAGGATTGGTTTGAGAGCAGAGGCTTTAGCATAGCTTACTTTTATATATTTAATTTGCAGGGGCTCAAGTTCTTCCTCAGCCTGTTGCGCCTGTTTTAATGCTTCTCGTTCTTTCCTTAATCTTTCAACAGGCGCGATCCTTACCACATTGCCTTCTTGAACTTTATCGAGTCCGTTTGATCGAAGAATTACATCAAGAGCCTGATCCCATGGCACGTCAATCAATCTTAAAGTTACTTTGCCCGTTACATCGCTTGTTGTAACAATATTTAGATTGGAAACCTCGGCAATTATTCTTAAGGCGTTGTTTATGTCAGTATCCTGTAAATCCAATGAAATTAATTTGCCTGTATATTTTTTTTGAGCCCCAATAGTGCCAGCATCTGCATCAGGCTCAAGTTTAGGTTGGGCCCTTGCTGTAGCCATATGAGGCAAATTTGACACGTCAGATACAAATAGCTTTCCTTCCTCCCACATCGCGCCGAGGTTTAAGGGTGCCGAAGCAAATATTCTAACCATTAAATCGGAAGAATTATCCGTAAATCTAACTGCTTTAATCTGGTCAGTAGTTTCAGAGGCTACCAGGGAATTTGGCACCGCCTCATCTATGCCCGCGTTCTTGATCGTTACTGTAAACTCGTTCTCTCCAACTTGTTCGATAAAATAAAAAGGCTCCTGTTTCGCATCTGTCGATAATACCAGAGCATTTCCTTTGAAAACTCCTTTTTCAAGATTTGCTTCAACGATTTTTATCTTATCGGTTGGGATACGCGAAACATTTACAAATACCTTATCGTTATTCTGTACAACCGAGGGCATTACGCCTGCTTGAAATGCTATCAAAACCGAATTAGTCTCCGGCAAGTATGAGATGTTGGAAATGAAAGGAATTTGGCTTTTAAGTAACGAAAGTTGACTGCTTTTTAAGGGCTGGTTTAGCACTATTTCCAGTTTGTTGCCAACCTTTGCTATATCTAATGGCTTGATCTGACCTAAGTGAACGATGAATTCACCTGTGTTGTCGTTGACTGTTGCAAGCTCAATCTTTAAATTGTCACCGATTTTGGCGACTGTTTCGCAATATAAAGTACCCCAAAAAAACGCACTTATGCAACCAAAAAGAAATAACCTCATAGCCAAACCTTAATTTACCACCCTTAATCATTTTAAATATTACGCTTTTTGTCAATAAAAAAAATTAATCCTTCAATATCCTTTTTATTCCCCCCTCCTCGGGAGTTGATTCAGAGTTTTTTGTTTGTTTTGCCTTTGCCTGTTTGGCTAGTTTTTCCTCGCTTGTCAATTGTCTGAAAGTAAGAAGCTTTAATTTTGCGCTTGTTTGCACCCTTCCCTCAATTGCATACCCTCTAGGCTCAAATATTTTTATATCGGAAACATTGATTATTCTCGTGAACCTACTTAATTCATCGACTAGAATTTGAATTTGTTCAAATGTACCTTCAACATCAATATCAACAGCGATTTCCGCGTAACTATCCTTGACATTTTCTTTTTGCGGTATGAACGCCAATACCTTTAAGCCAATTTCTTTGCTCAAATTTTCCACACTTGCAAGTAACATGGGCATATCTTTTCGTTCAGGCAGTTGAGTGTTTGCCAAAGTTTCAAACTTTTTCAGCGCTTCCAAATTTTGTTTTAGGAAAACCCTTTTAGCAAAAAGCTCTTTTTCTTTTGCTAATCTGCCCCGAAGAGATTCTTCACGCGATGTTAGTTCGACCAATTCGTAATTTATTCTTTCAACAAGAAGAAAATATACAGCCATGACCGGCACAATTAACAACGCGATACTAACAATTGTCGTCTTTGAAGTTGACCATTCATCAAGAAAATTTAGATTAATTTTCATTTTCTCTGACCATTCTTTCGAAAGCAAGGAATAGTTCCAACAAAAAATGCTTGGCTTCAAGTGTATCTCCTCTAGTCCAAATGTAGACGCCGGGATTTATTTGCGTGCCCGTTTTCACCCAGCCAATTGTGGTTTGCCCTTCTATTTTGTCTGTTTCAAGCGCTCCGGCTGGCGGTGGAGTATTAAATGTTTTTAAACCCTTAATCCTGGCCTGATTTTGTATGAAGGACACAAATTTTCCTTGATTCTTGTTTTCCACAACCTGCATAAGAAGGTCTTTGGACAGTGAGTCATAAGCGAAAACCTTAGTTAAATATACAGTAATCGATTGTATTAATTCGACTTTTTTTATCCACGGAATCGTCTCAAGGCCTCGCTGAAAATTCGCAAGATCAAAATCGCTCATAGCAAACCCTTCCAGCTTCACTACATCGTCCTCTTTGTCCAAAGACAAAAGCCATACCTTGTCTGGAATTTTTTTTGAAATTTCGGTTAACAACTGGGAAACGCCAATTTGATTTAACTTGATTTTACTTATGTCTTCCGCCAGCTTAGACAGGTAGGCTACGGTTTCCTCGATTTCCCTGCCTTCTTTGTTTTTCTCGCGCAAAGTCGATACCATTCTTTCCATGCTGGTTATTTCATTTCTGATATACGTGAGACGCCTATTTAAATACGTTGAGTAAACAACTAAACCTAAAATCAAGCATACTGACATCAAAGCCGTCATCACAAAAATCGCCCTACGAATAGTGATGGCCGGGTCCGGCTCCGGCAGAAGATTTAACTTGATCATGTCATTGTTCCTCAATCATATTTATCCCCAAAACGTCTCAATGAAGCTCCAAGAGCTCGCGTAAACCCAGCGTCAAGATCCGATTTTATTGCCGGGAAAGGATTAAATCCAACCGTCTCAATCCCAAGTTTATCCTGAATCATGGCGCAAAATCGTCGATTGTGGGCAAGGGGCCCGCAAACGTAAATGCTGTCGACGCCTTCCTCTAATTCTGGAAGATGCTTTAACAAATTTAAATTTTTGCAAACTTCTTCCGTTAAAAAGCTTATAGTATCCATAAAACGCGTCTGGTTTATTTTAATTTCTGCTTCAGTCTTTCCAATAATCCAGTTAAACACGCCAGACCAATCAAGCCCTAATTCGATTAATAAGTCCTCAAAAACAGTTTTGTATCCGAACCTCGACTCTGAGCATGAGATAGGAATACCAAAATGCGATACCGCGAAGACTGTGTAGGAAGGATTTAAGTGAATCATGATTATCACCTGAGATGATACTTGAGGAAAACAAAATTCAAGGGCGTTATAGGTTGAAAAATATTCCGTTTCGACCACTCCCAAGCTTAAACCAGCATTCGACATCAATGACACTAGAAAGTCGACGATATCACGCTTTACCGCGAGAAAAACAGCTATTGTTCCCTCGCCGGTTTTTCTAAGCACATAATCAAAATATACACTATCTAAAGAAAAAGGAACTTGATTGGCTATTTCCCCGAGAATATCGGAGCTCTGAGCTGTCTCGGGGACTCTGATTTTTTTTGGCACTGTGAACTGGGCAGGTAGCGAAACGTTAAACCTCGTGTTAGAACTTTTCGGTATTGACTTAGAGAGCTCCATCAAAGCCTTTTCCAGGTTTTCCCTTTTAAAGCCAAATTGAGAAAAATTTTCTCCCGACCCACACGAAAAGGTCGTTTTTATGGATCTGTCTTTCATGTCAAACTGAATAGCTTTCAACTCATCTTCCCCAAGGTCCAGCCCGACAAACTCGAATTGTTTTTCGAAATAACGCAAAAATTTCATTCAAGGTCGTTAATTTTTGTACAATTTTATTGAAAATTTTCTCTGCCTTAAATAATGTTTTTTAAAATTGCTGTCAAAGGTATTGACACGCCTTTAACTTATGAAATAAGTACGGCCGCTTTAAAAAATCCAGCGGAGCTTTTGGGATGCTTCGTTCAAGTTCCCCTCAAAAACACACAGTCACTAGGCTTCGTTTGTTCGTTTGATGAAAAACCTAGTTTTAAGGTAAAGGGGGCTAGAGGTTTGCCATTAAAGTTATTCACTGAACTTGAGACCGATGTAATAAAACAAATAGCAGAATTTTACGCTGTTGATGTATTTACTGTTGCATCCAATTTGTCCCCCCCTGTTTTAAATTGGAACGGAATACTTAGCTTCAAAAAGTATCTTTCGAGCAGTATTGAACAACAAAAATCGATTTTATCTTGCTACGAAAACTGGTGTACCTTAAGTGAAAATCATGGAGTTCAAATTAAACCTCCTGTTCAACTAACAAATGATCAAAGGCAGGTTCTTGATGGTATCATTCAGAGTGCAAGCCAGGAAATCCTTCTGCGTGGAGAAACAGGAAGTGGAAAAACGGAGATTTACATACATTTGGCCCTAAGGGCCATCGAAGAGCAAAAAGGAGTTCTTGTTCTAGTGCCCGAGATTGCTTTGACTCCGGAAATGGTTAAAAGGTTTTCAAATTACATTCCCAACGAACAACTTGCGGTTTTACATTCAAAGTTAACAAAAACACAAAGATTTTACGAGTGGATAAATATTCTGTGTGGTCTTAAAAGCGTGGTAATAGGAACAAGATCAGCCGTTTTGGCGCCAGTTAAAAACCTGAAATACATAATAGTTGACGAAGAAAATGACAAAAGTTACAAGCAGAATGATTCAAGTTTTCGTTATCTGGCCCACGAAATTGTCAAGCTAAGAAAAGATTTGTCAAATTGTAAGGTTGTATATGGAAGTGCAACTCCTAGGGTTGAGACCTTTTACAGGGCCACTACCCGGGAAATTGGTCATTTTTTCCTTAAACCATTCTCAGAAAGATTTTCTGAGGTTACCATTAATGTGCTCGATCAAAAAAAATCGCTTAAAGCAACACCTAGTTTGCTGAAAGAGTCTGTGAAGGCAATTGAGGAAACTTTGCGAAAAAAAGAACAAACGATTCTTTTCTATAATCGAGTCGGATATTGTTGGAGCTTGTATTGCTCAAATTGTGGCATGGTCGCCGAATGTCCAAATTGTTCGCTGGCGATGCGTGTTATAAAAAAAATCGAGAAGGTATATTGTTCGATCTGCGGTTTTACAAAGCCCTTGAGTTTAACTTGTCCTGCGTGTGGTAATAAGATGCTTTTTTTGGGAGGAGGGACCGAAAAACTTGAGGATGAAGTAAAAAAACTTTTTCCTTGGGCAGTTGTAAAAAGGCTTGACAAGCAGGCTATGCCAAAATTTTCAGAAGTAAACGAAACTTTGTCTGAATTTTCACAAGGCAATATCGATATACTTGTCAGCACTCAGTTGATCACAAAAGGCCATAATTTTGACAATTTAACGTTAATCGTCGTTGCAAATCCTGACATTGCGATCAACATTCCAAATTTTAGGCAAAATGAGCATTTTTTTCAGATGCTTCACCAGCTTGCGGGAAGGCTTGGGAGAAAAAACAAGCCCGGAAGAATGATCGTTCAAACACACTTCCCGGAAAACATGGTTTACGAGTTCATAAAGTCAAGAAGCTATGAATTGTTTGCGACCCATGAACTTAGCTTCCGACTAAAAAACAAATACCCTCCGTTTGCATATTTGACTCGTCTAATTTCAACGAGCAAAAAAAGCTTAAATGCAGCACTTGAGCGCCTTGAAAATTTCAAAGTCAAGTTACGCGAGAATTTCTCTCTTGACGGTCAGATGTTCGGTCCAAGTCCTTGTCATTTTGAGAAACTAAAAAGCGCGTACCGAGCTCACATGATTTTAAAAACGTTTAATACTGCTGAACGAACCAATTTAATCTCTTTCATCAAAGAAGCAAATAAAAATAGAGACATAATTATTGACATAGACCCCATAGAACTCGTTTAAGGATGGATAGACAGCAAAAAGAAGTATTCAAAAAGCGGGTTTGAATTTGTTGAAAGGCTTTTTGAGAGTTATCAAAAGGGCGTTTTAAAAAATTCATTTCGAACACAATCTACAAAAAACTTTAAGTTTTTTTCATACGGCTATTTTAAGCCTCTTGCTAAATTTTTAGGCTATTTTGAGTTTTTTAACAAGGCCATGAAAAAAAAATTGTTGAAAATTACCGCCGGGTAAGAAACAATTCTGGACACCTGAAGTTCACATACTCTTTGAGGAATGTTGAAAGACTAAGGTAGTTGAAATATCGATTCTGCAAGAAGACACGACGAAATTGATATAAGGTACAAGTAACTAAGCTTGTCAACTCACATCGCTAAACCAACCATTCAATCTCTAGGTACCTAATTATCAGATAGCCAAAGGAATGCTCTTAATTCTCCTGAAACGGGTTCCAATAGGAAATACCGAATTCGCTCAAAGTATCTTCTGTAAGCGGGAGCTTCTTCGATCTAAGATATTCAACCAACTCAAATGTCGTATTTTCAGGTTCAAGCATTTCATCTGATAAAACAATTCCTGTTTGTATAGCAAACAGGATTGCATCGTAGTCGTTGTTTATTTTGGGAAGGTCTTCAAAAGCCACAAACACCCCTCTCTCAGACTTTGCAATAACAGCAAATTTCTCGCATGCGGTCATGAAATCTTCTACTATTGAAGCAATCGAAAGTCTATCAGGTGCAGCGACAATCATCTTATTTAAACCATTGTAGACCATTTCACTTGCAAAACCTGCAGATAAACCCAATGACGACAAATCGGTAAAAACTCTCTCTAGATGTTTCACCCATTCATTCGGTTCAGGCGAGCTCCCCTGTTCTTCTGACCTCTCGTAACAAGATAGCATAAAATAAATCGGACTAAATCTAAGATGTTCGCAATACTCGGATGTTCCTTTACAGATCGACTCACAAATACCCTTGATTGATTGCACTCTACCCGCAAAGCCAACGACTTCTGCTTCAAGCTCCTTTTGTAAATAGTCGACTAGCTCCCATGCAGAAACCACACTTGTTGGAGTTTCACGTAATTTTTCCATCAGATAAACTAGGCTCTCTTCAACGCTACCTTCCTCCAAAAAACCCTGATTATGTAGCGCCTTCACTAACTTCAAGTTGTTGATATTAAGAACCATCAAAGTTAGTAATCTTAACTTACGAAATGAAATTGGCCACTCAGAGTCTTCGAAAACTCGTATGATGTTAATTAACCCATAATTTTCCTTTAGATGGCTAACCAAAGCCAATGCACTATCCACCTCTTTTGAACTTGCACACGAACCAATTATTGTTGGAAAGTTAGTGATCCACCACTCTTGTTTCTCTTGATCTTCACACGACTCTCCTAGCCAAA
The DNA here is from genome assembly GCA_025055295.1 of Deltaproteobacteria bacterium. Lineage (GTDB taxonomy): Bacteria > Bdellovibrionota_C > UBA2361 > JANWWW01 > JANWWW01 > JANWWW01. Next base: position 335 of record JANWWW010000010.1, on the reverse strand, counting down.
CTCCCACATTAAAGTAAACTTCAAAGACTTCAGGCAACAACATGACAACTTCTCTAACATCTGCTCTGACATCAGCAGATAAGTTCGTTCTGAAAATACCTTGAAGGATTTCTAGGCTTGTTCGGCAGATGTATGTAAAATGAGTTATCTTGTCTAAGGGGCGAAACTTAGGATCTTTGTAATAATTTGGCGAAGACTCTGAGGCGAGCCTCCTGTTTTGTAAAACCGTATCCATCATCTCTTCTGTAAAGTCGGAAAGGTCTTCCCAGGCATCTCGCATTTGGTTACGATTTACAGTAAAAAAGAAAAAGAGCACCTCTCCTAAAAGACACTCT
>JANWWW010000109.1 GCA_025055295.1 Deltaproteobacteria bacterium | reverse complement strand
TTAAGGTAAATCCACGTGACTTAATTGTCAAATGGGACACCTAATGAAAACGTTTCCTGAAAGCTGGGCAAGATTTTAGGAAAAAAAAATGGCATGCAACAACTTTAACGACTCGACTAATAAATGTTCTTTTTATTGCGATTTAAAAAATTTCAACTTTCTAAATAGGCTTGCCTTCTTTTCTTTTAAATCACCCTGATTTGGTATCAACTGAGGCGGTTCGTTCCTTTTTTGGCAACGAAAAAAGGATTACTCAAAACAAGCCTGGAAAATCTGTCGCAAGGTCAGATAGATTTTTTTACTGTCTTTAGTCGCTGATCTTTTGGCTTTGATCTAAATTTCCAGGGCATCGAGACCAGGCAACGTCCCTAGCTCTAAATATTCAAGGAATGCCCCTCCAGCTAACGACACGTAATCAAAAACAGCCAAAAGATTAAACTTTGTTAAAAAACTCACTGTATCTCCACCTCCAGCAATTTTGAAAGCCGAAATGTTTTGAAGATGGGCGATCACATCTTTTGTCCCGTGACTAAATTGCTCCTGTTCAAACATTCCCAAAGGCCCATTCCAGATTATTGTTTTTGATTTTGAAAGAATGCTTTTAAAAACTTCACAAGTTTGGGGACCTATGTCATAGTTTTTATAACCATCTGGGATCTCCCCAACACTTGCACAGAGAGAGTTAACACCATCGGAAAAAACAAAATCCTTTGCGAGTAGTAAAGATGCTTTTTTTGCCTCTGTTAATATCCATCTTGCGTCTTCCAAGACCTCTCTTTCAACATAGCAAGCTTTTAAATCCAAACCCTGAGCGCTCCAGAAAGTGTTTGCCATAGCTCCACCTACCAAAATGTAATCGACTTTGCTTACTAGGTTTTTTATCAGTGGAAGCTTTGTTGAAACCTTTAAACCACCAAGCATTACCGTTACTGGTGGAGAGGTATTTTTGATCGCTTTGTCTAAGGCTTCAACTTCGCGGCACAAAAGAAGACCTCCTGCTTTTTCTTTTACATATCTGCAAACGCCAACAATCGAAGAGTGCTCTCTATGCGAAGCAGAGAAAGCGTCATTTACGTAAACATCGCACAAGCTTGCCAAAAATTTTGAAAAGCTTTCCTCGTTGGCTTCCTCCTCCTTGTAAAAGCGTAGGTTTTCCAAGAGGATCAGGCCCTCCTCGTCATTTACACTAAAGTTAGGATAATAGTCCGTCACAAATTTCAAGTCGGGGAATCTTTTTTTTAAATACTGGTAAACAGGCAGAAGGCTAAAACTCATGTTTTTTTCCCCTCTTGGAGATCCTAAATGGCTGCACAAAATAGTCGTTTTTGCTCTTGCCTTGATAAAATTTATGGTCTCTAAAGCTGCATCAATTCTGGCTGTTTCTGAAATACTTCCATTTTGCATAGGGACGTTGAAGTCACACCGAATTAAAACTTTTTTGTCAAAAAGCTCGAGATCTGTTATTTTTTTCATATTAGAATTTTAGAAATTTTTCTTAACACGCTTCAAATCTTCATTTCTTTGCTTTACCAGTTGAAGTCGACACGTCAAGTACAATCGATCCCGTGATTTTGCCTAATTTTAAATCTTCCAAAGCTTCGTTAACTTGGTCAAGAGAATAAATATTCACTTTTGGGGAAATTGCAAGTTTGCTTATTTTTGCAAAAAATTCTTGGCCATCTTGTCTTGTTAAGTTAGCAACGGATGTTAGAATTTTTTCGCCCCAGAGGATCGAGTATTTGAATGCTGGAACATCAGTCATGTGAATCCCAGCGCACACCACAACGCCACCTCTTTCAACTATTTCCAAAGCTCTCGAAACAAGCTCACCAACAGGAGCAAAGATAATAGCTCCGTCTAGCTTAAAGTCTGGCCTGCGATCAGAGAAACCTGCCCATTTTGCGCCGACCTGTTCGGCAAGTTTAACAGCGTTTTTGTCACCTCGTTTGACAAAAACATAAACATCATAACCTTCTTGTACCGCGATTTGCGTTATGATATGCCCCGAGGAACCCAGACCAAAAATACCAATTTTTGCTCCAAGTAAACTTTTTCTTAAAGTCTGATATGCTCGATGCCCAATTAAACCACCGCATAAAAGTGGCGCAAGCAAAAAAGGTTCCCTGTTCGGCAGTTTTATTGTGTAGTCTTCCCACGAGGAAATATATTGCGCGAAACCACCATCTTTTGTGTAACCTGTGAAAAGAGCGTTTTCGCAAAGATTTTCCTTAGAGTTACGGCAGAACCTACACTTCTTGCAAGTCCAAGCAAGCCAAGGAACGCCAACCAAATCTCCTTTTTTTATGTTTTTAACTGCCTTGCCAGTTTTTTCTACCAAACCGACAACTTGATGTCCGAGGATTAGTGGGAGCTTGGGTTTTGTAAGTTCTCCGTCAATTATATGAAGGTCAGTTCGACACACCCCGCAAACCATCACCTTTGCCAAAATTTGGTCATCGCCCATCGTTGGGATTGGCACATCGCATTTTCTGAGATTTTTTTTTTGCCGAGTTAGTAGATATGCACGCATGAAATTTAAAAGATACAGAAACCCTTCTTATATCAACAGTTTAAAACTGGTGTCTCTAAATTGGAAGCTTTTGAAAATTACTGCTTTTGTGCCCCAACAGAACGCGTTTTCGATAACTTAACGGTTACTGATGATCATGGGTGGCTAGTTTCGCTTCACGACCTAAATTAAGGTCGATCATTGCTAGGGTCGTCGAGATTAATAAATACAATACTAGGTGGTTAAATTGGTAGAAATTGGTGGATAATCTGGTGTCAGCACACTCACGATGTACGCGCAAAAACCACGTATTGTCAATAAAA
>JANWWW010000108.1 GCA_025055295.1 Deltaproteobacteria bacterium | reverse complement strand
TTTAACGAGTTTAGGACTCTTTTTCACATTCTTGGCAATTCTCCTTGGACTTGCTAGCGTCAAACAAGATCCTCAAGTCATGGGGAAAATAGTTGGTGTAGAGGAATTAGTTTACAATTTATCGGGTAAATTTCTAACCTCAATTATTGCATTGGGCTTTAGCATCCTCTACACCTTGCTTCAGGACTTTTTGAAAGTTAGCGTGGTTGGTGCATTTAATGAATTGCGCCGCAAAATTAACCAGATCTTTCCCTTTCTAACTGTACAAAGCTTAATTCAAGAAAGTAACAGGATGGTAAGCGAGGTTGCAAACTTTGTAAGAGACCTCGGACAAAAGGTAGCTGAAAACTTATCGGATGGTGTCACGCGAAGCCTTGCTCCACATTTGAAGAAATTCGAAGAAGCAGTTGAGAACTTGCGCAAGGAGAAGGAGAGCTCGTTAGGTGAGATAGTTAATCAGCTTAGGCAAGCGATAACAGAAATGATAGCAGAATTTAAAGGTTCTCTTTTTGCTTCAACTCACTCTTCTTTCATAGATTTTAGTGAAAGTGTTCGAAAGTTTGCGAAAGAGCTTGAAAGCATATCTCAAACTTACCAGCAGTCGAACAAATGGATTCTTGAGAGTGGCAACTACCTGCGTCAAGTTGCTGAGACGGTGTGTTCCTCGATTGACAATACTTTGGTACAACAATTGGAGGCTTTAAATAAAGGAGTGTCTGGATTATTGTCAAACCTTGAAACCGAATTCTCGACTTTGCTTCACGACATTACAACAAGTCTCGCTCAGTCGTCTCGGGGAGCAACAGACAGCATAACCAGAGTGGTTGATATTTCCAATAGTTTGCAGGAAACAGCGTTAAAACAACTGGATGAAGCTGTATCACGAAATACTCAAATTTTGCGAAGCTTTCAGGAGGCATCGGAGGGTCATCTTCGATCATTGGAAGCTTTTCAAGAGCTGCACCAAAAGATGCACAAGTTCAACGAGAGTTTAAATGTCTCTTATCAACGCCTGACAAATATCGCTGAGAAATTAGAGTCAAGCATAAACAACTTACACCATGTGGCTTCCAAATTTGCGGATTCTTCTGCAACCGTCGAACAAATGCTAAAGGTTCAAGAATCCCTTTTCAAAAGAATTGAGGCTCTATCAGCTGAGCTTGGAAATTCAATATCCACACTGCTCACCAGTTTCGGCACAACTGTTGATAATTACGCAAAAAGTATTCGAGAAACTACCGGCGGGGTGCTTGGAGAATTCAAGACTGCTTTAGAAAAGGCTTCAAGCGTGTTTTCTCAGAATGTCGATAACTTAGCCGATGTAATCGAGGATTTTAAGAATTCCGTCACATCGTATGGTAATGATAGGACAACTTAAATTTTACCAAATTTTTGAATATGCTGTTTGGCAAATGAATCAGAGGTCACAATCTAAACAATAATGGCGACAGGGAACACTAAAGAAAGCTTTTTGTTTTCGATGGTAGATATGATTATTTCGCTTCTAGTTATATTCATTCTTTTATTGGTGGTCTATCTTCGAAGCGAAATTTCTGCGTCCGATGTTGCGAAATCGAAGACAGACGAAATCAAAGATTTTCTGGAGAAAAAAATCACAGAGTTGGGGCTCTCGGGAATTCATGTTGAAAAATTAGATGCTTTTAATCTCGCAATAATTGTGCCGGAGGAGATTTTACAATTCGAGACAGGCAAAACTGAGCTCAATCAATCAGCACGGGATTTCATAAACAAATTAGCACCAATTTTGCTAGATCTTCTATCTAAGGACACGGAAGCGATAGCTCAAATAAGCGTCGAGGGTCACACTGATCACAAGCTCAGGGCAAATGTTTTCAACAAATTTTACAACTGGGATCTAAGTCAAGCAAGAGCGAGTGCTGTAATGAAACACATATTTCAAAACTTTAGTGACCACGCTTGGCTTAATCATTTTCGAAAGATTTCGCTTTTTGGCGGAAGAGGTCCAATAGAGTGTCCATTTCCGGAAACCGCCGATGAACAGTTGACGAAAAAATGTCGAACCGTGAAATTCAAAATTCGCACTAAATCAAAAGATGAAATAGAGGTGATGAAGGCGAGTGTATCTCAATAGTCTAAATGTTTGAGGACACCGAACACTCTCTTACTGAACTCAAGCATTTCCTGAAGGCTCAAATTATACGCTTGGAAAAACAAGATTTCTCTGATTTTCATAACATCGCGGTTAGTTTCAAGGCCAAACTGCGTAAGATACTCCTTGCAAGCAGTGATACCAAAGATGACTCGAAAACTACCGATCTCATAAAAAAGTGGAATGATTTCAAGAATAAAAAAATCGAACTTTCCACAAGAGAATTAACCAGAATGTGTGGAGTCCCAGAAATATTAGGGGACAAGGAGTTTCTTGAACTTTTGCTCTCGAGAAAAATAAATATTGCAAGCTTGATTACCCAACGTCGACTTTTAAGGGCTTATTTGCAAAAACACCGAACGCTCAGCGCAAACGAAAAATTACACAAATTTTTAACGAAGAATTTGGAATATTTGTTTGCCACTGTAGAGCTGGAAGTAAAAGATTTTATCGGTCGCGAGGCGCCAAATCTTTTAGCAGCTAAATTAGTCAGTAGCAAAAATTACAGCCAGTTTACTGAAATTTTTGACAGGCTGAGAATAGAGCCGTTTTTTTTGGAATTTTTTGCAGAATTTTTAAAAAGCTTAGCAGAACGAATGATAGAAAACATCGCCAACTTGCGCAAGACGGATGTAAGGTTTTTAATCCACGACATAATTTGGAATGACAGTATCGATTTACATGTCAAAGCGGAACTCACGACTAAAGTGATTAAGGCCGTTAAAGATCAATCTTCCAATGTGGAGACGGTTAGGGACGCCATTCTCGAGCTAGACAAACTTGGGGATCCAAGAATACATGGTCACAACTGGAGTTACTATTCCTTAGAGGAAGCCCGGCAAATTTTCGTCAGCTGGTTATCCGAAAGAGATTTGAAATTTTTCTTTGATTTCGTTTTCGCAAATA
>JANWWW010000107.1 GCA_025055295.1 Deltaproteobacteria bacterium | reverse complement strand
CCGCAATAACAGAAATCCTGAGCAAACAAGAAGAAGAACGCTCAGCACCGGATGTACCGAATAGAGAGCCAATTTAAAGTAAGATAACGATAAAGAGGGAAGATCAAAAATTACAATAATCTTTCCGACAACAGCCTCTAGTGAAAGAAGAAAAAAAACAAGGCAAGTCAATTCGTAAAGACTTGTAAGTCTTTTTTTTAAGGTTATGAGGAGTGAGGAACAGAATATCACTCCTATCAGAAATGTTGCAAGTCTGTGAGAAAACTCAATTAGGGCCTGCCAAGAGAAATTCTCAGCAAGCGGGGGGCAGAATGGCCAACTGGGTCCGCAAGCAGAACCCGAGTCGGTCAATTTTACCAATACGCCTAGGAGAATTGTTACGAGGACCGCCAAATAGTTTAGTCTCAAAATGTTTTCGAGAGATAATCGTTGACGCAATTTCTCAAATTTGTTGAACACTTAAATAAGCGATTAATATAATAAACTGTTTCGAGGCATGGCAAGAAAATTGACACGTGAAAGGACGGGAATTCGCTATAAAGCCAAGAAGCATAGACAACGACTTGAAAAGGAAAAAAAGCAACCGCGTTTTGGCAGAGTTTCATTTTTTGACGATACTGAAATTGATCAAACTCCCGAGGACGCCGGCACTGAAAGTTATCTTTTTCAGGCAATTTCGGAAGACTCGGACGAAGACGCTGAGTTGGTCAAACTAGAAGACACACTATCGGAGGATATATCTTCTCTGCTTTCATTCGAAATAGACGATACAGTAGAAAAAGAGGACACTTCAAAAGACAGCCCAGATATTGAGGAAGAGAAGGTAGAAGATGAGGTAGAAAAAGATGCAAAGGTTTCGGATCCCGTTAAACTGTATTTGCGCGAAATGGGAAATATTGACCTTTTGACGAGAGAAGGTGAAGTCGCTCTCGCTAAGGCAATAGAGGAAGGCAAAAAAGGAATTGAAAAAATCATTTCTAGACTGCCTTTTACCGCAAAATATTTGGTATCCCTCAAGAAAAAGGTTGAAAATGGGGAAATCGTCCTTAAACATTATTTTTTGGACGAAGATCAGCAGGAAGAAGAATTATTGAAAGATGACTCATCCGAAGAGAAGACGGTTGACCAAATCGAGGAAAAATTAAGAGCAGATTTTCTAAAAAAGATAGTTCCAGTGGAAAAAGGATTAGCAAAAGCAGAGCTTTATTATAGAACTAACATCAGGCGAAAAATCCTGAGCGAACAGGTTTTGAGTAAATTGGTCGAAAGGTTTGATCCTATAAGAACAAAATTAGCGGAAGCGGTTTCCAGCATTGGCCTCACCCAAAAACTTGTGCAAGAATGTTTATCCATCTTGAAGGAAGAATACTCCAGGGCTGTCTCTGCAATGAAAGTTTTGGAAACATTGCAAAACTTTTTCAAAACTGACTACTCCGGAATTAAGAAAATTAGAAACCGAATTTGCGGTAAGGGCGCGTCAGTTATGCGTGCTTTTTGCAAAAGTTACAAGTTGCCATTGGTTAAGGGAAAAAAAATTGAGGAAGATTTAAGAAGCGCGTTTGCGACTTATGAAGCTATCGAAGATGAAATGCTCCTTCCAGTACCAGAGTTTCTTAGTAACATGACTGAGTTGTTTGAGCATGAACGAAAAGCAAATGAAGCGAAACAGACTTTAATTGAAAGCAATTTAAGATTGGTCGTAAGTATAGCCAAAAAGTATACGAATAGAGGTCTACAGTTTTCCGACCTTATTCAGGAGGGAAACATTGGCCTGATGAAAGCCGTGGATAAGTTCGAGTATCAACGAGGATATAAGTTTAGTACGTATGCGACTTGGTGGATTAGGCAGGCTATAACGCGCGCAATCGCGGATCAAGCAAGAATAATAAGAATTCCGGTTCACATGATCGAAACAATTAACAAAATGGTTAGGGCAACTCGTAGTCTCCTGCAGAAGTTGGGTAGAGACCCGACACCCGAAGAACTGTCTGAGGCAACTGGAATGCCTGTTGACAAAGTAATTAAAGTACTTAAGATAGCTAAGGAACCAATTTCCATAGAAACGCCCGTTGGAAAAGATGAGGATACCACTCTAGCCGATTTCATAGAGGATAAGAAATTTGTTTCCCCTCAAAATCAGGTTTTTAACTTAGATTTGCAAGAGCAAACAAGAAAAATATTGTCATTTCTCACGCCAAGGGAAGAGAAGGTGTTAAGAATGCGATTTGGCATAGGGGAGCCGAGGGATCACACCCTTGAGGAAGTGGGAGATAGTTTTAATGTAACTCGAGAGCGTATAAGGCAAATAGAGGCTAAAGCCCTCAGAAAATTAAGACAACCGCAAAGTTTGACTAAAAAGAAAAAGTAAAGCATCGAAATAAATGCCACACTATGTATGATTGGTTACTCGTCAGCACGGATAACAAAAATCAAGTACAATAAAAAGTTAACATAAGCGAAACTGCGTAAAACTTAAGATTAGGGTATTCCAATGTTGAACTTTGTTCCAAGCGTGAAGAGGTTGTATGCAATCTATTTAAACTACTTAAATTTTTACCTAGTAGTGTGAGAACACACTTTTCGATCCCCAAGATGCAGTTTTTTTAATATTTGTTTTACCAAAATTATCATTGAAGATTTGCTGAGTTTTTAAGAGGCTTTTGATCTGAAATTTAAGTAAGTATTATCTTAAGTCAGGAGCTGAATTCTACACTAAAGCAAATAACATCTCTAAAAATCATTGAATATTAAATTTTTTAATAAAACAAAGACATGATATGTCTAACGTATAATATATTATTCTTCACTTACTTTTTGTTCCTCAAATTTTTTTTCATTATGGGCTACTTTTTGATAAATTGTTTTTATGAGGTATAATAGCTCCAAACTTTATGAAACCGGGGACTCGTTTGGAGCAAAAAAGCGTGTGTTCCGATCAGGTTACGATTGTTAAAAAACTGAGCTGTTCATTACTTAGAATAGGTAGGGCGCTTTTCGCCCTGTCTGGACTTGTCCGGCTAAGTGTTGAAAAAGCCAGCGAGGTTAAAAACAAAATGGGTTTTGCGCTTAAAGCGGGCAAATTAAGGAGGAACCTTATGATGTCTCATT
>JANWWW010000106.1 GCA_025055295.1 Deltaproteobacteria bacterium | reverse complement strand
GCGAAAAAGATGTTGTGCGTGATCCTTTGGTAAAGCAGATTTTGAAAGCTTACGAAGAATAAACTTGTATCGGTGCAGGCTGAATGTAATTTCCAGTTATGAGATAAAAACTGGAATCAAGCGAGAGCTTGAAAAAAAATTTTCAAAGCTTTCAAGTGTACTTGGTTTGAAGGGCGAGGTGAATTTGGTTATTGTGGATCCCCGGACATGTCAAAGGCTTAACAAAACTTATAGGAAAAAATCGTACGTTCCGGATGTTCTAGCGTTCAGGTACCGTGAGCCAACCTTGATTGGTGAAATAGTTATAAACGGTGAAATAGTTATAAACATACACGACAAAAAAAAACAGGAATTGGATTTCAACTTTTTACATCGACTGTTTATTCACGGTCTCGTCCATTTAGCCGGGTACGATCACGAGAAAAGCCGTTACCAGGAAAAGGTTTTTAATAATTTAGAAAAGAAACTGTTATCCATTTGAAAACTGTATTGCAACATTTATTTGAGGCAAGTCAAGTTGCTTTTAGGCGGTAAGTAATTGATAGGTGTATTGAAAAAATTATTTATTTGAAATAAGCTTACTTCAAGTTGCTTGAAACAAAGCATCAAATACCACCATCAAGCAAAATCGGGGTTAATCAAAATTTAAGTTACCGTTTGGTCAGTGTGGACACTGCCGAAACAAAATGTCCGGAGGATGGCATATTGTTATTGGAGCAAAGTGACGGTAACTTGGTTGTACTGGGCCCGGTTCATGTCATTTATAGTCTGAGTCAGCTCAAAGGGCACAGAACAAAAAACAGTTTTGACTTTATTATCTTTGTGGCAGCTTCCAGCGAGCCCGATCACAATTCTCAAACTTTCCGTGTTTATTTTGTCGAAAGGGATCGCGCTGAATTAATAATGGTTAAGACCGTAGGCAAAGGACAAAGCACGGAATTGTGGGAGTGTGATGTTGAGAGGTATGCAAAACTTATAAATACTGCTTTCGAGCACTTATCACTGCCGTCTGTAAGTAAGCAAAAGCCGGACAAGCCCAAAATTGAACGTATCCAGCAGTTGGATGAACGTCTTTTAGAGGTTTGGGTCAATAATCTAGCAAATACTCAAAAGATTATTTACTCGTTGAACACTGATGTTTGTGAAGGTATTCGCGGCTACTTTTCGGAAATAAGCATAGCACAGCGAATGTTTCAATCGCCAAACGATCGCGAACGTCGAGTATCCTGTAACGTGCATGTATTCGGGTTTAAAAGAAACAAAATGAAAAAAGGTGGATTGGTTATGTTAAACTGTTTAAAAGTTTGGGTAATACTATCGGCCACAGTCAGGGTACTTCAGTGGAGTCAGATACAAACAAAAGAAGTTGAAGCAGCAAAACAAAAGCTTACGAGTTTCAGTAAGCACAACTTTTTCCATCGCACTGAACACGAGCTTAGCAGTATTTGCAAGTTATATTATGAGGACTTTTTGCATTGTCTCGACTTGTTGCATCGACAGTTGAAAAGTTGCGTGTCAACTTACGGAAGCTTTATGGTAGAGCTTAGGTTCGATGCAACACCGGTGGGGTAAAATTTACGCAAAGCCATTAATCTCGAGAAGTGTTTCTAGCTTGGTTTTTTTCAAAAAAAGCAATCAAATAGGCCGTACAATTTGATCATTTAAAAGCAAACCAAACTCACTTGCTGAATTTGGGTCTTTTAGACCTGCGAGATTAATCCTTAAACCATCTTCCAATTGAACCGTATAGATCCCATGTCGCTCTATTAATAATTCTTGGGCTTTCTTGGATTCCCTGAGTTCCTCCCGAAGAAAACTTTTGTGAATGAATGAAAAAAGACCGTTTTGATTTTTTATAATGCCACTCAATGGATCCCCAAAAGCCTGTGAGAAAGCTTGTCTTAAACTTGTTAATCTTTCACGATATGAGGCTAGCTCTTCAAACCATCTACTTTTCATTTCAGGATTACTTAACACCTGCGTAACCATGTAAGCCCCGTCTATTGGAGGGCTTGAATAGGTTGAGCGAATGATTTTCCGTAGGCACCCGGTAATTCTGTCAAGATGATCAGTCGGACCTATAAAATAAAGACCGCCTGTTCTTCTTGAGTAAAGACCCGCATTTTTTGAGTAAGAAAACGACAAAAAATGTGGCACCGATAACAACTTTAATACTTCCAGGTCCAAATTGAGGGGTCTAAAACCTGCATAGCAAAAGTCGGCGATCAACATTACTTTAGGATAATGACGCAGGATAAAATCATTTAATTCTTTAATTTGTTGAGGTGATAGATCAACGCCTGTGGGATTATGGCAACCTACCTGAAAAATGACGCATACAGGTTTCCGAATTTGTGATAAAACCTCCAAAAGTTGTGTAATATCTGCATTTCCGTTCTCATTTAAATAATCTAATTTTTTTACCGAGTATCCTATGGCATCAAGAATTCCTAAATAATTTGGCCAAGCCGGTGTCTGTACAATGGCTTGAGTTATCCCTGCAAACCTAAACAAAAATTCCAATGCTAACCTAAGACCGTAGCTTGAGCCGAGGGTTTGTGCACACGGATGGTACAGACCATTTAAAAATACCTCATTTGTTAATTGTAGAAACTTGTCTTCTCCATCAATTGGTAAATACTCGATCTGAGCTAACTTTGTATCAATCTCTCTGAATACCTGAGGCTGAACTACTTTTCCATCCTGATTTACGTAAATTCCCAACGAACAGTTTTTTTTGGATTTGCGTGGGTCATTTTTATATCTCTCCGCGAGATTTAATATCTCATCAGGCGGGAAAACTGGCAAATCCAAAAACGGATCTTGTTCTGGTACGAACGTATTTGTTGGCATGTGATTCTCAACCATAGTTTTTTTTAGCATAAAAGAATTTTTTTATCTACGATAGAGCTATCAATACTCAGCTTGACAAAAGGCCTCGTATGTTTTTTTGCACGGGTTGGTTAAAATTTTTTTCTCTTATCCTACATATTAAGCTTACTCTGTTACATATTTTAATTTTTTAACAACTTGCATTTTTTATTTAAGTTTTTTTGTAATTTGCCGAAGGTAATAGATAGTGGAGGACATATAGGAAATGGCAATAACATT
>JANWWW010000105.1 GCA_025055295.1 Deltaproteobacteria bacterium | reverse complement strand
AAAGGCCATTCCCCTAACTCGGCATATTCACAGTCGCTAGTGGCATTCGGCTTTCGATGAATAAAATTCTCCAGTTGATACATTATATATTTTAAGATTAATCAGGGATTGATTTTTATGCAAACCCTTTTTGTAGGTTCAATAAAATCTTAGAAACTGGGCAAGATTAAATTAACACTTTTGAGAAACTGGTAGTCAGTACATTACGTTTGGCACTCTTACACCATTTGGTATGTATTTTTTTGCAACCATTTAAAAAGATAACATGTGAAATTATCAATTATTCCGATTTAGTTCGTTCGTGGTTTCATTTCCAGCGACTATCCTAGTTACTCGCTTAAATAGGTGTTAAAATTTATGACAGTGGAGTCCATCAAAATTAGGGAGAAGTTTCTGGAATTTTTCAACAATCATGGGCATGCGATAATGCCGAGTAGCTCGCTCATTCCCAAAGATGACCCAACCCTTTTGTTTACAAACGCCGGAATGAATCAGTTTAAAATGTACTTTTTAGGCGTAAGTTCCCCACCTCATTCATCCATTGCTACCTGTCAGAAGTGTTTGCGTATTTCGGGGAAACACAATGATTTAGAAAATATTGGATTTACGAGAAGGCATCACACATTTTTTGAAATGCTTGGTAATTTTTCGTTTGGGAATTACTTCAAAAAAGAGGCTGTTGAACTAGCTTGGAGTTTAGTTACAAAAGAGTTTAATCTTGACCCTGACAGGCTATTCGTCACCTATTTCGAAAAGGACAAAGAGACCGCGGCCATTTGGTCTAAAGTTTCGGGTTTGCCAACCAGGAAGATAGTACCAATGTCTGAGGAGGACAATTTCTGGAGCATGGGCGACTACGGACCCTGCGGGCCTTGCACGGAGATTCTTTATTACACTGGTAGCTCTAAGCATCTGAGTGAGAGTGATGTTTTTTGGAAACATCAGAGTAACTTTTTAGAGATTTGGAATCTTGTATTCATGGAATTCAATAAGACAGAAATCGATATGGAGCCTCTCAAAATAAAGTGCGTCGACACGGGGATGGGACTTGAAAGAATAGCGTCAATTTTGCAAGGGGTAGACTCAAATTTTGACACAGATTTACTTAAGCCAATCATTAATATTCTTGAAACCAAAAGTGGGAAAATATACCATGGCAGCGGGTTTTCAAACACTACTACGGATAATTCGAACCTTACGGAAGATAATTTAAATGACATTTCTTTTAGGGTCGTAGCGGACCATGCCAGGGCTATCAGCTTTTTGATTGCGGATGGGCTGCTGCCCGGACATGAAGAGAGGAACTATGTGCTACGTAAACTAATTAGGCGAGCATGTCTTTTCGGCAGTCGTTTATCGGAGGATCTTTTACTTGTTGATGCGTGTAAGCAAGTTTGTAGATTGTTTGAAGCGGTTTATCCGGAACTATGGACACACCAAAAATTAGTGGAAGACGTAGTCAAATCCGAGGTCGAAAAATTCAAAGATGCTCTTCATGAAGGGCTTAGGTATCTAAATAAATCAGTAAGCGCAAACAAATTTATAACTGGGGAGACGGCTTTTACCTTGCATGACACGTTTGGTTTCCCAATCGAGCTCACTAGAGATATAGCGAAAGAACGTGGCCTAATTTTGGATGAGACCGGGTTCGACAATCTGATGAAACAGCAAAAAGAGAGATCCAGGGGTGATAAACCTTTTTTCCTAGCTATTTATTCTTCTTCCGACAAAACCGAGTTTATTGGATATGAATCGCTTGAGTGTTCAGGAACTGTCTTGTCTTGCCAGCAGGTCAAGCCAGATACGTTCGCTATGGTTTTTGATAAAACCCCGTTTTATGCGGAAAGCGGTGGCCAGGTGGGAGACGTTGGATTAATTTTTTATGGCTCGAGAAGTTACGAAGTTGTTGACACTCAGAAAAACGACAAAGGTGTAATTTTTCATTATGTTAAATCGAAAGATGACTTGCGAGATCTTGTAGGCAAAACAGTCCAAATACAGGTCGACAGTGAAAAACGTAAAGCCACTTGCAGGGCTCATTCTGCAACCCATGTATTACACTATTGCCTCAGAGAAGTGCTGGGTCCCGATGTTCGTCAAGCAGGCTCAAAGGTTTCTGCCGATCAGCTGAGGTTTGACTTTACGTTTCGTGATGAAATAAACCAGAGCATGGTCGAAAAAATTTTGGCGCGGTACTATGAAATCGCATTCAAGAACTATGCGGTGGAAGTGTTCTCAATGACCTATGATGAAGCTATTGGTTTTGGTGCTATAGCATTATTTGGCGAAAGGTATGATAAAGACAGGGTGCGTGTCGTAAAGATAGGTCCAAGCATAGAATTATGTGGTGGCACGCATGTGGTTTCTTCGGCCGAACTAGCGCCTATTTCAATCGGTAAAACACATTCGGTTTCTTCAGGCGTTCGTAGGATCGAAGCTTTTACGGGATATCTTGCCCTAGATCGTTTTAATTCTTTTGAACTCAGTGTACGGAAATTTGAAGAGACTTTTAAAACAAAAGGTGATTTTCGAGATCAGTTATGCCGGATTAAAAAGAGTCTTGATGATCAGGCTCATCAGCTGGATTTCATGCAGTCAAAGCTAGCAAGTTTGGTGGTTGAACATTCAACATCCAGCGTGGAGACTGACACAGTAATCTTTTATTGGTTGGAAAAAGACATGAAATTTTTGTCAGAGAAAGTTTATGATCTCCTGAAACAAAAATATGATAAAATTTGTCTGGTCGCCGTTGATGACACTGATGGAGTGTATGTGATTGGCGGCGCCAAGATCGAAGGTTTGGGTTTTGACAAAAAATTTTCCGAGTTTCTTTCGAGGCTTGGCGGCAAAGGTGGTGGCAGTGCATTTTTTGGCAAAGGAATCATTCCTCGCGCAAATCAAGTTCATATTGAAAACGCAATACGCAAGGTTTTTTAGAGTGTATTTTCTCTCAAAGATAAGGCGTTCTAGATCAATCAACCAATGAAAAAACAAGATAGTGAAAATCTGCTAAGTTGCGCTGTCACTTCGAGAGAACTTTATCTCGATCCTAAAATCGCCTTGGAAGTCACTGGTTTGAATGATGCCAACCTCAAATTAATTGCGGAACGAACTAACACATGCATAAAACGGAACGGGGAAAAATTGTTTGTTGAAGGCCTTGACACGGAT
>JANWWW010000104.1 GCA_025055295.1 Deltaproteobacteria bacterium | reverse complement strand
TCGACGAACGGAAAATAGTAGAGCATTTTGGAGTAACCCCGCGTCAGTTGCCTATTGTGTTAGCCTTGGCAGGTGACAGTAGTGATAACGTCAAAGGAGCGCGTGGTTTTGGAAAAAAAAATAGCGTAAAAATTGCAAGTTTGTTTAAAGATGTGGAAGAATTTAAATCCGCCTTGTTGGAAGGATCAGACCCTCGACTTGATAAGGTCTATCCACATAAAGACATCATTTTGAAGAATATAGAAATAGTTAGGCTCATACCACTTGGACTTTTAGGTGATGATGCGAGGGCTCTATGCTCGAAATTGAAAATTTCCGATCAATTTTTCTCTATTGTTAAAAAACTTGAGTTTAACTCAATTCTTAAAAAGTATGGACTTTTCGAGGCTAATAACTTTAGTTGAACAGGGCAGGTTTTCGGTAGATGACCTCGATAGTATTTCAGATCAAAACGGTCACCTATTTCTTTTTTCAGACTTAAAGAAAACTTATAAAAGCCATATTTACTGGCATGAAGAATTCCTGGATCTCAGGTCTGCGTGTATGCTTCTTGACCCTGATCGCCCTAGGTTAATGCAGTCTTTTCCTCGGAAAAAAATTTTAAATCTGCTTCAGCAACTACATCTGTATGGTCTTTTTGAGGTTTGGCATCTTGAGAGTCTTCTGGCATACGTCACTGCCGGGATGGAAAAACGAGGTGTTGATCTTGATGTTCAGAAATTGAAAATGTTCTCAAGTGAGCTTGAAGACCTAATTCAAAAAGAAAATGCTAATCTTGTTAACAAAATTGGCAAAGATGTAAATTTGAACTCTCCCAAACAGGTTGAAAACTTACTGTTCAACGAACTAAAACTTCCAACATCGGGCATAAAGAAAAATAAAACGGGTTTGTCAACCGACTCGGACACCTTGACATATTTGGCTCAGTTCAGCGAAATTCCAGAGATTATTTTGCGTTATAGATCTTTTACTAAATTGTTGAATGGGTTTGTAATTCCGTTGTTACGCTTATTATCGGGTCAGTCAACGGTTTACCCTACAATCAGGCAAATTGGCACCGCTACCGGCAGGATAGTGTATGAAAAACCGAACCTTCAAAATATTCCGGTAAAGGATGACTTAGGAAAAAAGATAAGAGAATGTATCATAGCTCCACCGGGAAAAATTTTAGTGAGGGCAGATTATAGCCAGATTGAATTGCGTGTTCTCGCGCACCTATCTTCTGATCCTTACCTTGTGAAGGCTTTTGTTGAAGGTAAAGATATACATAGAGAAACGGCAAAACTAATTTTTAATCTCTCTGACGAACGTGATGTCACGCCTTCTCAAAGAACGATTGGAAAAGTAGTTAATTTCAGTATTCTGTATGGAATGAGCGCGTACGGACTTGCCAAATCTTTAGGCGTTACACCAGAAGTCGCAAAAGAAATTTTAGCAACTTTTTTTCGCAATCTATCCGGCGTTACTTCGTATTTTGAAAAAGTGAAAAAAGAAGCCGACTCTAAAGGCTTTGTAAAATCAATTTTAGGAAGACTGCGTTGGGTCAGCTCATTCAAGGGAACTGAACAAGAAAGAATCATCAAAAACACACCAATTCAGGCAAGCGCCTCTGACATCATAAAATCCTCGATGGTAAAACTTGCGAAAAAGTTCTCCAACGAGGGTCTTGGTGCGACTTTCATATATCTTCAAATTCACGATGAATTGTTGGTTGTAACGGAAGAAGAGCAACGGGATGTTGTATCTGATATTATGAAACATGAAATGGAGAACGCTGTCTCCTTAATGGTCCCCTTAAGAGTTGAAATCGGCTTCGGAAAAAACTGGTCGGAGGCTATGTCTTGATTTTTAAAAGCAGACCCTGTTTGCTTCTAACTATCACAGTCAAAAATAGCGAGTTTTTAGAACATGGGTCAATAGGAAAAAACTAGTTAGAGAAGTAGTCATTGTATTTACGAAATGCTATTAAATTTATTTAGATATATTTAAGCAGAAAAAAAGATTTGGTCATGGAGGACTAAAATGAGTATTAAGCGATCTGGCGAACGCAGAATGGAAAAAGTGAACTTCGCTTGAATACTGAACTGAGAGAAAATTGGCCGGAAAACGCTTTCAGTAGCAATTCAATGTCGATATCGCTCATCGAGTGATCAAAAAAAAACAGACTTCTTAGTCTTTAGGTCCGCAATTTAAAACAATTACTGGTGAAATGTTGTGCTTGATTAGATGCTATAAAAGTTTAAAGGTGGAGTTTCTACAAGCTAAAGTTAGGAGATATACGGTTCTCAGCTTCTTGCTTGCCAGCAGTAATCGAATTTGGAAGGGACAACTCAAGAATTAAATTTTTATTAATTTCTCTTTGGCCTTTTGTAAAATAAGTCCACGACAAAGTAAAGGAAGATGCCTATGGTTATGTAAACATCCGCAAGGTTAAAAGCAGGCCAGTGAAAAGATTCGTAATAGAAGTCAAAAAAGTCTCTTACGTAACCCAGCGTAAGTCTATCAATCAAGTTGCCCACTCCTCCTGAAAAAATCATCAGTAGAGCTATCTTTTTAAGTGTGACTTTCTCAAAGAAAAAGAGCCATACAAAAAGAAAAAGGAGAAATCCGGCTATAAAAATGCTAAAGGTGGATTTGACAATGACTGAACTTTGGCTTAAAACCCCAAAGGCAAATCCGTAATTGTGGACATTGGTTATATTAAAAAAACCCTCCAAAATAGTAATCGATTCTCCTAATTCCAGGTATTTATTAACCAAAAATTTCGTATAGAGGTCAAAAGCAACACAGATGCAAGCTAGCAAAATGTAAATGATTTGGACGTACAAGGTTTTCACTGAACTAACCTTTATGTGGCAGATCTATCAGTTTTAAGTTGAAAAAAGCACTTAAGGTATCAGCTATTTTTTCCCGATTTTGAATATTGAAAACACCATTTTCTGTGGAAAAATAAAAAGAGGAATTGTATCCAAAGAATTTGTCAACTTTTTTGCCGACAGCACCCTTGAGGGCTTTTTTTACACCGGCTAACTTGAAACACTCAAAGTTGCTCTCGGAGTCAATGCCGCACAAAATTCCGTCTGAAAAGGCACATGCAGCCAGTTCTCCCGTCATATTGAACGCAAATTTCTTTTGCGGAAACTTAGAAATTAGATCGATGTTTTCCCATGCAGGTACCGTTTTTGCCGCATTTATGTTTGCTAAATAAAA
>JANWWW010000103.1 GCA_025055295.1 Deltaproteobacteria bacterium | reverse complement strand
TAATTTAACATAGGTTAAAGATTCAAACTTTCGGGGCTTTACAAATTTTCTCGTTGCCGTGTGTATTAGTGAGTCTACGAGCACAGCGTGTATGATAACTTCTGAAGGAGGTAAACCCAGAATTCTAAGAGAAAACTTTAAAGGTAGCTTTCTCGACTTCTATTTTGTGAACCCGCATGGAACTAGCATAGAAATTCTTGGTATTCGCAAGCAGTTCGCAGAAGGCACATTGCTAGTCAAGACAGTAACGGTGCCAAATGACGTGAATCTACAATTTACCGACATACAAAATATTCATGATTTCTTCCCATTAAGGAGAAGGCCATCGAAGAATTTCATGGAATGGATACAGATTGAATCCCACCATGAGGTATTGTACTTACATACAACCGAAGGAAAACTTTACACTCTAGATGAAATTCGCCAAAAGGCTCGGAAAACGACTAGGGTTGCAGAATCTATAAAATCTTATGAATTAAAGATTAAGTTTTCAACCCTAGCAAAAGAACCTAAGCTTTCGCCAAGGGACATTTTCCAGCCGACCGAGGCGGAATTTAGACAACATCCCGAATTATTGCTTGATTTTTGTCTGGTCAATTCTCTCACGGTTTTTCGCTCCACGAGTTGTCCAACGATTGTAACCTCGCCTCAAGATGAAGTGTATATGTTACTACAAACACATCAAGCAGATTCATCTGAATACTTTATAGTAAATTTTAACAACAAGAATGTTGGAGGGTCCCTGAGAGGCAATTTGCAAAAAAATCGTTTATATAAAGTTAATCACCTTGAGGCTTCTGTGGAATTTGAAGAAATGGTCGGCGAAAAAAAAGCATTTTTGCAAATTAGGTTGGAAGGCTCTGATGGCGTTAATCGGGCTGTTCGTGTACCTGTTGAAATCATGGGTAAAACCAAAGCACCTTACCGTGTCACGATTCTAGCCGAAGCAGTGGTAGTTTCTTCAATCTCAGATTTATCACTTGAAGTGTGGGTTAGCAACCATGGAGTTGGCAGAAAAAATTTAGGGTATCCTTACGCAGACTTCATACCAATCCAACTCATAAAAAAAGAGGATAAATCATATCTTTTGGGAGTGCTCTTGGGTAACAAAACTTGTTTAGTGTGTTTAGAAATCGAACAACAAAATTAAGCGGTTAAAAGTCGTAAAAATTTAAAACCATAGCAAGGTTTATTTTTAGAAACTGTAGGGAGCCACCAAACAACTATTCTCCTGAGTATTTTTAAAGCACCCCTTACACCAGAAATAATCATCACATTTCTTAAAACTAAAAGCGTAAACATATGAACAAAGCCTGTTGCGAGGGCATCAACGCACATATTGTTTGAAATCACAAGATACCAGCTCAAAGCCACGTATCCGCTTGTAAACAACTTGCTAGGGATAAACTCAGGTTGTAGGATCCTTTCTTAAAATGCTTTAAACTCATGCCGAGTTAGACGGCGACACGTCATGATTTAAATTTATCCAACAAAAGCCTGTTATCTCATAAAGGTTAACTGGATAATCAAGAATACTCACTCATAATACGGTATAGTTCATCAGCCACAGGTTCTCGCTTTAAATCTTTCAGCGTCATTACAATTTGTTCGCGGAGAAAATGAAAGAGGTTATCGCTTGATACGGGCTGGCCGTTATCAAATCTAAAAAAAACTTTCATAACGATCTCGTCTCCATGAGGTCTTAACCCTATACTTTCAAAGAAGTTGTTAATGCTTTTGGACATAAATTTTGCGTCAGAGAAGCCTATGTTGAAATCTGCAATACGGTCACCCAGGGCACCTCCGAGTAAGACTGATAAAATAACCATCGTTGACAATCCTACCGGCCCAAATATAATACTGCCACCAAAGCTTAAAGCACCTCCGAAAACACAAGCCCCAACTATTATTCCTCCGAGTATCACCCACCGGGTGCTTTCTTTAAGTTGAGTCCATTGAATCGCCCGTTTATAAAAAGGTAATTTATTCCAACGTTCCGAAATTATCCCCGCACAAAGTTTGAGATCGAAAGCCAGCCGATGTAGTTTTTGCTCCAAATCACTTAATTGTGTAGCATGACCACTGGACTGGTTTACATGCAATACCTTTGTTTCTTTTTGATTACTTATCTGATTATTATTATTTAGTGTTCGTGGACTAATTAGTTGCAGATTATAGTTATCATGGCTCGTGATAACATCGATGGATTGAATTTGTTTCTCATTGTCTGTCCCCGGACTCTGATTGTACTTACTAACATTAGAAGCAAGTCTACAAATACGAGCATAAGTTTTTCCAACAAGGTCGGTTAATCTCCTCGAAAGTGCGAAACTAAACCTTCTCATCTTCTAAAAATTATAAACTATTTTTGACCCTTAGTAAAACCTAATAAATAATGTAGTTACCGGTAATACCTTCTAAAAAGGCTGAATAACTATCATGGCACAATCAACGTGTTAAAGGTTTCAAAGTTTGAAATACCTTGCGTCTCAATGCCACCATTGTATATCTCAAGTTTGTTACTGTGATAGTATGTTCGGGCTACGATTCAGCCCGTTTTTTCAAGGTGGTCACTTTAAAAAAGTTTTTAAAATTGACCATTTTGTGTCATTCAATAGTATTCGCCTACTTGTTTTGCTCCTCTCGTTTAGTAACTATATTTTCATTTTGGAATTTAGATTGATTATCCGACTTAACTTTCAAAGTCAGCGGATATTTGCGTGTATGATAAACTGAATTTTCCTATGTTTCATAATGCTTCTTCCTGTCCATAAAATTCTTTCTTCGTGGCTCTCGTTAGCATGGTTATGTTTTAAGGGTAACAAAAAGGGCTCGAACTAAGAACCTTCGAGCCGGTCTCTCTAAAAAATTTTGGGGATTTCATAGGATATCTCTGATTAGCCAACACGCAATTGCCTGAGCAATCAAGATTAATCACCAACTATGTGCCATTAATACTTCAAACTCGCTATTCACTTCTACGCTTAATTTTATGCTTAAAGAATATATGTCGTAAAACGCGGTTTTCATGCCCCAGATTGCAGCAAAATGCTTTAATTTTAACTTGATAAAAAAGCTTTTATGACTAACTAATAAGAATCGGGTTAACCAAAATTTTTTTTTATCTGTACCAGATCTCTAAAAGATTTATGTAACGATTTAAGAAAGCCGATTAGTTCTTCACTAGACAGCTATTAGCTATTCGAAAAGATCCACCCGGTACCCGGGCATTAAAGTTACGTACGCTTTTTTTCGACGAGGACGAGTACCGAGGGTCCCGAGTTTAGTTCTTTTCTTTTTACCGATTTGATTGAGAACCCTCACTTTTTTTACTTTTACTTCGAAAATTTTTTCAATAGCATTTTTTATATCATGTTTTTGAGCCCCAGGATTAACGTAAAAAACGAGCTCCCCACCCCCTTGCCCCAGTTTGAAGGCTTTTTCAGATATTACAGGTTCAATAATTGTGTCGAACAACTTATAGCTCTCTGACATGTTAACTCAAATACGCCTGATTACTATACTCCAGCGCCTTGCTGGTAGCAAGTACTCTGTCTTTGTTAAAAAAGTTCACAGCGGAAAGATTCTCAACTTTAACCAATGAGACATTGCGCAAGTTTCTCACT
>JANWWW010000102.1 GCA_025055295.1 Deltaproteobacteria bacterium | reverse complement strand
ATTTGACTAAAATGTCAATCAGTACACTGCGCCCTACTAATTTTTAAAAGAGCCTTAAGGAATCGCGAAATTTTATATTCAAGTTTAAGTAGATCAAAGAGATCGCGTTTAAAGCTGTGGCAAATAAATCAGAGTGAGGAGGCTATTCTATAGGCATCTCAAGCGATCATTGTTCGATAATCTTAAATTGAAAAAACCTACAAGGGACAGTAGATTGAGAAAATTAATTATGGACCTGGAGAGATTTGAACTCTCGACCCCATGCGTGCAAAGCATGTGCTCTCCCACTGAGCTACAGGCCCATTCATACCTTATTTTAATATCTTTTATTCTTTATTAAAACATAGAGTTGTTAACTGATCGTGATATTCCTCGATATTAAAAAGGGTGACAAAATCCAATCTTCCGTCGGAAGAACTAAGGTCTTATTGCCTGAGTTTGGTTGAAATTAAAGCATTGCGCATATTTAATGTCATTGAGTGCAGATCATTTCTTTTTTTGCCCGTCTTTATGACCGTTTCCGATGAAATAGCTGTTTTTACTTGTCTCAACGAGCAGGAGCTAGCGGAAGTGGAAAAAATAATTAGAAGAAAGCTTAAACTCATACGTCAAGTGTCAAAAGAGGAGCTTTTTGATTTGATCGATTACGTTTATTCCAAGCTAGGGTTGAAGCTTGAGACGGCTAAAACTGAAAAACCACAGATCAGTCATCCCGTTATACCGGAGCTTTTGGCCAGCAAAGAGGGGGAGCTTTTAAAAAACCTTCTTGAATATCAGGTGAGCAATTCGATTTCGGACTTATATTTCGTTCCCCTTAAGAGTGGGGTTGAGGTAAGCATTAAAACCGCTATGAATACAACTTCTAAAAGCACCGAGCTATTAAGCGAAGAGGCATACAGTAAGATTCTTAACATATTAAAAGTTTTGTCAAATTTAAATTTCGCGACTTCGGCTCCATACCTTGAAGGTTCGTTTAGGCTTACGTTATTTGGCAATCAGTATTCATTTAGGGTAAGTATAGTTTCCACTCTTCATGGAAAGACCACAACAATAAGACAACTGTCTCGGTCTGAGATGCTTGATCTTACTGAACTGACACCGATTAAATCTCAAATAGGTATTCTATTAGAACTGTTAAAGCAACCCGGCAAGCTTAAGTTCATAGCCGGGCCTATGGGCTCTGGTAAAACAACTCTACTATACGCCGTTTTAAAACAGTTTGCAAAGACAAATTTCGTCATAACCATTGAAGACCCCCCGGAGATTGATCTCGAGGAGATATGTCAAATACCAGTTAGAAAAGATTTTGATTATGCGTGCGCTCTGAAAGCTGTTTTAAGGCACAATCCTGATCATATAGCACTAGGGGAATTGCGCGACTCGCAAACATTAAAAACAGCGGAACAGGCTTGTGCTCTTGGCCACAGCATTCTGGCTACAATTCACGCTGGCGACTTAGTAGCATTTAGAACAAGAATCGAAGCTCTTTCGGGAAATTGGGATTTATTGAAGCCAAACATCACATGCGTTGTTTTTACACGGCTTTATCCGAAAATATGCCAAAAATGCAGAATAGTTGACTTAAAAAATTCTGAGTTGGAGAACAAAACGTTATTTACCTCGCCGGGATGTGAGAGATGTTCGTTTACGGGTGTTGTTGGAAAAATTTTAATTTTTGAGATATACTCAGGTGGTTCGAGTTTTCAACTTGAAGGTTTAAGTTTTAAGGAGCAGTGCGCAAGTTTGGCAAGAAAAGGACTAATAAGAATAGCTTAAATGAAGCTAAACTTCGCCCTAATGTAGCTTTGGTAATATTCTCTTCAGAAGGCAAAATCTTGGTAGGAAAACGGGCAGGGGCTGAGATTTGGCAGCTTCCACAGGGTGGCATTGAAATGGGTACTCTCGTTGAGGCTGCGTTTAAGGAAGCCCATGAGGAACTAGGAATCTCTCGAAATGATCTGGTTCCCATAGATGTTCTAGATTATTTGAATGTTTATAAATTTAAAGCTCCAAAGGATTATGGTGACGAAGTGTATCATGGTCAAAGTCAGAGGTTTATCGTGTTTAAATTTATTGGAACTGAAGTTGATTTAAGTAAATGCACTAGCAATGAGTTAAGTGAGGTCAAATGGGTTACTTTAGATGAGTTTGTCTGTATTTGCGACCCCGTGAGACGGAAAGCCTACGAGGAAATTGTAAAAGAAATAAAAAGGAAGAATATACTTTTGAGATTATGAAAGTTTCAGTTGTTATCCCCGTTTTTAATGAGGTTAATTACATTAGTCAAATTTTAACGATTGTTAAAAAATCTTTTCCGTTGGACAAGGAAATAATCGTCGTTGACGATTTCTCAACTGATGGCACAAGAGAATTTTTGTTGCAGAATCCGCATCTTTATTCGAAGCTTGTGTGTCATGATCGTAACATGGGCAAGGGTAGGGCTTTAAGAACCGGTTTTGAAAATGTAACGGGGGATGTAATAATCATTCAGGACGCCGATCTCGAATACGACCCCATCGAATACCCTCTTCTTCTTCAGCCAATTCTTTCAGGCAAAGCTGATATCGTGTTTGGCTCAAGATTTTTAACGACCAATCCCAGACGAGTGCTCTATTTTTGGCATTACGTAGCGAATAAAGTTCTGACTCTTTTAACTAATATTGTAACTGATCTTAATCTTAGCGATATGGAGACTTGCTACAAAGTTTTTAGAAAGGAGGTTCTAAATGGTATGGAACTTTGTGAAGATAGGTTTGGATTTGAGCCTGAATTCACATGTAAGATTGCTAGGAGGAACTGGAGAATATATGAAGTAGGAATAAGTTATAGTGGCAGAACATACGAAGAAGGAAAAAAAATTGGATTCAAAGACGCCGTTAGGGCTCTGTATTGCATATTTAAATATGGTGTCTTAAGACTGTGAGGCAAAAATTCGACAAAGAGCGGGGAAAATTCATCGAAAACACCTGATAATTGTAATATAGATTTTTTTTGCTTTATGTTTGCTAGGGAAAATTAAAACTGATCAAAAATTTTGAAGGAAAAAACCGGAAGTACGAAAAAATCGCAGTGAGCCAACAGTTTTTTATTAAAAGAAATTTTTTAAAATCCTTCCGTCAATTCTTTCGTTATTTAGCTAACCGAATGAGATGGACATTTTAATACATCATTTGAAGCAGGATTGAAATTGTTTTGATTAGTTAAATTAGAATGCCTGCTCGACAAGATGCCCACTTAGTAAACGACAAAATTCGGTTGGTTAATGATTTGGTGGATTTGGGAAATTTGATGTCGTCTGAAAAGTTTTGGGATAAGAGTCCTGAAGATTTTCGGCACTTTTTACAATTTAACTTAAATATCGGTAAATTATCAGTAATTTTACAAAATCGGCGTCGCACGAGTGAGCCCTCTACTTCAGACTTTGATTATGGTTTAGTTTCGAATTATATCCAGCGGGCAAAGCAGAACCTTGCATCGGTTGAGGATTTTTTAACCTCAGAAAACAAGCAGGAAGCTCTCGCATGTTTGAAAGAAAGGTTAGATAAATTGGAAAAGTTAATAAATGCCACTAAAACAGGTGAGATGACTGGAAGGTCTGAGGCCTACCTAACAGGTTGTATACCACAACTTGA
>JANWWW010000101.1 GCA_025055295.1 Deltaproteobacteria bacterium | reverse complement strand
AAATTTTGTTTGACAAACATGAGTGAGTATGTTAGAATTTACACAATAGAAAGGACAGTTGTGCCTTAAACTTAATTCTTTATAATTTAACAGTTTAATAGTGCGTGGAAACGGTCGTTGTCGATATTTTTTTGCAATTGATTTAATTTAAGTTAAAAAATACACTTAAAGGAAATGATCGTAGAACGAAATTACACAAGTACTGTTTTAACATTTAGTGCGTTGTACGTAGCAGTAGTTTTTGCAGGCATCGTTGCTTTAGGTTGCGCGACTATAGTTTCGGGCAAAAGTCAAACGATAACAATTAATAGTAATCCGCAAGGGGCAAGATGCGAGGTGACGCGTGGGGGGCGTATAATAGCTGTTGTTGATAAAACACCGGGCTCAATCTATATTGAAAAAACAAAAGAGGATCTGAACATCACATGCAAGAAAGAAGGCTATGAGGACTCACAAGGATTTGCGGAATCCGGCACCGATACAGCCTTATTTGGCAACTTAATTATTGGAGGTCTTATCGGAGCAGGGGTTGATTGGGCGTCCGGCGCTCACAACAAGTACCCTGAGTATATTACCGTTAATTTGGTTCCCAAGCACTCAGGTAAATAGTTTAAAACTCGGATAAAAATTTCATAAGAGAACCTGACCAGATCGGATAGTGTTTAGTTCGAATGAATTGTCTTGTTCAGCAATCTGACAGTTGCTAAGTCGCTTAAAAATTTTTCTCAAGATTTACAAGGAGTTTCTTCATCCTATTTTGGTTCATGTTGATTTATCAGCATGTATTTTAAACACAACCAGCAATAATTTAACAAAAGGTGACGGTTTCGACTTTTTTTCCCTGTCGAGCCTCATTTAACAAGGTATGCTTTAACGTGTAACGGAAAAAATTACAATAGGATGATTTGAGATTAGTTTTTAGCGCCCAGATATACGGGTCAGAGGCTCTGTTGGGTGAAAGATACTTATACTAAGATACAGCAAAAGATAGATCGCCACAATTTGAACAATACTTTAAGCAGTTTACAGCAAATAAAGTTGCATTGGTTACTAAAAGTGTTACATTAATAAACCCAGCAAATTCTCAGCTCGAAAGACTCAAAGAAAGTTACGTATCGTGTGAATTATTGATTTATTTAACGGCTGTTGATTTTCTGATAATAACAATTAAGCCACCTGTACCTTTTTTTCTGTTCATTGTTTGGGGCATTCTTTGCCACCGTTAGCGATAATTTATGATTTAAGCGTTGTCTGCCACCCTTTACCATATTTCGAGTAGTCACTTCCAAAGTGTTTTGAAAATAATCTTTACGGAGTATCAAATATTAAGTAGCTCAATATCAAAATCTGTTTTTTTCATTCAGCAATATCAATTCTCAGCATGTATTCAGTGATATGGCTCAGACCGGAAATTTTTTTAACTGAAGCTCTGCGGTTATTTGAGATTGTTGAGTCGTTTCTGCTTCTTGTCCATAAGATTATTTAAGTGAAAGTGATTTCAAATTTGTAAATATCGTGAGCTTTTTAATGGAAGGCTTGTGACACCATTACACCGCAAAAACAGCTCCGGGTATTAACAAAGTGTAAAACAACCGTTTGCCTCTAAGCCTCGAGTTGCTAAAACTAAGTTTTTCGTGGTTTGTAAAGAGTTTCTACTTGATATCTCTCCGACGAGGTTAAACCTATCTACAAATAGCGCTGTGTCAAAAAAGATCGAGTTGACTGATTTGCGACAATCGGTGCGGCTATGAAATTTAAACAATCAAAATAAAATTTGTTATTTTTGTCTTGATCAGGACTATTCTCTGTCGGGTAATACTGGTGGGCAGTCTGTACCACAATTGCCTGAACCAGTTGAACCTTGTCCCGAACCACCCGGATGTTTCTCGTCTGGAACTAGGGCTGGCGGTCTGTTACCGTCTTTTTTGTTTATCAAACCTGCTACGATTCCGCTAATTAAAGCTGGCAGCGGATTGTAAGGAGACGAATCGGTGACTCTGACTTTCACTTCGGTCATGACCCCATTTCCGTCAATCGTGCCAATAGGCGAGTAATTGTTTTTCAAAAATTCTTCGGCATTTATCGCGAGAGGTTGTGGTTTATATTCCAACTTTGGTTCTTCAGTTGTCGTGGTCTCTGGGTTTGTGACAGGTTCACGGGTTGTTTCTGGTTTTTTCTCGGCTTGGTAAATCTTGTATACAGGTTTACCCTCTAGTTGATCCGCCAAGAAATTCATCTGACGCGGGCAATTGCTTATTACCCCCACCGCGACATGTCTTATTAATCTGATTTCGATGTGATCCCATAAGGTCAACTTTTCATTACTCAAGGTTGCTGTTCCACCACGGTCGATTTTAAGACGAACTTTTTGTTGGAACACCTCATCTTTAGGATTAAAGTTTCCTTTACTGTCAAATATAAGCTTGGCTCTATCCTCGCCAACCAAGCTTGTAATCTCTGTTCGCGCTTTGTTGTATGCGTTGATTAACGATTGCTCAGTTATTTTGCCGTCGATTGTGTGATATTTTCTCGCAAGCTCTTGCACATACATATAAAACTGAATGCGAGACAGGGCCTTTTCGGTTGCAACCCGAAATTCGTTGTACTCTTTATTGCTCGTAGGAACTTTTTTTGCGTCAATTCCCGCCATCACATTTTGCTCCGGGAATATTTTCTGTTTAATCGAGCTTTGAGGAACTTGCCTCACAAACGTCTGGTAATCATTTGCAATGTTCTGCAAAAATTGCTCAGCTCGCGCTCTATCTCCTTTTTGAGCGCGAATGTCAAAAACATTTTTTATGCCTTTGTAATTTCTTACCTCTTGTTTTTTGCTCATAATTTTTTAACTATAAAATCGGTCATCATTATTATTGTTCTCCCGGCGGCAAATTCGGTCCAGAGCTGGTGCGCTTCGCGTTCCCTTTTATTACCTGTGCTCCCGCTAGTATACTAACAGCTTGAGCTACTTCCTTTGGAATTCCGGCCTGCTTGGCTACATATGCAGCGCCAGCGCCAACAGCCGCTGATTCAAGAGCTTTAATTGCGGTAAGACCCGGATTGACGATCAGTGTTCCGGCTGTTGAGAAAAGTATGTTAAGACCTGTAACGAGCGTTGGGTTTAGTCTGTCTTTGCGATCTCTAAGAAGCCTTTCCGTGTCTTTGCAAAGTTTTTCAACAATTTTTTTTGCTTGTTCAGGATCCTGAGGTAGATTACCCAGACCCGTGAAATTGTGCTTTCTAAACCATGCTTCGTCAATAGAGCCATAAAGATGCCGCCTTGCGTATTCGACCTCACTCTGCGGCACCCCCCATTTCGAAGCTATTTCTTTGTCTTTTGAACTATCCCACAGGCCCCTTTCAAGGAATTCCAGATAGGCCCTGGCAATCAATGGATCTAATATTTTCGCCTCTCTCGGAAATCTATTCTTTTTATAATGCTCGTTAAGGTTACAAACCACCGTTGGTGTTTCGCCGTCATTAGATACTTGCACACTAAATCCTGCAAGTGTTTTTACAAACCCTAAACTCTTTTCTGCAACTTTCGCAATCTCTGATGCTTGCGCTAATTGAACAAGCCCTTTCTTCCAGTAGTATCGAGCCTCATTAGCCCCTTCGTGGGTTAAGCTCCTAACATCGTAACGGT
>JANWWW010000100.1 GCA_025055295.1 Deltaproteobacteria bacterium | reverse complement strand
ACTAGAAAAAGCTTTGAGGAACTTGAATGCTCATTCATTGGCATGTCGATCCGAAGATTGTCAACACTGCCGAGTTTTACGGGAATATTATGAAGGTGGTTAAAACAAACGGTTTTTACAATGAGTAGCAACTAAATCTTTTAAAAACAAATCGTTTCGAAATGTTTCGAATAGAAACTAAAGACAACAGTCGGTTTAATTTACCATCTCTAATCTTTTCAGTTTTCTAGGCCATGCTTTTTAAAAAGTTTTATCATCTTTTGAACTATATTCGATGATAAATGACTTAACCCTAAGTTTTATTCCGTTCACATGTCTTTCAAATTTTGTTCTTGCTTGATGAAGTCAAAATTTGATCCTGAACCGACTGGTGGAAGTTGAATGTTTGGTTTAAACTTCGTGGCAGTCCTTTCGGTAAAAAAAATTCAGCCACTCAAACACGGATTTAGTTTTTAAAATACTGTTAAACTTCAAAATAAGCGACATGCATAAAGAGTCCTCTTCCAATGGGCAATAATAAGCTCTGCTATGTTAATTAAAGAATCCTCTTCAACAGGTATATGTAAATTCTTTATTGATTTCTCAGGCAGGGCTAAATTACATTTGCTTTAACAGGTGAAATTTATAAAACTCTTTAAAAAGGAGTTAGCCGACCAAATCAATGAATGGGTTCAGGCAGGATTAATATCAGAGCAACAGGCGCAAAAAATTTCAGCGTATGAAAATCTTGACTTTCAACAACCTCGTATAAGAGTAGGAATTCTCAGAGTAATCGCAGCGATTGCGGTTGGACTTGGGATAATTGTTCTGTTGGAACAAAACTGGCATTCAATTCCGAAAATACTGAGGATTTTAATTTTAACGGTAAGCACATTAGTTACGCAGACACTTGGAATTAAGCGAAAGTTAAATAACCTAGACTACGGCACTACTTTGATTATAATCTCGGCGCTTTTATTTGGAGCGACGATCTTTCTAACGGGACAAATGTACCACCTCGGTCTTTATTTTGAAAAAGGATACCTGCTCTGGGGGCTAGGGACAGCTTTAACTGGTATTGCCACAAATGTGCTATCTGTATCGATAATTAGTTCAGTCAGCCTCTGGTTGTGGCTTGTTTTTGAAACAAGCGAGTGGTTCATACTGTACCCGTTAGTAGCTTTGCCAAATTATTTTCATTGTTTTAAAAGAGACTCGCTAACTTTACATTGTTTCAACTTGTTTTGCGCCCTGAGCTTTTTTAGCGAGCTTCTGAAATTTTTGAATGTTGGAGATTTTGAATACCTAATATTTTTTTTGTCGTTACTGGCGATCGGTTTAGCCGTAGGCGACAGGTTTGAAAAAACGGCAATAGGTAGTTTCACAAAGATTTGGAGCTTTAGGGGTATTCTGTTTCTTGTGTTTTTGGGCAACTTTAATTCATTTTGGAAGCTTCTCTACGCCGATTCTAAGTTGCTCGTTGCCATGCAATTTATTTTACTAGTTTTTATGTTAATAACCCTCGTATCAGCTCGAGAATTATGGGTAAGAATTGGCAGTATTTGCTATCTTTTGGGTTTGATCTCAATAATTTCATCGAAGCTTGCAATCGGGTTTACAACCAAAGATCAGGCTCATCTATTAGAATTCTTTGCTTTGAGTTGTACTGTTATCGGAATAGTTTTGGGTATGTTAATACTTTATAATGGCTTCAAATTGAAAAACTTGTTGGTTGTTCGGTTTGGAGCATTTTACTCGATAATTATTTTAGTCACAAAAATTCTTTCAGAGAGTATAAACTACACTGTGGTTGCGCTCCTGCTGATTTGCTCTGGTTTAGGATTTTTATGGTTTGAAAAATGGATAAGAAACAGGTTGTCATTCAGTTAACCCTGAATTCAGTTTATTTTTTCATCATGGTAGGCGTTTTTATATATGGTGAAATTCCAATTTTAATTGGAAAGGATTTATTTCTGCCTGCTCGGCTATACGATCCACCTGATATGATGCGGGGTAATTACTTAAGGCTTTGGTACGATATCTCGAGCTTGCCAAGAAATATATCAAACGAGGAATTTAAACGTGAACAAAAAGTGTATGTATATCTTGATGAACACGGTAATCCCGTAAAATTAAGTCGAAACTTGGAAAAGTTACACAGTCCGTTTTCTCACGTGATTCGGGGAAAAATAGGACGAGTGTGGAGTGACTCGATTCGTATAGATTATGGCCTTGAGGCTTACTTTACCTCACCAGAAATCGCAAAAAGACTTGAAGAGAGGTGGGATGAGTTAAAGCTCATAGCTCACATAAAGACAACCCCCTGGGGGGATGCAAGGCTTTACAACATAATTGAGGAACGCGCTCCACTAAGTCCTAACTAGGTTTTAAAGGCTAAAAAACCCTTAACGAAAAAAAAATTGAGCTCTGGTGTTTGTTAAAAGCCGTGGGGAAAATTCCGGCTATGGGTTAACTTGTTGGGACCTTTTCACTTTATGGCTTAACTAATTTTTCGGGCAAAACACACAATCGATAGGTTGGATTAAAAGAGGCTCCTAAGCCGTTTGAAAGGATCTTTTCGCGAGTCTATTCCAGATTATGATATCAGTCGGCATGTTGCCCAGAAGATTTTTTAAAATAGAAATGGTCCGTTTATTAATATGCATCAAAAGCTATGCCCAAACATGTCGCTTCGAGGCTTGTTGGCAATATTCGAAAAATTTAATCACAGTTTTTAAATTTAAGCCATAACATAAATGAGAAAAAATGTTACTTCCCCAAATTGCGTTAAATGCAGCAATTACCTTGGCTTCGGCTTATTTAACGGGCCAAAAGGTAAGCTTTTTCAATCTCCTTCTTTGTTGCTTGCCCTTTCCAGTGAAATCCCCGTTACTCTCTAACAAAAAAACTTTAGAAGTAATTTCCCAGCTTTTTACCTCAAGACAAAGCTTCAAAGGGATGATGGCTTCAGTAGAAGCACTGTCGAAATACAAAATGTCAGGCATGCTTATTGATGATCTTGTAAAAACCGCAGAGTATCAGAATTGGCTTAAAGCACTGAAATTATTTGAAGACGACATCACTACCCTACTTCGAAACAGAAATTCTCTGATACGGGCTCTTGATGATATACCAGCCTTCAAATGCCTTTCGGCTTTTGACAAGCAAAGACTCAAGAAGGAGCTTTTCGATGATGGAGAGGCTCTTCTTTACGCCTTAAAATCTGCTCAGGAAAAACTGGAACAGTCAATTACAAAACACGCACCAGCGATTTTGCATAAAAGAATGCACAAAGAAGCTCGAGAAACTTTCAATCGTCTGAAAAAACGGGTAAGAAGAAAATCTAAGAGAAGGAAAAAAGAAACAACAGCTAAAAGAGACAGGAAAAACGAAAACAAAAAATCAACTAAGGCAAATTCGTCTGATACCGGTGATAGCTTTAAGACTTATGATAATGATTTGATCAATTTAGCAACAAAAAATCCCTCTCTGAGACCTGAACGTAGCCCAAAACCAACCAATAAGCCAGATAATATTTTGAAATCATCTACGAAAAATACAAATCACGCAAGTTTTCTTGTAAGACATAACAATCGAAAATTAACCGATGAAATCCTTGGCGAGAAGACTGTACAAGAAACACCCTTTGGATTAATGGATAAGATTAAAGTATAGTGTGGCCGAAATTAATTTGGTGATTCAAGTCTCGGCTT